>NZ_JAOAKP010000004.1 GCF_026419855.1 Methanothrix sp.
CATACTGGTTGCTGGATGCACCCATTCATTCGCCAGGAGCACACAGCGGGAACAGTGCCTCCCAAAGCAAGTCATCAAATGGATAAGAGCGTTGAAGATATACCTGTGAGCTTTTTAGAACCCATCAAGATCGTCGCATCGCTAATGATATCGGTCATGCGAAAATCTGACATCATCTCAGAGGTGCAGATATCCTTGGTAGACCGTTCAGCAGATATATCTGCATCTGCCTTTGGACAAAAATCTTTTTATCATATCATCTCAGCTACGAGATCTCCCGTTGAGCTTGGAGGAGAATGTTACCGGAACGGAGCAGCCCAATCATGAATGAACTCAGAGGCATAGTCGGAGCCAGGGTCTCGAACTCGCCAGCCGAGCTCTGCTGCTACTCCTGCGATGCATCTCAGGTATACGGCCTGCCGGAGTACGTCATTCGACCTCTGACTACAGAGGAGGTCTCCAGGATACTCAGGCTCGCATACGAGCACGCGATACCTGTGACAGCCAGAGGCGCTGGCACCGGCCTCGCCGGGGGCGCTGTGCCTCTCAGAGGTGGCATGGTCCTCGACATGTCCGGCATGAACAGAATCCTGGAGATAGATGTGGAGAACCTGCAGGTCCATGTTGAGCCGGGTGTTGTTGTTGAGCATCTCAACAGAGCTCTCAAACCACATGGCTTCTTCTTCCCTCCGAACCCGGGAAGCTCCAGCGTCTGCACAATAGGCGGGCTGATATCAAACAACGGCAGCGGCATGAGGTGCGTTAAGTACGGCACCACCAAGAGCTATGTTCTCGATCTTGAGGTTGTGCTCGCTGACGGCACGGTTATCCGAACAGGCTCTAAAGTACTGAAATCATCTGCCGGATACGATCTGACGCGGCTAATGGTCGGGGCGGAGGGCACGCTTGGGATCATAACAGCCGCGAGGCTCAGGATCGTGCCCCTACCGAAGAGACGGAGGCTGGTCATGGCATCCTTTGAGAGCTCTGAGCTCGCCGGCATGGCCGTTGTGAAGGCGTTCTCTGCAGGCATCGTGCCGTCCGCATGCGAGATAATGGACAGCACGACTGTTAAGGTGCTCAGAAGATGCGATCCGAATATAGTGCTTCCCGACGGTGATATCATCCTCTTCGAGGTCGATGGAACAGATCTCTCTACGTCAGAGGATGCAAGAAGAATATCAGAGGCCTGTGCAGGCCTGGCGCAGAGCATCAGAATTGCATCCGATGATAAGGAGATGTCGGAGATCTGGGCTGCCAGGGAGCTGGTCGGCGCTGCGATCTCCAGGCTCGATCCATCGAAGAGCCGCGTCTATGTCGGAGAGGATGTGGGGGTTCCGATGAAGGAGATTCCCAATCTGATGAGAAAGGTTCAGGAGATATCAGACAGAACCGGCATTCCGGCGATGAAGTACGGTCATATCGGCGATGGCAACCTGCACGTCGCATGGTTCATAGATGTGAGCAGCGAGGATGAGTGGACCAGGCTCAGGATAGCGGCGGACATGATCCACAGAGCTGCCATAGAGCTCGGCGGGACTGTGAGCTCGGAGCATGGCATCGGCGGGTCGAGAGCCGGATACATGGAGATGCAGTGGGGGCCTGCTTTGGAGATCATGCGCGCGATCAAGCGCGCGCTGGATCCGAAGGGGATACTGAACCCGGGCAAGCTGGGTCTGTGAGGGATGTCGGTGATCGATATCGATCAGATCAGAAGGTGTGTGAGGTGTGGTGCGTGTCGAGCAGTTTGTCCCAGCTTCGAGGTTCTGGGGTGGGAGACCTTCAACACTCGCGGGAGGATGATCCTCATCGGGAAAATCCTAGACGAGGTGGATGGCTCATGGGCACTGGATAGCCTGGGAACGTGCACAACATGCGCCCTCTGCTCCCAGATGTGTCCTGCGGGTGTCACTCCCTCGAAAGTCGTGGAGGATGCGAGGAGGATTCTCGCATCCAGGAAGATCACAGGATCCTGGCAGATCGAGCTTCGCGACAGGATCTCATCGACAGGGAACAGTCTTGGGGAGACCGGACGGAGGCATAACTGGCTCAGCATGCTCGGAGCAGATGCATCCCCAGCTGTAAAGGCAGATCAGGTTTACTTCGCAGGATGCATGGCCTCCTACAGATATCCGGAGACTGCAGCAAGAACGTTCGGGATTCTGAGAAGATTCGGTGTATCGATTCTCCCCTCTGAGCGGTGCTGTGGATCGCCACTTCTGAGAACCGGCCTGGATGCGTCGGGATGCATGGAGGAGAACCTGCGTCAGATGAATGAGATGGATGTTGATGTTGTGATAACAGGATGCGCCGGATGCTATACGACCCTTAAAAACGATTACGGTCTGAAGGTCATGAGCGTCGCGGAGTTCCTGGCTTCTCGCGTATCCGAGCTTGAGATCGGGCCTATGGATTTCACTGTTACCTACCACGATCCGTGCCATCTCGGCCGGGTGAACGGGATCTTCGACCAGCCCAGGAGGGTCATAAGGGAGATCTGCGATCTCGAGGAGATGAGAAGGAGCAGAGAGCTCGCCAGATGCTGTGGCGGCGGAGGGGGCGTCAGGGCTGGATACAGGAAGGTCTCGCTCGAGATAGCAAGGAGACGGCTCGCTGATGCCCCACCGGAGGCGAAATATATAGTAACAGCTTGCCCGATGTGCGTCAGGAACCTGAACGAGGCCGGAGGCCACGGCAGGGTCATCGATCTTGTGGATCTCGTGGCTATGGCGTGCAGGAGATGAGCTGGAGAGCAGGGGCTCGGAAATATTTTGGACAACACCGGCGCCCCGATCTCATCATCTCTGAGATGCTTTTTCTTATAAGGCACTGATTGTGCTATAGGTTATGGCGGATGAATGCTTCCGGCAGTCAGCGTGCATGCCCTTCAGGTTGCCAACACATAAGAGCGCAAGGAAACAGCTCGTTTGGCCGATCTGCTCAGGGTTCTCCACGGATCAACACAAATTACATCATCAGACCGAATTCTTTTAATATGGATTACGTTAATCAACGATGGGGGAATCGGTTATGGATTTGAAGTATGTCGCGATAATGATGCTGATTTCTGTATCTGCTGTATCACTCGCATCTGCAGCTGACGTTCCCACGATAACAGTTGTTGGGGAGGGCAGTGTGACAGTGCCTGCGGATATTGTGTACATCTCCGTATCGGCATCAAGCGATAATGAGAACGTGACAGAGGCGTACGCGGAGAGCTCTGAGAAGCTGAACATCAGCCTCAATGCTATAAGGGATGCATGCACAAAGAACTGTGAGATACTTCAGGGATACTCAACAGGTATTCAGAGCACAAAGGTATGCAGCAGAGGCGCATCGAATGAGAGCATATGCGTGAACCAGACCACTGTGACGGTATCTGCTTCGATACGTCTTTCGAACCCCACGCAGAGCACCATCGAGAGCATCAAGAAAACTGCAGAGAGCACAGGGGCGTACGCTGCTGTGACGGGCTATGCGCTGAGTGATGCCACAAATGCAAAGAACGAGGCGCGGAAGAAGGCTGTTGAGAACGCCAGGGCGACAGCAGAGGCGATGGTCAGCGCAGCGGGCGGGAGGCTTGGAAAGATCGTGGACATCACAGAGAGCCCGCTATACCTGTGGGACATACCTTTCGGCATCTTCGGACCATCAGTAGAGCCGAGCACTACAGAGCCTGGCATGGTCGAAGTGAAGACGACAGTCATGGTCACCTACGAGATCGTGAGCTGATCTGAGATTCCACTGCACATTGGGTTATCGTGACACTGGCTCCAAGGGGGCGAGACGGCAGATCTGGAAGTCGTGGAACATGCTCAATACTAGCACAAGAAGCTCGCTCCCATATCTGTTTCTTGACCAGCTGGCGGACTATTGAGATATGAGTGCGTTTATGAGCGCTCTTCTCATACCATTCTGTTCCTCGGGTGTGACCACACCGGCCACACCTCCATCTCCTCCAGCGCCTCTGAAATCATTATATCTGTCATGGCCACAACAGGAAAAACAGTTTCTGCGTTCTCGATCGGGCCGTAGAGGACAAGGCTGGCACAGAACGATGCTGCAAGGGCTGCTGTGGATGCATCGCATGAGTTCCTCACGCTTCTATCCTTCGATCTCAGCCACTCCCACGAGCTTGCAGCATTGTGCATCCCGGAGCAGACTGGCAGGCCGAGCTTCGCCTTTGCGACGATGGCGAACCTGAGCGCGGCTCCGGCGCCGCTCCCAAGAGGCGCTACGCCGGGATCCAGCAGCATGTTGTTTATACCCGCATCTCTGGCAACTGCCAGGAGACCACCCTCACGGCTCAGCAGCTCCATCCTGGATTCAACGCTCGATGCATTCGGGCTGAAGGCGAGCAGTATCGCTGAGTCGATATCCGATTCCATCAGCAAACGCATCTCCATCTCATTGGATGCCAGACCTATGCTATTGTAGATCGTGCGATCAGCGTATCCTACCTCTGTCACATGTATTGCCATCTCCGCCCTAGTCCCCGGATCGAACGAGTCTATTATCAGGGGTCCATTCCAGATGGGATCGATGAAATCCAGATACTTTTCAAAAGCGCGCCGGGTGCTCGCGAATATGTGCAGCACCCCCGGATTTCCGGTCTCCTCTGAGATCTCAGCCTGCTTGTTTATGAGCTCCTCAGCCCGCTTCCCATCGAATATGCCCATCTCCTCATTGGAGACTATGTTATGACCATGGTAGAACACGGTCCCGGCCAGAGCTGTGGGAAGCTCCCCTGGCTGACCTCCGATGCGAAGGCCTGCGATGTTGATAACCGATTGATCTCTGGCAAATCTGAACAAGCTCCATCACCCGCTAATGCATCTATCGAACGTGAATGCTGTTTCTACGTTGGTAGAAACACTGCCCATGCATCTACATCCAGATACACATCCAGTCCGAGGCTGACGTCGATATCTCCCCGCTGGACTCTTGACCTATGCGTTTTTTTGATGACCTCAAACGGCGGCTCGGGAAATGGCTCTGCTATCCCACTGTAGTGCTCAACAACCCTCTCAATCTCAGCGACATCCTCAACCCCTATCATATCCACCACAGCGATCTGCCGGCGGAATCGATCGACGGCCTCGCGCTGGAGGTTCTGGATGAACGGTATCGCGCCCGCAGCGCCTATGATTTTACCGCTGCTGTCAATGCCGTTCCTGTGCAGGGATACTATCGCATTGCCAGGCAGGTGACCCCGCGACTCAGCACCGCAGACGATCAGGTACCTTATATTCGGGTTGGAGATCAGGTTAGCAACGATCTTCTCCACCCCGAGATTCTCGGTCTTGCATGTTCCAACTATGGCTGCTCCTCTGATATCCAGGCTGCTTGCAAGCGTGACCACCGCGACGCCCCGTCTCCTGTCAACAACCCTGTAATCACCGCGAACTGGCGGCCAGCCATCATGCCAATCGTCGTCCATGTCTCACGCCCTCAGCATCATGCGGAATGCGGCCGGAGATCTCTCTGTGTGCCCGGGTGCTGTTCTCCGGACATTCGCTTTTCACAACCTACCTTTATCAAAGCATTGAGGGGCAGCTCGCCCCAATTTGAGGATCAAAGCCCTGCTGTCCGGTATGGATGTTTTAAATATAATACGATATAACATCTACGTCGGACCTTAGGGATACCACAGTCTATATATCTCATGAGATCCATCCTGAATGGCGGTGTCCTATCATACCGGCCGTGGAGGCCCTGTCTGGGGCGACCAGCGAGGACCGGGCTCCCGGCCAAGTGATAGTGCCTATTCGCCGGATCAGCGGATTGGTCAGGCATCAGATGCTTGGCTATGATACCATCAAACACTGTGAAGTTAGTTCCAAGGTGGTGACCAACCATGGCAGAAGATGATGTGGTGTTCGTCGGCAATAAACCAGTGATGAACTATGTACTGGCTGTAGTGACCCAGTTCAACAGCGGTGCGAAGGAAGTCAGGATAATGGCAAGAGGGCGTGCGATCTCCAGAGCTGTCGATGTCGCTGAGGTCTCACGCAGCAGGTTCCTGGGCGATGTTGTGGTAAAGGACATAAAGATATCGACCGAGACGTTGAACACGGACAGAGGGGAGACCAACGTCTCTGCGATAGAGATCGTACTTGGAAAGTGATACCTTTACCGGCTCGACGCCCCTTTCGCGCATTGGTGTTATCTCCTCAGGGCGCGGGGAGAATCTCAGGTACATAATAAAGGCCACCAGATCAGGTTACCTGAGGGCAGAGGTGGTGGTCGTCCTGACCAACCAGCCGGATGCTGGAGCTCTCAGAATCGCCGAGGAGTTCGGTGTTCCGGCTGAGTTCATCGACCCGACAGGCCTGTCCAGAGAGGATTACGACAGGCTGCTCATCAAAAGGCTTGATGATGCAAGGGTCGATCTGGTGGTCCTGACAGGCTACATGCGCATCCTCTCGCCTGAGTTCGTGCGGCACTACAGGAACAGGATTCTGAACATACATCCTGCTCTCCTGCCCTCTTTCAGGGGAGTGGATGCCTTCCAGCAGGCTCTGGATTATGGCGTGAGATGGACCGGAACGACGATACACATCGTCGACGAGGAGGTCGATCACGGTCCCATTGTGTATCAGGTGCCTGTTCCGGTGAAGCCGGATGACACTCATGAGAGCCTCAAGGCGAGGATCCAGAGGGCTGAGTACAGGGCGTATCCAAAGGCAATCAAGATGTTTCTCGAGGGGAAGCCGAGGATAGTGGGACGGAGGGTGGTGTTTGAGAGGCAGGTATCCGATTGCAAGAGCGTTAGATCTTAGGGGGTGCAGGATGCAGCGACCTGGAAGCAGAGGATCCAGGTGAGAGGGAGGCGACATATGAACGTCCTGTGGGCGCCGTGGCGCATTGATTATATACTGAGCGAGAAGGGGGAGGGCTGTATCTTTTGTGAGAAGCCCAGAGAGAACAGGGACCCCGAGAACCTGATACTATACCGTGGAAAAAACCACTTTGTGATAATGAACGCTTTTCCCTACAACAACGGCCACATGATGGTTGTTCCTTACCGGCATACATCGACTCTATCAGGATGGAGCGGTGGTGAGCTTCAGGAGTTCCTGGAGCTCGCTGATCTGTGTGTATCCCTGCTTCAGAGAACCATGCGGCCTGACGGCTTCAATCTGGGAATCAATATGGGAGAGGTTGCAGGTGCAGGCATCGCGGAGCACATCCACCTTCACATCGTTCCGAGATGGAAGGGGGATACGAACTTCATGCCTGTTCTGGCCGAGACACGGGTGATACCTGAGCACATCAGGGCGACATATGAGAAGCTTCTGCAAAACCTGAAACTCATGATGCCGTAGAAGTGAAATCAGAGAAGAAGCAGCTCTTGCTATTGGGTCTCTGTCGCACGATTTTAAGAGGCAACTTAGAAAGAACGATTTTCTTCGGAGCATGATGCAGGTCTCGATAAGACCGCTACTTTAAGAACTCCAGGTAGATCCCATTTCAACCGGCGCTTAAGCTGGTGGTTTATGAAGCCATCCATTCCAGGCGCACAGCTGGATTCATAAATTATGAGCAGCGCCCGTCGGGCGCGTACCTCACATCCCCACCCCTAACTTTGCGATTATGCTCTGGGTGATTATCTGCCCCTGAGACTCCTGCGCTGAGGCGCTCCCTGATTCTGCTGTCTGGAAGCTGGAGGGAAGCGAGAGTGGCATGTAAGCTGAGCTTCTATCGAGGCCGAACTTGTACACAGTCTCCCTCTCGAGCATCATGCTTGTCCAGACCGTCGGGCTGACGTTCTTCGCAGTGAATGTGCCCATTGCGAATGTCGACTCTCCGAGCCTAACAGGGCTCTCGAACTTTAGCGGGAATGTGTTAAACCATATGCTCATAGTCTTGCTGGTCTCTGTGCTGCCTGTACCCTTCTCGATATAGGTGTTCCAGTAATTCTGAACATCCTGCTGGAAGCTGCCTGTGTCCGGGCCGTTGAGGTAAATCAGCTGGTTTCTGCTGTACTGAGGCTCGGACATGGCATCCGCAGCTGCCCCCCCAATCAGGCACAGCAGTAATAATAATGCCATACATCTCATATTTTGATGTACCCCCATAATATCTGGCTTTGTATCGCCATCGGTCCCAACCTATTTATGTCTATCCGTGGAGCCGATTGCACATGCAGGGCTGCTTTGAGATTCTGCACAAAGACCTGGCCGGCAGGATAGGGAAGCTTCACACGCCCCACGGCACTGTGGAGACGCCGGCGCTCATGCCTGTGGTGAACCCACACATCCATCTGCTTGACTCCCAGAAGCTGGCGGATCTCGGCGCTGAGATGATCATAACAAACAGCTACATCATCCACCAGGATCCCATGCTCAGGGAGGCGGCGCTCGAGCGTGGAGTCCACGGGCTTCTGAATTTCGGCGGGCCAGTTATGACAGACTCGGGCGCATTCCAGCTCTCCGTTTACGGTAGTGTGGACATAGAGCCGCTTGAGATATTTGAGTTCCAGCAGGAGATACGCTCGGACATCTCCGTGCCGCTGGACATACCAACATCTCCTGATGCTCCCAGGGAGCAGGCTGAGAGGGAGCTCGCGGAGACGGAGAGGCGGCTCAGGGAGGCGGTGGACCACAGAAGGGATGATCTCCTTCTCGCAGGGCCGGTGCAGGGCGGTATTTACCCTGATCTCAGAGAGTCTGCGGCGCGCAGGTTGAGGAATATGAGCTTCGATGTGTACCCGATCGGCGCGGTCGTCCCGCTAATGGAGAGCTACAGATTCAGGGAGCTTGTCGATGTGGTGGTTGCATCGAAGACCGGCCTGGGTCCTGGGGTGCCTGTCCATCTCTTCGGCGCCGGCCATCCGATGATATTTGCACTTGCAGCCGCCCTTGGGTGCGACCTCTTCGATTCCGCGGCGTATGCGCTTTACGCACGTGATGGAAGATACCTTACACCCACCGGCACATACAGGCTTTCTGAGCTGAGATATCTGCCCTGCTCGTGCGATGTGTGCAGAAAGCACACGCCTGAATCCCTCAGCGAGGACCCAAAGAGGGTGGAGCTTCTCGCCCGCCACAACCTCGCGGTATCATTCCAGGAGATCAGGGCCGTGAGGCAGAGCATCCACGACGGACACCTCTGGGAGCATCTTGAGAGGAGATGCAGATCACATCCGAGGATGTATCAGGCATTAAGGCATCTCTCAAGATACGCGGAGTACCTTGAGAGGCTTGATCGCGTGTCGAAATCGACACTGTTCTATCTGAGCAACGAGTCTGCGAGGAGGCCAGAGGTCCTGAGGTACAGAAAGCGAATCTGCAGGCTGGAGCTTAAGGGAAGGGTCCTGGTGACGGACAAGCGTCCTGAAAATGTGGAATGCAACAAATACGATCACATCCTGGGTTTCCTCCCTCCATTCGGGCCGTATCCGCTGGGCCTGGAGGAGATGTACCCGCTGAACGCCGAGCTGCCTGGTGAGATGGATGAGAATGCGGTAAAGGAGGCGCTTGATACCTTGAGATCACTTATCAGAGAGAACCCGGGCGCGGAGTTCCATGTTGAGATAAGCTATCTGGAGGGCTGCAGGGATGAGGTTCTTTGAGGTTCTCAGAAGGGATGGCCCGGCGCGACTTGGGAGGCTGATGCTCGATCGGAACATCACGACGCCCTGCATCTTATCGTCAGAGGACTATGTGTGCGCTGGAAGCGTCTTTAGATACAGGAGCCCACAGGAGGCGAGGGAAGCCACGATCTCCCTGGCGAAATCCCAGCGGGACGGCAGGAAGCTGATAGTTCTTCCATATCCATCTGATGTGGCTCAGGATATCGATATGGATATCGACGCGCCACGGGCTCTGGTTACAGACATTTCATCCGTAAAAAAAGACACTCAAAAAGATGCGGATGTGTATATTCTCAGTGCAGCCGGGACCATCTCAGGCGGGAGGGATCTCGTCGATACGCTGATAGGAATCCGGGAGTCGATACCCCCTGACTCCGCGCTTTATACCCCTGCGCTTGCAACCCCATCGAACCTCTCGCTGCTTGTCTACCTGGGCGTGGACATCGTTGACTCTGTCAGGGTGGAGATGGACGGTCATTACAGCAGGTATCATACGAGGGATGGTGTCTTCCAGAGGGAAGAGCTCTCTGAGCTACCTTGCAGGTGCGATCACTGCTCCTCCGGAGATGTAGCGGCGCACAACATCCTTAAGCTCGAGGAGGAGCTGGTGTGGGTCAGGGAGTGCATAAGGTCCGGCACACTCAGGGAGTATGTGGAGCGTCAGGTCAGATGCGTGCCGTGGATGACCGCGGCGCTCCGGCTCGCAGATATGCAGGAGCGGTACCTGGAGCGCAGGACGCCGACGCACAGAGGGGGTGTGATGTACGCGAACACCTCGGAGTCGCTGCACAGGGTCGAGGTCAGGAGGTTTGTGAGCCGGGTGCTCACCAGGTACAGGCCGCCTGAGAGCGATGTTCTTCTCCTCCTGCCATGCTCTGCCCGGAAACCCTACTCAGAGTCGAGGAGCCACAGGCTGTTTCACTCAGTCATGGGAAGCATGCGGAGATTCGTCCACGAGCTCATCCTTACCTCACCGCTCGCGATAGTCCCAAGGGAGCTTGAGGATGTATACCCGGCGGCGCACTACGACACGCCCGTGACAGGTGTATGGGATCTGGAGGAGAGGGCCTGGCTCGTGAGCTCTCTCCGATCGTATCTGGAAAAGCACAGATACACGCGAATCGTTGCGCATATCGAGGGCGAGCTGTGCGATGCACTTCGTGATGGCGGGATTGAGGCGGTGTACACAGGCGGAGGAACAGGGCCGGGGGAGCTCGAACGGCTCAGGGAGGCGCTGGAGTTCGTTTGCAGAGACGCCAGGCCCATCGGAAACTTCAGGCTCCAGGAGTTCAGGGCGAAGATCGATTTCTATTTCGGATCTGGAGCTGGAGATGTCCTCATTCAGGGCGCGAAGGTGAAGGGGAACAGGCTTCTCGATCCAACAGGGAAAGCGCTCGCGTCCATCAACAGCGGCAGGATCGCGCTCACGCTGGAGGGCGCGCGGAGGCTGCTGCCGCTCAAAGCTTACACCGTGCGCATAGTTGGTTTCATCCCCAGAGGATCCGTGCTGGCGCCAGGTGTGGTCGACGCGGACGAGCAGATCCGGCCCGGGGATGAGGTGATTGTTGTTGGAGATGGTTTCCTCGGGACAGGAAGAGCCAGGATGAGCGGGTGGGAGATGGTCGCCTCCAGGCGCGGAGTGGCCGTGGAGCTGCGGGAGGGGGCTGAGGTTTGAAGGGGTGCAATCAATCAAAGCATGCCAATGAGATGCGGTAACGCTCTCGCCGCAAAATAAAAAATGGTCCCCTTCAGGGTCCTCAGGATGCACCGTAGAGCTTCTGAATTCCTGCGGTATCTCCACCGCCCAGTGTCCACCGTGAGGTTCCATCGTTGTATCCGTACATGATCTGGTTCTTGTTGCTGTCAGCGTACAGATCCGCGAGACCCAGCGTGTGTCCGAGCTCGTGCAGTGCGATTGTGCGGATGTCGAAGCAGTTCGCCTTATTGCCTTCAACCTGATCAATGCGCCAGCTAAGTCTGTTGTTGTACCAGCAGTCTGATTCAACCGCCTGAGTATACAGCTTGCCGTCGGCACCTGTTACAATCTTTGCCCTTGTGTACCATGTGACTGTCATGGCTATTGTATTATCGGAGAGACGTGTATCCGAGGTCCACATGTGCACGTTTTTGTAGTCACGTGTGCCGTAATTTCCAAAGTCACGGTCGAATCCATAGCTTGCTTCCGCAACATTCCCGAAAAGGGCCTCAGCAGCTACAGTGTCCCAGCTAATTTCTGCAGATGTAATTTGCGATTTCACGCTGTCCACGGAAAGCGAGGATGGTGGATCCATTGAGGAAACGGTTATACCGATACACGGATTCCTGCTCCACCTGTACCCGCTCAGCTTGTATGAGGGCTCTGAAGGCGCAGGCTTTGCGCTGGCTCCCCCTTCGCGTTCTGTGGGACGACCCCGAACTCCTCGATCTTGTTGTCATCTGCGACATACAGCGCATGTACGCTCACAGCAGCATCCTGCCCGATTATCCCCTGCGCCAGCTCCTCATTTAAGCACTGAGTTCCGAGGGCTGAGGCCTGTCCGGTGGTCATGGCCTGATCAGCAGCGACGGATGTGAGCGAGACGCTCATATCCCCGCCCTCTCCCACGAATCCCCCAGCCACGCTCATCTCGTTCTCCACACCGCTGGAGACCGTTGAGAACATTCCTATAGATCCGCTGAGCGAGGCCTGCATTCCGGAAGCGACTGCTCCCCCAGATGCATCATCACTGGCCGCGTAGCTTAACGCGCTATCTGCTGCCACTCTCCTGATCACGGAGCCGGAGCCGCTGGACACGCCCTCAGCAATCATGCCGGGTCCGGTAGCCACAGACTGCCTGGAAAGCGCGCCGCCTCCCAGAGCCATGTCCGAGACAAGAGATGCGTCTTTACCGAGACTGTACGTGCTGTGTGCTGTTGCCCCTCCAGCGCTGCCAGCTGTGCTCGCAGTGACCGATATCGCGCAGGCAGGAGCGACAAACATCATGAGAATAGCAACAAGTGCAAGCAAAAATTTCATGAGATCGACTCCCTGCATTGACTCCCACTCATCTGTTATCAAAATGATTGGCTGTTTTATATATAACTTTTGATCGCATGCACCCTCGCGACGCATTTCCCCTCAGAACGGCCTCTGCCACAGTGCTGAAGTGTATGAGGAGATGCGATCACATCACAGGTCTCGGGTAGATCGTCTCATCCCTTGAGTAGCGAATCTCGAAGAACCTGCTTTTTTCTGCGGAGCCGGTTGTGGTCGGCGCAGCCTTTGGCTCGACTGCAACCTCATTTTTGTCAGTCATAGACGTGACGTTGAGGAAGTTGGGATCCGGATTTGTGAGCGTGGCTATGAAGCCGCCCCTCCATGCCCTGCCATCGGATGATGCCGCGATGAAGCTTCCCCTGAGGATGCCGGAATCCTGGCTGGTGCCCTTGAGGGAGATTATGAGAATACGCTTCCTGTACATCGTTGCTGTGATCTGGAAGCCATCAGGACCCCAGGTGCCTGAGATCTTTCCCTCCATATGCTCCGGATCCTCTATGTATGCATCTCCACTTATGGCGCTGCCGTTCTGGACGATCGAGACGATCGTGCTCCCCAGCATCTCAGATGTGGTCGACCAGGCGACATCGTACCTGAAGTCCCAGAGCCCTGTGATATCTGCATTTGCGGGGAAAACTGAGACCAGGATTATCGCGATCAGAGCAGCACATCTCCTCGCAGCCATCACCTGATGATGGGATGCTATTATTTATAAGCTGCACCTTGGATTGATGCATGGTGGAGATCAGGGATCCCGTTCACGGGTATGTGAAGATAGATGGCCTGTGCCTCTCGCTGCTGGACGCCCCCCAGCTTCAGAGGCTTCGCTGGATCAGGCAGCTCGGGCTTGCGTGTCTTGTCTATCCAGGAGCGTCTCACTCCAGGTTCGAGCACAGCCTGGGCTCATATCATCTTGCGGTGATCCTCAGCGAGCGGCTGGGTCTCAGCGATGACGACGCGATGAAAATAAGGGCCGCTGCGCTTCTCCACGACATCGGGCATGGCCCTCTATCACATGTGACAGAGCCGATGCTCTCCAGGTACCTCCGCCGCGGACATGAGAGCATAATGGATCAGCTCAGATCTGAGGAGATTCGCGCTCGCCTCGAGCAGTACGGAATAACGCCTGAGGAGATACAGAGGCTCATAAAGGGCGGGACAGAGCTGGGGAAGATAGTCTCAGGCGAGATAGATGTGGACAGGATGGATTACCTCATAAGAGATGCGCACTACACCGGCGTTGCTTATGGCGTATTCGATCACCTCAGGCTCATCGAGAGGATGCATCTATCAGCAGGCAGGCTCATGATCGACTCTGGAGGAGTTCATGCAGCCGAGTCTCTCCTGCTATCAAGACTCCTCATGCAGCCCACCGTCTATCAGCACCACGTCTGCAGGATCTCCGAGTGCATGGTTGCATGTGCGCTGAGATACATGATCGAGGATCTTGGTTTTGATCCGTTATCTATTCTGAGACTGGACGACTTCGAGCTCTTTGCAGCCATGAGATCCGCAGGGGGATATGCAGCTGAGATCGCGGAGCGGATCAAGGCCAGAAGGCTCTTCAAGAGGGCGCTGTACGTCGGCACAGAATTACTGGAGTTCGTGCCAAAGGCCGGAAGCGAGAGGAGGCTTGCAGAGGAGATAGCATCAGAGGCGGGCGTCGATCCGAGATACGTGCTCCTGGACAGCCCGCCTGCTCCTGAGGTTCCGGAGGGAAGGTTCCCTGTGATGATCAACACGGACGTAATGCAGCTTCGCGAGATCTCGCCTGTGATAAGGATGCTTGAGGATGCACACAGGGCGACATGGAGGCTTGGTGTCTACACCCTACCGGAGCACAGGGAGAGGGTCGCAAGAGCTGCTGAGCGCTGTCTTGGGGTTAGAAAGCCCCCTGTCCAGCATACCCTTGACTTGCTTTGAGGCTCATAAATGTTAGCCGGCGGATTGGTTAATACCGCATAAAGATGCGAAGTCGAATGCCTCTGGTTTGGGATGGCAGAGCTCGCCTCTTCCACGATTCAGCCAGATGAGCCTCTTGAATGCAGAAAAGCTGGATGGTGTCTCGTTCGCTGAACAAACCTCGCTTCCGTGGCCAGCGGCATAAGCATGCACCGGTGGCATCTGCACTCAGTGATCACACAAAAGAAAGTGCAGCAATAAAGTGTAGCTGATGTCAGGGCCGGAGAACCCTCACTCCTCTTCCTCAGACATCATGCTCTTCATGCCGTTTGCAAGCTCGCTGATTATCGGCTCCATCGCCTCTCTGATGTCAGGCCTGTACTTTACGACCATGTCTGTGATCAGCGGTATCCCTATGAACTTGAGTGAGGCATTGATCTCCGACATCTCGTCCGCGATCTCAGCGAGCAGAGCTGCGATCTCCTCCAGGCTCTCCTTTATGCTCTCTAGGCCCTCATCCTTTGATTGCTTTGCCATATATTCACCTTAGCTGTGGCCTTTGGGGGTATGGTATATGTATCTGACGAATGTCTCTGACCTTTTACATCTGATGGATGCGAGAGACAGGGCAGAAGCAACGGCTGCATCGATCTGGGTCCGGCGAGCAGGCCAACAATGGGTGAAACTTGCTGAAACAATACAGGGAGCAGTCAAAACTGAAGAAACAGCGTAGTGCAATTCATCGAGTGACCTCCTCTATGGCATGAAGACCGGCATTTGCGCACTCCTGCACACTATCATGTCATCCTGGAGAAGCACTCCTTGCAGACGATCTTGCCGTTCACAACCCTGCCACTGATCTCCATGAAGCTCTCGCCGCACTCCTGGCATTTTATCGACGGGTATATCCTCGCTCTCGGCGGCTCTGGGATAGCCACCTCCCTCACAGAAAGTATCGCCTCATCGGGAGCGCTCAGAATCGCCTCGATGGCCCTCGATCTCGCCTCCTCATCTCTTCCTGCGCTGAATATCTCCTGCAGGATGTCGTCCCTGAAGTAGATCCTTATGGCCCTTCCCTCACCTCTGTGGTGAAATGTGAATACCTGTTTGCCGTTGTCGATGAACATCAGGTTTCCCTTGCCGAAGGTGCATCCGAGCATTTGCTGTATCGCATCGACGCTGCATGAGTTGTTCTCGACCACAGCCACGAGCTCCTCGTCCTCGGATCTGCGGTAGTGGCTCTTCACGTATTTCGCCACCCTGTAGCCGATCGCCAGACCCGGGCACATATGGCCGTGAAACTCGACCGCTCTTTTTAAATCATCTTCCATGTGTGTTAACTGATCACATCCATGACTTCAATCTGGCGATGGTTCTTCAGAGCGAGCGCAGACTGTTGAATTCAGCGAAGAACACATGCAGGCTGCACCGCCGGCATGGTGCAGGTGGAAATCCACGCAATCACATCACAAGATCACGCTGTGACCGGGATTGTGTACATGGTGTACCTGCACCGAGATCTCGCAGCTTCCTGAAGACCCCTCCAGATGGTTCTGATTTCCGATCTCTTCAGCGATCCGGGCCCACAACGTATGTTCGCCTATTCCGCTGAACACTACTGACGAGCGCATCTCTTCTGTCTTTCAGAGCGCTCATCACTGCCTCTCTCCTTGAGCCGATCGCGAGAATCGAGAGCACGGGCTCACCCATTCCGATCACCGACCCGGGCGCAGGAACATCTGCTATGCAGGAGGTTATCCTTCTGAGATCGCAATCTATACGTATGTGCTCACTGGAGTAGAGGACCGCCCTGCCTGCGAAGCGCAACCCTCTCCCCTCCTCCGGTAACTTCTCAGGTAAACGCCCATCGAATGCGTTGAGGTGCGCCTGGAATACAGAGATCCCTGTGGAGAGCTCCACAGAATCAAGGCTGCCCTGGAATCGTGGGTTCACTTCAATGACCACCGGTCCATCTTCAGCCAGAATGAAGTCGACGCCGTTCGAGCCGACGAGCTCGAGCCCTGCGGCGATCTCCTCGGCGGTGCGGGCGATGCACCTTATCGTATCCCCATCCACATCTAGTGGCGTTATGTTTCCGCAGTACCTGAACTCATTCGCGTTCAGCCATCCTGTTCCGGAGAGCAGCTCGTTAACCGCGATGGTTCTCGCATCTGAGCCATCGGATATCACAGAGGCGCTTGCAGGAATTCCCTCCACGAACTCCTGGACTATGTATCCCGGGGGGACTGCTCCACCTTTAAAGATCCTGCATCCGAGACCCCCGGCGCCTCTCCTCGGCTTCAGTATCATCCTGCGATCATACGGTGGGTCTCTCTCCCAGGTGGATGGGTGAGGATACCCTCGCGCCTCAAGCCATCTGGCAAGCCAGAGCTTGTCCGAGACTCTGAGAATTCGAGAAGGGCTGTTGTTCATAACACTGTATCCGTTTATGCGTACGGTCTCAATGCCAGGCCCCAGGACCACTCCATCGGGATCCACACCCTCGACGATCGCATTTATCCTCTCAGCATTCGAGAGATCCTCGATATGGAGCCTGTGAGTCTCCACAGCCTCGACAAGATCTAGGTCGCAGTAGCAGTCCGCAGCGACCACAGAGTGGCCTGCCCTGAGCGCTGAGAACGCGATGTTCCGGACGCTCTGGCCTATCACCAGGATGCGCATTCGATTCTCTCCGGTTCTACTTACACATCGTCGAATACCTGGGTGATTGGGGCCTCGGGTGTGAGCAGGCTGGAGCGCAAGCCGCATGGATCTTCATGATCTCCTCCCCAGAACCACCTTCCCTCTGGCAGCCGGTATGACCTCCAGCCTTCCCCCGAAATCCCTGTTCAGCTCCTTGCCCATGAAGAGACGATCCAGAAATACTGCGAGAGCTGCAACCTCAGAGTGCGGCTGATTTCCTACTGCCACATTCCAGTCCGCCATGTTGTAAACATCAGGCGGGACCTTCTCAGCGCCGACCACGACCATTATTCTTTCACAGGATCTTATCTCCTCGATCACATCATCGATTCTGCTACCGTACATCGTGAGGTGCACTATCTTTCCCCCGGAATCCCTGAACCTTCTGAGCTCGTCCCTCCAGACGATGCCGTCTGCAACACTGAACGATCCTCCCCATCGGTTCACAACATCTCTGAGACTCTCAACAACGCCCTCATCTCTTCCATCGATGAGAATCTCATCGGCGCCGAATGCTCTCGCCACCAGCCCCACATGAGTCGTGATCCTCTTGTCCCTCTCGGGGCGGTGGCCCAGACGGAGGACGGTTATTCGCATGATTTCAAATCCGAAGATCGGGTTTATAGAGATTGGGGTGTGGAACTGCTCCACAGACTGGAGAGCGGCGCTCTGTGAATTGGCATCAAGGCATTCGCGACTCTTCCATGCTCTCGATAGCTTTAAATGGTCCTCCACCCAAGTAAACAAAGATGTACGAAGATCTTGATGAGGATTTGCCTGAGATCTACCTGGCCATTCTCGAGGATGAGCGTAGGCGTAGGTATCTCAAGGAGATCAGCGAGTGGCTTGTGGAGGAGTATTACACCCCTGATCAGGCGTCGTGATATGGAGTATGGAGCTTTTTGGAATATGTGCCGGATGTGGCAGGGCTGCAAAGCTCTACACATGCCAGCTTTGCGGCGGGCTCTTCTGTATTGATTGCTTCACCCCCGAGCTGGGTGTGTGTAAGAGGTGTGCTAGAGGACGAAGAACTGGAAAAAACTATTTTTATAGACATTTCTCAGCGTTGCTGTCGTGCCCTGGGCATGCCACTGCATTTAACAGCTGTGCGAGTGAATCCACATATCTGTCGCGAAGCTCTCGTGAAGCGAACGTTCGCGAAAACATATGCATTTCACAGGTGTCGATTCACATTGTGCTGAGTGTGAATGAATGAACCTACAATTGATCTGGTCTGTGAATACTATTAAGACTACTAATAGGAATTTTAAGGCTCTGAATACAAAAAAGACGAATTAAAAACTGTATTTAACCCTTGAATACAGCTTAGCACTCTCGTAAACTTTATATACCATCATGCCATGATGTTTGAGTGTTAAGAAGGGACTAAAATACTGCCTGATGAACGTGATAGCATTCGATTTGAATGCCATCACGGGGCATAAAAGGGGTAGCAAGCCTGGGGAGGTGCACAGTTAATTATTATAGACTGGACTTTCTGGAAGAAGGGAGCCTGAAGGTCTGCTTTGTATGCGGAAGGGAGTAGCAATGAATGTCCGCTTTGAAGGGGGCGGACAGCGGGAAAGCGACCTCGTGCTGCGGTATACACTGTGGTGTGTCCACTGTGGATGTTGAAGGTCATCCACTCGTATACTTTAACTCAGTATTTGAGTTAAGGTACAATCTTACGTGTGTGTATTTATTGGGATAAGACATACAGGGGCTTGGATCTCGATGAGAGGCCGTATCAAGCTGTTCACAATACCAGTCGATCTTGAGAATGCAGCAAAGTATAATATACAGGTTGGTGCAGACCACATTGTGAATTACCGAAGTGTATGTAACAGGGACAAGCCCCGTCAGATGATACATGCACTCCAGATCCACATGTGAGGTCTGTCTGTGAAAATCGCAATAGAGATCGACGATAATGGTCTCAAGGCCAACATGTCGTTTGAGTTCGACAAGAAGTGCATGGATGTAGCGGCGTTACGTGAGATGTTGGCGGACAAGATTGTGGATTTTCTTAACATCCCTGGCGTGATCTCTGAGAGGGCACAGCCGGTTTCGGAAGATCAGCCGAAGACACTGATGGACAGCCTCGCTGAGTTCATAAAGTATGAGTTCCGCGATCAGTGGTTCACATCACAGCAGCTCAGGGAGCGGTATGAGACTGTGCGGGATGACATCAAGCTGAGCACGGTCTCGACCTACCTCTCCAGGATGCATCAGGATGGGCTCCTCGACAGGAGGGGGAACAGAAACAACAGAGAGTATCGCCTGCTTCCTGCACCATCTATGGAAAGCGTGGATTACGGCAGAAAGAAACAATCGGCTTCAAAGCCGTAGAATTCTCTTCAGATGTCCCTATCCTCGTTCAGAGGAAGCAGATTTCATTTGCTATAAAAAATATGCTCTGGATCATTTCCATTCACATGAATGGAACTGCGCCATGAGCGTTTACAATGGATCTCAGCGGATTTGATTTTGAATCGCGTTCAGAGGAGCATGCTTCCATCGAGTAGAACAACCTCACTCTCCCTGCCGTAATTTGCATACCCACCTGGATCTCCCTGATGGGGAAGAGTTTATACCATCCCTCCCATCTCTCATCGGGGGCAGTCTGTGTCGTACGATCCTGTCTCAAAATGGGAGGAGTTCATCCGCTCCAGGTACTGGGACGATCTCCTGAAGCTTGCGGAGTCGTATCCATCGACAAGAAGCCTGATCGTGGATTTTGCGGATCTCGACAGATACGACACAGAGTTCGCGGACGACCTTCTCGAGAATCCTGATGTTATGCTCGATGCCGCTCACACCGCTCTTCAGGATATAGTGCTTCCTGTGGATGTGGATCTGAGCGGGGCGCATGTGAGGGTTGTGAACCTGCCGCAGCACCTAAAGACGAGAGATCTCAGAAGCGATCACATCGGGAAGCTCATAGCCATCGAGGGCCAGGTCAGGACAGCGACAGAGGTCAGGCCGAAGATAGTCAGGGCAGCATATGAGTGCCAGCGATGCGGACATGTCTTTTATGTTGAGCAGTCAGGGACGAAGTTCATAGAGCCGTATGAGTGTCCAAACGAGGCCTGCGACAGAAGAGGGCCGTTCAGGTTGCTCCCCAAGAGATCGCAATTTGTCGACGCGCAGAAGGTCCGCGTTCAGGAATCGCCCGAGGACCTCAGGGGAGGAGAGCAGCCTCAGACCCTGGATGTAGAGCTCGGCGACGATCTTGTGGGCAGAATCTTCCCGGGAGACAGGGTGATAATCAACGGGATCCTGAGATCTTATCAGAGGACAACACAGAGCGGGAAGAGCACGTACTTCGATCTCTTTCTCGATGGAATCAGCATCGAGATGATGGAGCAGGAGTTCGAGGAGATCGAGATATCGCCGGAGGATGAGAAAAGAATTCTGGAGCTGAGCAGGGATCCAGATATCTACGGAAAGATCGTGAGATCGATCGCCCCATCCATATACGGCTACGAGGATGTGAAGGAGGCCCTGGCCCTGCAGCTCGTCTCCGGTTTCTCAAAGCGTCTTCCCGATGGGGCAAGGATCAGGGGTGACATCCATATACTCCTGGTGGGAGATCCTGGGGTCGCGAAATCGCAGCTTCTCAGGTACATGGCGAAGCTATCCCCACGGGGCATATACACATCTGGAAAGAGCTCGACATCTGCCGGTCTCACGGCTACTGCGATAAAGGATGAACTCGGTGATGGGAGGTGGACCATAGAGGCCGGGGCGCTGGTGCTCGCTGATAAAGGCATCGCAGCAGTGGACGAGATGGACAAGATGAGCCCGGACGACCGCTCAGCTCTGCACGAGGCCATGGAGCAGCAGAGTTACCACCCCCTCACAGAGATACAGCTTTCCGACGGCCGCAAGATTCGCATCGGCGAGTTTGTAGATTGCCTGATGAAGGATCGTCATGATGAAATCATCCGCGGAGTAGATTGTGAGATACTGCCTCTGAATGGAGATATCAAAGTATGGAGCACCGATTTAAGTAGGATCTTCGAGCTGCCGGTGGATAGAGTGAGCAGGCATCGTGCTCCAGATCATTTCATCAAGATAACGTACTCCAACGGCCGGGAAATCATCGTCACTCCAGAGCACCCTGTGTATATCGCCATGGACGGTATCGCTTGCATCCCAGCGTGTGATGTCACTAAAGGAAACCTTGTGCCTGCGCCTAGATCGATTCAATGCAGCACAAATGAGCCCGAGCCGATAAAGTACCTGGAAGTCGTGGAAGTAGAACTCATACCCAACGAGGGAGAGTACTCGGCGGATTATGTTTATGACTTAACAGTTGAGCCTACCCACACCTTCATCTCCCAGGGTCTCGTGCTCCACAACACGATCAGCGTTGCGAAGGCGGGTGTCATGGCAACTTTGAAATCGAGGTGCGCGCTGCTCGCAGCGGCGAACCCGAAGATGGGGAGGTTCGATAAGTACGAACCGATAGCGCCGCAGATAAACCTCACCCCAGCCCTGATGTCCAGGTTCGACCTGATTTTCGTTCTGACAGATGAGCCGAATGCTGAGAGGGATGCGCACATAGCCACACACATACTGAGGAGCAACTACGCTGGAGAGCTATCGAGCCAGAGGAGCATCAATCCATCGATAAACGATGAGGACATCGAGAGCGCCACCGAGATCATAAAGCCTGAGATAGAGCCGGAGCTGCTCAGGAAGTATGTGGCCTATGCGAGGAAGAACATATTCCCGACACTTACAGAGTTGGCAATGGAGCGATTCAAGGAGTATTACATCAATCTCAGGAGCCAGGGGCAGGATGGAAACAAGCCTGTGCCTGTCACAGCGAGACAGCTCGAGGCCCTCATACGTCTCGGGGAGGCCAGCGCCAGGCTGAGGCTCAGCAACCAGATCACCGAAGAGGATGTCGATCGGGTTATAAGAATCGTTGAGTCCTGCCTGAAGAAGGTGGGCGTCGATCCTGAGACAGGGATGCTGGATGCGGATGTGATCAGCATAGGGATGAGCAAGAGCACCAGGGACAAGACAAAGCTGATGCTGAACATAGTCAGGGAGCTCGGAGGTAAGGAGGGTGCCCAGATCGATGACGTCCTCGACAGGGCTGAGGCCGAGGGCATAGACAGGGAGAGGGCTGAGGAGATAATCACGCGCCTGAGGCAGGAGGGCTCCCTGATACAGACGAGCAGGGGAACTCTAAGGGCTGTCTGATGAAGGCTGATATATTTTTCCTCAAATGATAAAGTCAGCAGACGGATCGCTGGACATTCTGGATTTATGAAGCGGAACATCTGAGCGATAGTCTTAATATTTACGAAGTGCCACCCGGTTTTATGCCACCGCCGGTCATAGCAACAGTCGGCGGAGGGGGCACACGATTATACCCTCTCACGCTCTGCCAGCCAAAGCCCCTGGTGGAGGTATGTGACACTGCGATAATAGCAGTCCTCTTCAGAGTTCTCGCCATCCAGGGGTGCAGGAGGTTCATACTGGGCAGCAAGGGATTCGAGAACACGCTTGCTCTTTCGAACTACTTCAAGGCGGGAGAGGGGTTCTTCAAGCGTCTTGGCATAGATGACCACGAGGAGTTCAGCTACCAGCCGCAGTACGAGGACCACGGCAGCGCAGATTCGCTCCGATACTGCATGCGGTACTTCTCCATCGACGAGGATGTCCTGGTCGTCTCCGGAGATAACCTCATAGATATCGACCTGGAGGACTTCATAGCATATCACAGGCGCAGGAATCCGATTCTCACAGTGGCACTGAAGGAGCTTCCCAGCGAGGAAAGCGTCTCACAGTACGGAGTGGCTGAGCTGGAGAGCGATATGCGCATAAGGCGGTTCATCGAGAAGCCGAAGGCAGGCACAGAGCCGAGCAGGATGATAAACACAGCCTTCTACATATTCTCCCCTGAGATAAGAGAGGTACTCGCAGAGATGGGCGACAAGTCCCGCGATATCGGAGGCGATCTCATACCGTATCTCACCGAGAACGGCTACGATGTCTACGGCTATCCTCTCAGAGGCTACTGGATAGACATCGGCACCCCTGAAAGGCTTCTCCAGGCCACCATGAATGTCCTCTCTGGAAATGTGCGGCACTTCACATTCCGGCACCCGTACAGGGAGAATCAGTGGATACATCCATCGACCCTGAAGCGCATAGGCCGGATGCTGGAGCGTGGCGATATCGAACTCAGGGGCAGCGTCTTCATAGGGAGGGACTGCCGCATCGAGCCCGGGGTCGTCATAGAGAACTCACATGTCGGACACACATGCATGATCGAGAGGGATGTTGAGATACGAAACAGCGCGGTCATGAGCTTCTCCAACATAATGCATGGCGTTCGCCTGAACCGCGCTGTTGTGGGCAGATACTCCACAATCGAGGCGCACAGCGTGCTGGACGCGGATCAGTCCAACGGGCGGAAGGGCATACCTGTGGTCGGCGATAATGTACGGCTGCAGAAAGAGTCTGTTGTGGGTCCTGGCACCAGGGTTGCGCCTCTGAGGTACAGCCACATGATACTAGCAACTGGCAAGTTCCTCGAGCTCGGCTCGGACGAGAGAAACATCTACTTCGCCTCCAGATGATCTGCAGTCCGATGTGGAACATGCTCAATACGTTGAGGAAAATCGCATTCTTAGCAAGGGTATCTGATGGGTGAACGATTTGGATGATGGCGATTTCGTTTGATCTGTAATTCAGGGACCATCAAGGTATTGAGCATGTTCCCGATGAGTCATCACAAATTGGGATCAGATCCTCACGACCTCTATCCCCGCCTGCTCCAGAAACCGCAGAGCCCCCTCATCGGGGTACTGGTTCCTGTACACCACCTTGCGTATCCTCGCGTTTATCATCATCTTGGCGCAGAGTATGCATGGCTGGTGAGTGCAGTAGAGCGTCGCGCCCTCAATGCTCACCCCGTGGAGGGCGGCCTGTATGATGGCGTTCTGCTCCGCATGGACCGCCCGGCAGAGCTCATGCCTGGTCCCGCTCTCCACCTTTTCCCTCAGGCAGCCCACAACATCGCAGTGCTCCAGCCCTGTTGGAGCTCCGTTGTAGCCTGTCGAGAGGATGCGCTTGTCCCGCACTATCACCGCGCCCACCCTGGTTCTGAGACATGTGGATCGCTTTGACACAACCACTGCAATCTCCATGAAGTACTCGTCCAGGCCTGGTCTGTCCATTGCTTTGAGGTTGCAGGGAGGAATTGATATTGCTTCCGGTCGCTGGGATATCATGCGCTTAAGCTTTCAGGAAAAATGTTTGTGGAGTGAGGTATCAGTTAACCCTGCATGGAGGAGAGAACATGGCTCTCAGAGCGTCTGATGTGAAGCCCGCTGATCTTGATCGATGATCTGAAATCCGGTGATCATTCACCTGGAATCGCACCGCTAAGCAGCATTCAGCATGTACAGCACCACACATGCCATCATCCACTCCCCCTCGACGAGCATATCGAGAACAGCAGGGTTCCGTCTTCTCCTCAGATATGCGATGTATGCGTATCCGTAGAAGGTTAGCGCCAGAGCGATCTCTCTTCCATATCCTGGAAGGAGCAGCGAGACCGGCAGGATCGTTGTGTTCAGGAGGAGCAGCAGAAGAACCGTCGGCGTCTCTCCGAGGATAACAGGCATCGTGCGCACGCCGCTGATCCTGTCGCCAGCTACATCGCGTATGTCGTAGAGAACTGTGTCGATGAACGTCTTGATGAATATGAAGTACAGCACCGGCATGCACGAAGTGGTGTGACCGCTATGGATCACTGGAATCAGCACCGTTACCACCGCCCATGCAGACCCCACCACGATGTTCTTCATCACCGGTATGTCCTTCAGCCTCGGCAGCCATGGAAGGAGACGCGTGCCGTAAAACGCGTTTGCGACCACCGGCACGAATACCAGAGGCAGCGCTGCAGGTCTCACGTAAGCCATTATGAAAGTGGCTGCGAGATAAGCGGAGAGCGCCAGGATCAGGAAGATCCTCCTTCGCGAGTAGAGGAACTGCTTCCTCGCAGGCATGTTCGAGACGTCCCGATCGAGATCCACGAGCTTGTCCAGCGTGTAAACACTGAAGGAGATAAGAAAGACCGCAAGGCATATTGACATGCTCGGCTCGATGCCAAGAAGAATGCTCGCCATGTATGTTTTGAAGAAGCCTGTTCCCCCGATGAATAGAGAGGTCACTGCCAGGAAGGCGAGCAGCCCCTCCGCAGCATCTATCGCATCTCTACACACCAGATAAAAAAACTTAAATGGATTTACCTCTCGAAACTGGTTGCTCCATGTCATAAATCAAGGTGATATTGGACTGAATTTGAAAATTATCTATTTTAATCGGTAAATTTTGCTCGAAAATAGCTAAATTGCGTTATTTGAGCAAAAATCAGTGAGGCGTGTTGTATAATCCTGATTAAGCTCAAATTTAAGTTTATCTGTGTGTTGCCTCTACTGTATATACTTACGAAAACTGAGAAGTTCACAGATCATCTCTTGTTAATCTCTCACAGAAGTTTGTGATCCGATGCTTTTCCTCAGCAACTTCTTCGAGCCGTAAGATGATCGCGAGCCGGTTTGCCTGAGAGCGAAGGATTTCGAAGTCTGATCCCATGCTTGCGCGGAATGGTAAAACCAGACTCATCTCAAAATGGCCGTGCTCCTATGGGCTCAGCAGCTTGGATGGCGTGCAGGCTGGGTGATGTGATAACTCATCCATCGCCATGAATGCGCAGCAGTACCATCGTCTCTATGGGCAAGATCAGGCAGATGAGATCGACGCTCTTATGTGGTTGGCAACTTGCAGGCCAAGCAGGCTGGCTGCAGGAAGCATTTGGACTGCACCCCTAATAGTGGACAGGTAGTTAAGCAACAGTATTTATAGTCCTTTGCATCACTTCATATAAGCTAATTTAAAAGTTGCTGGACATATCACACTTCATACACGATTTTATGTAATATGCAATATTATATCAACTTATGCGGAATACCATAAATGACCTCCTCTCCGGCCTGAAGGCCGGAGTTTGCGCCCTGCTAATCTCTATCACGTATGCACGGGCAGGGTACTGAAGTGGCAGCTCTTCCGCCTATCTCAGCCCTCTCCGCATGGCCTCAAGCCTTCTGATGCTGGAGTAGTATCCCGCAGCCAGGAATATCCCAGCAGCCAGGAGAAGCACAAAGAAGTAGCTGAGGATCTGTGGGGCATCATTTCTGTAGAAGCCTACCTCGACGATTGAATCCCTCTCGAGCCTCCATACAACAACCGTGCGGTTCCCCCTGATGATCTCATACGGCTCAGGTCGGGGAATTCCAAGAGCCCTGGCGCCAGTTGTGTACCCCTCCGGAATCATGAGAGCAACCGTTCCGTTGAGAATGACAGGAGATACGAACTGCTGGCCCTTCAGTGGCGACTCATACCTCAAAGTACCGGATACTGGCTCTTCAGCTGTGATCCTGTACCTGTAAACGCCCCTCCAGAAACTCTCGTCCACGCTGCATCTCACAGTGTGTGAATTGCGAATCACAGAGATGTTCTCGATTCTGGCGATTGCTGTGATATTGAATGTCTTTCCGGACACAGGCTGCTCTATAACAGCTCTGCCTCCGTACAGATCCACGAGTGTAGCGTTGTTCAGATCAAGGGACCGCGAGCCGGATGTGAGGATGAGAAGGGATACAGCAAGCGCGAAAAGCGCCATGCGATCGAAGCGGGATGATGAATCTCTTCCTGCCTGATAATCACCCTGAGCCGGTGCTGTGTATCCTGAAGACATCTCCCTCATCGATATCTATCCTGCACCCAAGGATCCTCTCCGCCGTCCAGATGTTAGTTCTCGTATGGCTCGAGATCTCACGTGTCGTGTACTCTCCGCCGGCGAGCGCGATATAAGGTATGAGCTGATCTGCGAGATGCACGTCCACCGATGCCCCCGCTATTATCTCCTGCATGAGAAGATTCGCGGCCTCTCTCCCGACGTCCTCTGCGCGCACCCCCCTCTCGCCGAGCGCACTCGATCCCCTGAACCCGGACCAGAGTGTTATTCCGCTGCCAGGAGACGACGAGCTCACGGTCTGTACATCTATCTTTGCATCATGCCCATTCTCCCTCAGGAGCTCGAGTGCTGCATCAGCCTGACGCCTTGCCACGTGCTCCGGAAGGGAGCCGCAATGTGATATACCGCGGATGTTCTTATCACCGACATCCACCCTGGCAGCCCTGAGCCTGGACGGCCTGGTGGTCAGAACAACCACACCTCCGCCCCTCGGATAGTACCCGCGCCGCTCGCACCTGAAGCTTGCAGTGACACCGAAGAGCCGCATCGCTGGAAGTGCCACATGCTCCAGATAGTCGACGGTCGGGCTCCACCGGACGTCTGTGCCGCCCCTGACCGTCATTGAGACAGGCCCCTCTGCAGCGGTAAGCGCAGGAAGCACGCATTGTATAAGCAGCGTGACGCTTCCAGCGGTGCCTATATCCACATCATAGCTTCCTGCAGATATCCTGCCCGGGATGAACTCGATCTCTTCAGATTCGAGCTGCACCCCTCTAGTCTCAGCCCTCGATATCCTTGCCAGGGCCTCGATGGCCCTCACATGCTGGGCTGCAAGCCCAGGCTTCGGCCTGTTCCGGCGGATATTCTTTATTCTTACGGGGATGCCGGTGAGAGCTGACAGCGCCACAGAGGTCCTCACGATCTGGCCGCCGCCCTCGCCGTACGAGCCATCGATCTCTATCATCTGCGGCTTTTTCATCTCACTGCTTCATCGTACTCTTTTAGAAATTCTTCGCAGAGATCCGCTATCCTGGCAGATGCATCTCTGATCACATCAAGAGGATCCGCGCCTCTCGTCCTGAGTCTGAAGATTGGGTTGTCCATTATCGGGAACTTCGCGTCGTAGGTGGCTATCACAACCCTCTCATCCCTCAACAGCTCGCTTCTCAGGAGGTTGAGCAGCGTATGCCGCTCCCCCTCGAACTCTATCCTGAGCTCATCCTCAGTCTTCTTCAGAACCTTCAGATTCAATGCATGCCTCCTAAACAAGCCCTGTGCCGTAGTAGGTGCTCAGCTTTCTCATCTCCGTCCGCTTGCATTCAGGGCACTCCAGACGACTATCTTTTTTTACAAGAGGTGTCGTGCAGCTGCTGCAGTAAGCCTTTATCACTCCCATGTCCTCCGGCTCCGTCGAGAGCCGCATCTGTCTCGCATCTATGACCTTTGCCCTGACGATATCTCTGAGACTGAACATCTGCTTCAGGTCCTTGACATAGGAGCTCTTTACATTTGATATGTGTATGGTCGCGTCCAGCTCCGGAAGCGGCCTGGACTCGTAGCCCTTCTTGAACGCAAGCGCCAGTATCACGAGATTTTCCTTTATATCAACAACCTCTCCGACGACGATATCACCGTTCTCCACCCTGGGCAGGGCGTTGCTTCTCGGTATCACACTCGCAAGGCGGCTCTCGGGATCGATATCCACCACGCCGGTTGTCGAGGCGTATATGTTGCCGCCGGAGACATATGTATCGTGCCCCGGGACGAACTCCTCGGCCGAGCCTATCCTGTCGCCCGGCAGGACCAGGGCTCCACCCATCTGCTTATCCTTGACCTCATCGGTTGTGCCTGACATCTTATCACTGTTTGCACACAATCCTATATAACTCAACCTCTATCCATTCGACGTCTTTCCTGTGGAAATCGAACATCCTTTTAATTGGAATTCTTGCTTTATAGACCTCCTCAACCCTGCAGGGAGAGACAAAGCTGCGAACGAAGTTCAGGCTCCCTGCATTGTGGATGGTGTATATAACATCCGCGATCTCCATGGCCTTCCTGAGAAACGCCCGATCGCCGCGGCTGGCGTGCTGTGCGCCAAAAGGGGGGTTCATGATGACTGTTTTCACCCGGCGGAACGCGATGCGCTCGATGTCCCCCAGGATAAAATCCACATGCACACCGAGCATCTCCGCGTTCTCACGTGCGATCCTAAGCGCATGGAGATCGATATCAACTCCGTATGCCCGCGCTCCCAGAAGCGCAGCCCCGATCGCCAGGATGCCTGTGCCACAGCCGAGATCCAGAACCTGGGATAGCTCATTCCTCATGTAAGCGATGTGAAGCAGATCCGATGCAAGCGACGGAGGGGTCATGTACTGCTCCATCGCCGCAGAGGGGCTCGGGAAGTCCCTCACACGCTGGAGCAGGATCTCAAGCTGCCTCTTCCTCATTGTCATGGATTTTGTCTGAGGCCATATTTATCCGATCCTGCGATTTCCATCATGCATCGACGGTGAGACAACCGGAACCCTCCAGAGCAAATATATCAATATTTGTCGATATCATATACCGGCTAAGTAATAGCAGGTGATCGTATAGACCTCATATAGATCTGAGATGAACACAAATCTTTTTTAATTTATAGGGGTCATCAGGGCATGAGGTGTTTGGTTTGAAGCTTGTCTATGCAACACTGATGCTTTTCCTGCTGCTGGGGTCGGCCTTTGCTGGCACATTCACGGCAGGTCTTGATGCTGATACATATGTGGACAGAGACAATCCGGATGCAACGTTCGGGGATGCAACCACGCTGTGGGTTGCATCAGGTGCAGGTGAGCCGGTGAAGATCGCGTACATCGGATTCATCAATGCGTTCGGCAACCAGGGCATCAGCTCTCCTGATCAGATCTCCACAGCAACACTGAAGCTGACGGTCTCTGAGGTGGAGAAACCTGGCATCATAAAGGTGTACTTCGTCCATGGATATGTCAGCCCCGAGATCACATGGGAGGACGCCCCTGAGGGTGTGGAGAATGTATCTGCAGAGATCGAGATCGACTCCCCAGGTGAGTACACGCTTGACGTCACCGACATCGTCAAGGAGGCTGTGAGGACATGCACAGAGGGCTGTCCGTATGGTCTGAAGATCGTCGCTGAAGGGGATGCGTCGATAGGCCTGGCCTCCTCGGAGGTTTCAAGGGACTCAACAGAGCTCAGGTATGTCGGCGGAATGTAGCTCACCGGGCTGCATATCCTATTTTTTGAGATAGCTCATCTCCGTGATCTGGTGGATCTGTAAAACTTACAGAAAGAAGCGAAGTAGAACGCCGCTGGCTGTATCATCAGATCTCGCCTCCCGGCGGATTCAACCATATGAGCCTTTGAGATAATCGCTCTTATCCATTTGATGACTTGCTTGGAGAGGCACTGTTCCCGTTATGTGCTCCTGGTGAATGAATGAGTGAATCCAGCAACCGGTGCGTTTGCCCCCTAAGTTCCTGAACACACAAGAGCGGAGATAATTTCGCTACGATCCACAGGCAGGGCATCTGTTGCTCTCAGGTTAGGACAGAAACCTCCAAATCCCATACCAATATCATGATCTACTGTGATGTTCAGCGATGGAGGTTTCTTATGCGGCTGCTTTGCATAGCTGATGTTCATGATGCACCCTCGAGGCTGGAGTTTCTGAAAGGATGCTCTGCAGATCTGATGGTGATAGCAGGAGATCTTCACGATGATGGGACACCGGAGGATGCTGTACATGTTCTCGATGAGCTCTCCCGTTTTCCGCAGATGAAGCTCATAGTCCCTGGCAATATGGATCCCAGGACATTCGCAGAGGATCTCTGGCGCAGCTATGGTCTCATACCGATCCACAGATCCTCTTTCATAGTGGGAAACGTGGGGTTTGTTGGCATGGGCGGGATGGTGGCGAGGAATCCCAGGAGGATCGGGGATCCGACAAGGTACTACCACAGCGATGAGGATCTCTACAGGACACTGACAGATCTGCTTCGATCCCTTCGCGATCTCGATCGTCGGGTGGTGGTGGTCCATCAGCCGCCTAGAGGCGTGAGAGATCGCCTGTACAACGGAGAGCTGTCTGGGAGCTTTGGCCTGAGGCGGGTGATCGAGGAGCATCAGCCTGATCTGGTGATATGCGGCCACATCCACGAGGATCGGGGCGCCTCTGGTCTCGGGGGCACACTGGTGGTGAACGTGGGAGAGGGGCGCATGGGGCATGCTGCGCTTATAGATCTTGATGGTCTTGATGTGGAATGGCTGAGGGCAGAATAGATTCAGTATTTATAGGCGTGTTGCCAAAATGAATGCGTGGCGGAAGTGGTGATATGCCTGCCAGGGTTATGGATTTGATGAGCTATCCGGTGCTCACAGTGCCGCCGAATGCGAAGGTCATAGATGCGATAAGGCTTATGGCAAGTGGCCCAAAGGGCTGCGTGATCGTCGCAGAGGGGGGCCTTCTCAAGGAGGTAAAGGGCATCGTCACAACAAGTCGCATATTCAAGAAGGTATTTGCAGCCGGCTTGGACCCTGAGAAGGTCTGCGTAGCGGATATAATGACACCAGCTCCGCTTGTCACGATTTCTCCAGAAGCAACCACAAGAGAGGCGGCTGAGCTCATGGTGCGCCACAATATACGCCGACTCCCAGTGATCCAGGACGGCGCGCTTGTCGGCATAATCACAAGCAAGGACCTCCTGCGCTGCGTGAAGTGATCAACGATATCTATTTATGGTAAGGTGGAGACGCATACTCTTGCAGCGGGTGCTTCTGCCGTGAGCAGCGGCGCGGAGCCGGTGCGCGAGATGTGGCGCGACGTCGCACGGGTGGTATGATTTAATAGTACTGTGTCGAGGTAGCCTAGCCAGGTAGGGCGCAGGTTTGCTAAACCTGTTCCCCTTCGGGGATCGAGGGTTCGAATCCCTCCCTCGGCGCTCAATTTTACAGAACACTCTTGTGTTTGGCAACTTGAGTTTGTGCAGTATGGCTGCTGGAAGCACCCCATCATTCGCCAAGAACGCACAGCAGAGTCGGTGCCTCTCTGAGCAGGTAATCAGCTGGATAAGAGCGTTACAGATCTCAGCTGCTGAGGGATGTGAACGAGATCGGGAAAGCATGTGAAGGTATCGTGCTTTTATAGTCCTTTGCGCCACTTCATATAAGCTAATTTAAAATCTTCTGGATGTATCACACTTCATACATGATTTTATGTAATATACAATATTATATAAACTTATGCGGAATAATATAAATGGACCTGAGCAGTTCGACTGAATGACGCAATCTTTGCTTGCAGAACGAAATGGTGGCTCACATACACATTCTCATCAGCGGCTCTTGTATGCCGAATCCTCTTAGGCAGATCTCATCGTCTGTGAGTATCAGGTACGTGTCATCGCCGCCATCTGCGAGCGAGCCCGCGTTTGCGATCAGCAGCTCCTCATCCCTCCTGTAGATTGCAGCCTGATGCGTATCGCCGTAGATGAAGCAATCGACCCTGCCCGGATGTCGCTCTCTGATGAACCTGAGGATGGCATCGTACTGAGACTCAACAGGGCTGTATCTCAGCGTCCTGAGCACTCCAGATCTCACCCTTTCAAATATTCCGGTGACCCTCCAGAGCGACTCCTCGATCTCCACAGCCTCCCCCAGGTAGCAGGACCTGTAGATGCTCTCATATGCATATGCCATCATCCTCTCGAGATCCGCAGGAAGCACAGGCTCTCCAGAGAGCCAGCGTATGCCCTCAAAGATCTGCACAGGCAGCGATTTGATCCCATCCAGATGGTGTCCATGTGTAAACAGAAGACGCCTGCCCCCCACCACCATCTCATACGTGGGATAATGGAATGTCATCTTAAGTCCCGCAAGATTCATCGACCATCTCAGGTTGGGAAGGTAAACTGCGAACGGCTCGCCCCTCGCAGCCCTCTCGAGAAGGGATAGCTCCTGGCGTATGATCGTCATGTGATGATCATGATTCCCCACCACATAGCTCACCCTCACGCCCAGCTCGTCCAGCCGCCTGAAGAAATAGGTGGCATCGCGAATGGCGCTCTCCATCCGTACCCGCCAGAGATCGAGGATATCGCCGAGAAGCACGACCTCATCGACGCCATCTCCATACCTCCAGAGCTCCCATATGAGGTAATCGACATTCTCGCGCCTTGAAAGAGCAGAGCACTTTGAGCCGAAATGCGTATCAGAGATCACAGCAATTGACATAAGAGCTACACCCCTTCAGCTACCCCCACTTCAGTGCTAACACATGATTATGATTCAAACCCAGTAATACTTTAACTTGTTGGTGGACGCAGGTAGATGCGCCATATATGCAATCGTGTCAACTGCTCCGGCCTGGAGACTGGAGTTTGCACCCTGATGCTCACTGTCACACCTGGACATCGGATTCTTTCAGCTGTGAAATCACCATCTCCGCTATCTTCGGGCCGAGGATCTCTGAAAGGGAGGATTTATCCGCGGCTCTGAGGCTCTCCAGGCTCCTGTAGCCTGCCTGGTAGAGCTTCCTGGCCCTGACCCTGCCTATGCCCTTCAGCTCCAGCAGCTGAAGGAGCTCATCGCCTGCGCCGTAGTGTATCCTGAGCGCCAGCCTCTCAGCCATATACGTGACCCCGAGATCCATATGCTTCGATATCCTGTGCAGCGCGCTCATGAGCCACTCCGCGGTCTCAGCTATCCTCATGACATCTCCCGGGCCGATGTTGTACATGTCTGCGATCCTGTCTTCATGAACCTCGTTTATCCACTCCAGGAGCATGGAGGCCGTCTTCACCTCCCTCAGGAGCCAGTCGAGGTTCTCCTCGCTCCCAAGCTCTGAGGAATGCTCGGAGATGAAATCCCAGAGCCAGTTATCGCTCTGCTGAACGAAGAGGAGCTCCATATCAGGTGTCATCGTTATTACATGCAAGAGCGTGAGCTCAGAGGGCCTGCGAACGCCTCTGATCCCCTTGATCATCACCACGGCGCTCAGCGGATCGAGATAAAGCCTGGAGACCAGAGCGCCGAGGGAGGTTGGCTCGAGATCCTCCTCGATCATATCGCTCCTCACCAGAAAATCAAGGACAGAAGAGATGGTCTCTCCCAGATGCGATGGATCCTGCTGGCGGGCGTAGAATGTGGAGGCCATGAGCCTGCTCAGGGACTCGATAGAATCTGCGAATCCGGAGGCAATCGCTGCAAGCACATGAGTCCGAAGCGCTCTCTCGCTTGCAAGCTTCGACCATATCTCTTCAGGCTTGCCAAGGATGTAGTGTTCCATGAGCTTTTGGAGTTCGTCCTCGCTTCTGGCCATGATGAGAGACTCGCCGTAAGGATCAAGCCCCGGTCTGCCGGCTCTTCCAGCCATCTGCCTGTACTCCATTACCGGAATCGGGCGGGTTCCAAGACCTGCCTCATACCTCTTGTAGCTCCTTATGAGAACCCTGCGTGCAGGCAGGTTCAATCCTGCAGCAAGGGTCGGGGTGCATGCTATGACCTTTATGATGTTCTGCCTGAACCCGCGCTCTATCAGATGTCTCTGCTCAGGGAGAAGGCCCGCATGATGGAACGCTGCTCCACGCCTCAGGCACACTGCGAGCCTCTTCGAGGTCTCGCCCTCGCCGCTCAGCCTCTCAGCAATCTCTATCGTCTCCCCGGATTCCCTGAGAGATCCAGCGAGCTTCTGAGCCATCGACTCAGCATTCCTCCTGGTGCTCTCGAATATCAGCATCTGGCCGCCCTGATCAACTGTATCCATGACCAGGTTCAGCACAGGATCCCTGCTCCGATTCTTGAGCTTTGACTCTCCATCCGGGAACACAAGGCGGTCCTCCAGCAGCACGCCTTCCCGGAGCCTGACAGGCCGCCAGTCGCTCGAGATCAGCTCCCCTCTGATCCAGTCCGCGATCTCCATTCCATTGGCTATCGTCGCGCTGAGCCCGATCACCTGCATCCCGGGATTGAGATGCATGAGCTTCGTCATCGTCATCTCCAGCGTTGGCCCTCTGTTTGTTGAATCCAGAAGGTGAATCTCGTCCACGACAAGAACGCCGATCCTGTGTATCCACGAGGCCCCATTTCGTATCAGCGAGTCCGCCTTCTCGGATGTCGCTATGATAATGTCGTTCCTGCCCAGACGCTCGTCCTTTCTGTCAAAGTCTCCGGTGCTGATGCCTATCCTCAGGCCGAGCTTGGAGAACCTGCTGAAGCTCTCGAACTTCTCCGAGGCGAGTGCGCGCAGCGGGACTATGTAAAGAGCCCTTTTCCCTGAGAGCGCACCTCTGAGCATCGCAAGCTCCGCCAGAAGTGTTTTTCCCGCGGCAGTCGGCACTGATATGATCATGTTCCTGCCATCGAGAAGCCCGCGTTCTATTGCATCCGCCTGCGGTGGGTACAGCTCATCTATCCCCCAGGCCTCGTAAAGCTCTATGACGCTCTCCGGCAGCCATCTTATCAGATCTCTGATCGTTAGCATGAATCCCCTTACCCTTATATACTAAACAGCGCTAGTAGATGCGGCAGCATCTGGATCCTCCAGCATCTTCGGAGAGATATGAATGTACGCTGATCGGATAAAATCCCTTCCTCCCTATCTGTTCGCTGAGATCGATGGAATCAAGAGGAGAGCGAGAGAAAGGGGCGTTGACGTCATAGATCTGAGTGTGGGCGACCCGGACATCCCAACGCCTGAGCATATCGTTAAAGAGATGTGCGAGGCTGTGAAGAGGCCTGCAAACCATCAGTATCCGTCATACGAGGGAAAGATCGAGTTCAGAGAGGCTGTGGCTGAGTGGTATCGCAATCTCTTCGGTGTCGATCTGGACCCCTCCACAGAGATACTGACCCTCATAGGATCGAAGGAGGGGCTCGCGCACGCTCCGCTGGCATTCGTAAACCCCGGTGACAGGGTCCTCGTCCCGGATCCGGCATATACAGTTTACAGCACAGCTGTGATGTTTGCCGGTGGCATCCCCGAGAGGATGCCTCTACTGAAGAAGAACTCATTTCTCCCTGATCTCGAAAGCATAAGAGCGAGGCTGGAGCAGGACCCGAGCTGGAGGCCCAGGCTGGTCTTCCTGAACTACCCGAACAATCCGACCAGCGCGGTCGCTGGACTTGATTTCTTCCGGCAGCTGGTGGATCTTGCCCGTGAGTACGGAATTATGGTGATGCATGATAACCCCTACTCTGAGATATACTTCGACGGGCGACCTCCCAGCATACTCCAGGTACCCGGAGCGAAGGATGTGGCCGTCGAGTTTCATTCGCTTTCCAAGACGTACAACATGACAGGCTGGCGCATAGGCATGGTCTCAGGAAGCTCCAGAATCATAGAGGGCATCGGCAAGGTCAAGTCAAACATAGACTCCGGAAACTTCGGTGCAGTCCAGGACGCGGGGATCGCTGCTCTCAGAAGCCCGCCGGAGATCGTTGATGAGTTGAGGTCTGTGTACAGGGAGAGGATAGAGATCCTGTACTCAGCGCTCTGCGATATCGGTCTTGAGCTATCGAAGCCGAAGGCGACGTTCTACCTCTGGGCATGTACCGGCGGGGACTCCAGGGAGTACGCCAAGATGCTTCTCGAAAGGACGGGAATAGTCGTGACGCCAGGCGTCGGATTCGGCGAGCATGGCGAAGGTTACATAAGGCTCTCTGTGACCCAGCCCACAGAGAGGATAGAGATGGCGGCTGAAAGGCTGAGGTGTCTCTGAGAGGAGTGTGCATGTTGCGTAACGAGTATTCAGCGCATGAGATCGAGGCGAAGTGGCAGAGGATATGGGAAGAGGAGGGAGTATTTCACGCGGAGCCTGATTCGAGAAAGAAGTTCTTCCTGACGATACCATATCCATACCTCAACGGCAACCTTCACGCTGGACATACACGCACCTTTACGATTGGCGATGCCATAGCGCGGTACCACAGGATGCTGGGCGAGAACGTTCTCTTCCCGATGGCATTCCACGCGACAGGTACCCCGATAGTCGGGCTCAGCGAGCTGATCGCGAACCGCGATCCGCTGATATGGGATGTCTACACCAGGCTGCACGGAATACCGGAGGAGGAACTGGAGCAGCTGACCACTCCTGAGGCCATAGTCGATTACTTCAAGAAGCAGGCGAAGCTCGCCATGAGGAGCATAGGCTACTCCATAGACTGGAGGAGGGAGTTCACAACAACAGATCCAGCGTACAACAGGTTCATCGAGTGGCAGTTCGGAATACTCAAGGAGAAGGGATACGTCACGAAGGGCTCGCATCCTGTGAGGTGGTGTCCAAACGATCAGAATCCAGTAGAGGATCACGATATACTGAGGGGAGAGGATGCGACAATACTGGACTTCACACTGATAAAGTTCAGGATCGATGACAGGGTGCTTCCATGCGCAACTCTTCGCCCCGAGACGGTCTTCGGCGTTACGAACCTCTGGGTGAATCCGAATGTTATCCACTACGTGGCAAGGGTGAATGATGAGATCTGGATAGTGAGCCCGCAGGCGTATCACAAGCTCACATTCACTGACAGATCCGTGGAGAAGATCAGCGAGATATCTGGGGAGGAGCTGATCGGCAAAAAGGCCAGAAATCCTGTGACGGGCGATGAGATCATCATCCTGCCGGCCACGTTCGTCGATCCGGACAGCGGCTCCGGCATAGTCATGTCCGTGCCTGCGCATGCTCCTCTGGACTACCTCGCGCTAAGAGATCTCTACGATGCAGATCTGAGCAGGTATGGCATAACAGAGGATCTTCGCAGCATAAAATTCATCTCTCTTATATCTGTGCCGGAGTACGGGGAGTTTCCGGCGGTGGATGCTGTTAACGAGCTGGGTGTTAAGGACCAGAACGATCCTAAAGCCGAGGAGGCGACGAAGCTCGTCTACCGCAGGGAGTTTCACAACGGCGTGCTGAAGGAGATCACCGGAAGATACGCTGGAACCCCGGTGCATAGAATAAAGGACATCCTGCTCCAGGACCTCATCGATCAGGGGGTTGCCGAGATCTTCTACGAGTTCAGCGAGACTCCGGTGATCTGCAGATGTGGGACGCGGTGTGTCGTTAAGATGGTTCGCGATCAGTGGTTCCTGGAATACTCAGATCCCGTCTGGAAGTCCAGGGTGCTTGAGTGCCTTGCTGGCATGAGAATCATACCTGAGGAGATGCGCGCGGAGTTCATCAACAAGATCGACTGGCTCAAGGACAAGGCGTGTGCAAGGCGAAAGGGCCTGGGGACAAGGCTTCCCTGGGATAAGGAGTGGCTGATAGAGTCGCTGGCTGACAGCACGATCTACATGGCGTTCTACATCCTGGCGAAGTATGTCAACGCTGGCATGAAGATCGACAGACTGATCCCGCAGTTCTTCGACTACATCTTTCTCGGAAAGGGCTCGCCTGGGGAGGTCGCATCCCTGACAGGAGTGGATGTGGAGACTGTGAAGCGGATACGCGAGGACTTCGAGTACTGGTATCCCGTGGACCTCAGGACCTCAGGAAAGGATCTGGTGGCGAATCACCTGCTGTTCTTCCTTTACCACCACGTGGCGATATTTCCTGAGAGACTCTGGCCCAGGGCGATAGCCGTTAACGGTTTTGTTTCTCTGGAGGGCCAGAAGATGTCGAAGTCCAGAGGGCCTATACTCACGCTTAAGCAGGCGGTTGCAGAGAACGGCGCTGATGTGACCAGGCTTTACATACTTGCGAATGCGGAGTACACCCAGGATGCGGACTGGAGAAATGACGGTGCGCAGGCGACACGCGGGCAGGTCGAGAGGTTCTACGCGCTCGCCAGGGAGATCATTGAGAGAAACGACATAGATGAGAGCGCGGAGCCGACGCTGATCGACAGGTGGATGTTATCGCGGCTTCAGCGCAGGATCATCGAGACGACAGATGCGCTGAACAACATCCAGACCAGAAGGGCGCTTCAGAGCGCGTTCTACCACATGCTCAACGATCTTAGGTGGTATGAGAGGAGGGGCGGAAAGAACCAGCTCCTGAGGATACTGAATGTGTGGGTCAGACTGATGGCTCCATTCACCCCGCACATCTGCGAGGAGATCTGGCAGAACATAGGCGAGGGATATGTTTCAAGGGCACCCTGGCCGGTTCCGGAGATGTCGCTCATAGATGAGCATGCTGAGCGGGCAGAGGCCTACCTGGAGCAGACACAGAGGGATATCGAGGAGATCATAAGGGTGACGAAAACGAAGCCCGGGAGGATCGTGCTTTACACAACTCCCTCCTGGAAGAAAGAGATGCTCCGCCTGGCTCTGGAGGTATCGAAGGGCGGGAAACTTGATATGAGCGCTCTGATGAAATCGGCCATGAGTCACCCCGAGATCCAGAACCACAAGAAGGATGCTCCAAAGTATGGAGGCAGGCTTGCGAAGTCGGCGCATGCTCTGAGCGGAGATGTGCTCGCCCTGGACGAATTCGGAATACTCTCCAGGGAGAAGGGGTATCTCTCACAGGTGTTTGGCTGCACGGTTGAGGTCTACTCCGCCGATAACCCCACATACGATCCAAAGGGCAGGGCACAGAATGCAGAGCCTGGGAGGCCTGCTATATACATAGAGTGACCGGCCGCTGGAGGCCGGGGCTCTGTGAGCAGCTCCTTTCCGGGCTCGTATTCTCACCATCACCGCCGTGGATGCTATGTGATTATCTACCCAGCATGCGGACCGAAGTCTCCGCGATTCTTATGCCCCAAAGAGATCTCATGAATGCCCAAGCGGATCGGCTACTTCAGGACCAGCGTCTCTCTCCCGACCTTGAGCATGGCCTCCCTTCCGGCGAGCAGCTCGACGAGCTTCAGGGCGAAGTCCATGGCTGTGCCCGGACCCTGGCTCGTGATCACATTCCCGTCCACCACAACCCGCTCGTCCATGTACCGTGCGCAGGCAGCCACCTCCTCTTTTCCGGCTGGATGGACCGTGGCCATTCGACCGCTCAGCACGCCAGCCTTCACCAGGACAGACGGAGCGCCGCATATTGCGGCCACGTACTTGCCAGCAGCAGACATCCTCCGGACAGCATCGAGCACGCGTTCGTCTTTTCCAAGATTGATGAAGCCAGGATTCCCTCCCGGAAGCACTATCGCATCCGCCCTGCTGAGATCCACACGGTCAAAGGTGGTATCCGGAATAACCCTCACACCATGCGAGCCCTGGACCGGACCATCCTTTAGACCGGCGACCTCTACATCGACTCCTGCGCGCCTGAGAATATCAACCACTGTCACAAACTCGATCTCCTCAAAGCCCTCAGCAAGCGGCACCACAACCTTCATGGCAGAACCTCCACATTTAATATGATTGCAGAGCACATATATTTGATGGGCGCATATTTGCAAATTATTGTTTCTCCCATGGGAAACCCTTATATTGCAGCTGGGCGAAGTCAAGCCAGCCTGAATCTTGGGGCCATAGGGTAGCCTGGTATCCTACAGGACTGGGGGTCCTGTGACTCGCGTTCAAATCGCGATGGCCCCACTGGGGATTGCTTTTGCACGGGGCCTCGTCCAGTTGAATTAGCGGGTTGATAGAGAAGAAGAGTCTCCAAAGATCCCAAAGAAACCCGGCTCAATCCAGATCTCCGGTAATTCGCGGAGATGAGTCTGCACGGTTTTACATAAGGATGACCTAGATGCCCAAGATATCAGCCTACAGAGATGCCGTGGGATATCCATGAGACGGATGAAGTTCGACGTTGCTGTTGTCGGCGCCTCTCCCGCCGGGCTCTCCGCTGCGGCAGGCTCTGCTCGCACCGGCGCAAGGACCGTGCTAGTTGACAGAAATCTCGCACTGGTGCCGAATGCCAACACAATATTCGATGGGATGGCATCTGCTGCATCTCTGAATGTGGATCAGTTCTCCATCCACCAGGTCAGAGGCATGCGGCTCGTATCCCCCTCAGGGCACATTCTTGAGATAGATGCTAGAGGCCACTTTCTGGACAGGAAGAGGTTTTATGCCCATTATCTGAATTCAGCTGCCAGCTGCGGAGCTGAGATCGTTGAATCTGAAGTGAGATCTGTATCAAGATCCGCAGATGGCATAGAGCTTTCGCTCTCCTCCGGAGATGTGATCGATGCCATGATCGTCATAGATGCTGGAGGGGTGGATTCCCGGCTTGCTTCATCTATGGGATTCAAAACCATGCGTCATCCAGAGGATATCGCCTGGGCTCTCGAGGTCGATGTGCGCCATCCGGGCATCGGGGAGGAGGATCGCTTCGAGTACTGGGTGGGGAGCACAGCTCCTGGGTGGAAGGCCACGTTCTCTCCGGCAGGCGACGAAATGGCAACGCTGGGCGTCTTTGTGAGGCGGCATGGTAGAGATGTCCAGAGGTTTCTGGATTTGTTCATCAGGAAGTTCATCAACAGAAGGACTGGTTCATACCCCGCCATCGAGCGGATGAGGATCCTGGAGACCAGGCGCGGAGGAGACCCGATCGCAGCGCTTCCCGGGAGGATTGTTGGCAATGGCGTTATGGTCACGGGCGGGGCTGCAGCTCAGAGCGGGCTTGCGTACTCGATGCGAGCAGGTGCGATATGCGGAGAGGTTGCGGGCAGAGCTGCACTCACCGGGGATGCATCAAGAAAGCGCCTTTCCGCGTACAGCAGGAGATGGTGGAGAGAGCTCGGGCCGGAGTACCTGCTTGGGAGGGCATCGCTTGAGACATTGAGATCTATGAGCGATGCTGAGATCGACAGGCTCTTTCTCTCTCTATCCGGCCGCAATCTGCTGGTACCAGGCGGTTTGTGGAGAAAGAGCGCAACTGCAGCTTTGAATGTGACAAGAGCCATGCCACGCATGCTGCCGCGATTTCTTCTCAATCTGCTGCGCTTTTGAAGATCTCCTGAGTAATATCGCTCACTTGCGGCTCACTTCTTCCCACCAGCCGATCTTTGCATCCGGAACGCAATCGATTCCCGGAGAGTATGGCTTTATGTCTATCAGCGGCGTGCCATTGAGTGCATCCAGGCCCCTCACCCGCAGCCTTCTCCCATCCACAGATAATAGCTCTGCGACGCTGAATGCAACAGGATTCGGCCTGTCCGGGGACCGCGTCGCGAAGACACCATGAACACGACCGTCATGAGGCGGTACGGCCCTGAGCCTGGTTCTGTCTGCCCTGTCCAGCCAGTAGAGAACTATGATATGCGTGCACTTATCCAGATCCATAAGTCCATCCTCGAACTCGGGGAAGATCTCGATCTCGCAGATCTCCCTTGAGCCCCTGCCCTGATGCGGCGCCTCGGCCCTGCTGCTGAAGGGAGTGTGAATCACCCCAATGGGTCTAAGTAACATCTCGCTCTCCATATCTTCGCCATCCAGATATTTTGCTCACATCACATGATTCATGCTTTTAACAGCCTGTCGGCGATCTCTTCCACGATCCCTGCATCTGGCAGTGCCACGCCGGTCAGGCTCGCTCTGAAGAGGTCCTTTCTCTTTGGTATCATGCCGATGACTCTGTTCCTGTCGATCATATCCAGGATATCCTCAGACTCCTCATCGATCCTGTTCACTATGAACACCACATCTTTTCCAATCTTCTTGCCCATCTCAGCTATCTTCCCGGATAGCTGTACAGACTCGCAGCATGGATCTATTACAGCCACGATCTTATCGCAGCCGGCCTCCACACCCCTGCCGAAGTGCTCTATTCCAGCGTCTGTATCGACAATCACATGCTCTCCATCGGTTCTGAGCTTCTCCAGAAACTCCCGGGCAAGGGCGCCCATTGGACATGCACATCCCTCGCCGAAGTCGTGGATCTTGCCTATCGCCACGAGCTTTATCATGTCATCTCCAACCAAGACATCCGGTGGTATATCGCTCACCCCGAACTCCTCAGGAATTATGCTGAGCGCCTCTCTCCTTTCAGATCTGATGAAACGCATCAGCCTCTCGCTTAGCGCCCTCTTTCCTCCCAGAGATTCCATGAAGTCTCTCGGCTGATCAAACCCGAGCATCCTGTAGATACCGAAGTTCGACTCATCGGCATCGACCACAAGAACCCTTGTGCCCCTCCTGGCAATTTCTCTTGAGAGAAGAGCTGCAACAGTGCTCTTGCCGCTACCGCCCTTGCCGCATATCAGTATCTTCATCATCCACCTCCAAAAAAAGTTCAGGCCAGGAAGGCCATCTTGTTCAGCGGAATCGGCACGCCGCTACCAACACCGTTCTTGGTGTAGAAGAGGTTGACCTTCCCGTCATGCGCCCAGTACGTTGTTGGATAGTACAGCGGAAGCGCTGGAAGTTCTCGTGCATAGAGTTCCTGTATCTCGTTCACCAGCTCTCTCCTCTTCTCCTGGTCCATCTCTGCGATCTCTCTCTTCAGAAGATCGCTCAGCTCCGGATCATCGTATCTTGCGCTGTTGAACCCAGCTCCCGTGATCACCTTGTTCAGTATCGCCGGATCTCCACCCATACCGCCATGGCCACTGAGCGCCAGATCAAAGTTCCACTCGTTGACCGCGTTATCCAGCGTCTTCGAGTCGACGCTGCGCATGTTGACCTTTATACCTGCTGCCTCCAGGTCATTCTTTATGAGCTCGCCGGCGCGCTCGTTGCTGGATGTCACAAGAAGCTCCACTTCCAGGGTCTTCCCGTCCTTCTCGAAAAAGACTCCCTTCTTCTCATAGCCCATCTCCTTCAGGAGATCGCCAGCTTTCTCCGGATCGTGGGCGTACTGCTCCACATCCGGATTGTACCACTCGCTGTCGGGCGCGAAGAGGCCGGGGCTTGCAGGAACACCATATCCGCGCTGGGCTATCCCGACGAGCTTCTCCCTGTCTATGGCGTATGCAAGAGCCTGTCTGAACCTGACATCAGAGAAAGGCTCTTTCTTGTGGTTTATCATCAGCTTCGCGAGCCAGTCATGAGCGCCCTCGAGAACTACGAAGCTGTTCCTGAGCCCTTCAGCGACCTCTGGAGGTACAGAAGCAGCATTGATCTCGCCGCGCCTGAGTGCCGGGCCGGCCATCTCTTCGCTCAGCTTTACGAACTTCAGCTGCTTCACATTCGGAGCACCCTGGTAGTAGTCCTCATTTGCCTCGTAGAGGTAGGTGCCCTGTGCCTTGTTGTAATCGACAAGCCTGAACGGACCTGTGCCTGTTAGGGCTTTCTTATCCTGGAACTCCTCAGGGCTGGTCACACCGCTGTATATGTGCGCCGGCAGAATAGGCAGTGTGCCTGCAACCTGGTCCAGGAAGGGCGCATAGGGCTTCGCCACGTAGATCTTCACAGTGTGATCATCGATCTTCTCAGCTCTATCAACGCTGCTGCTGTCGACCCACTGGTACGGATGCTCTTTTATGTAGTTGACCGTGAAGACAACATCATCCGCTGTGAATGGTTCGCCATCATGCCATTTCGCATTCGGATTCAGCCTGAAGAGATACGCGTTCTCATCCTTCAGATACTCCCAGCTCTCTGCAAGCGCAGGCACGAAGCCATTCTGATCCTTCCAGACCAGGGTATCGAAGATGAAGCTCATACGCACATAACCCGGACCTCTGGAATAATGGAGATACGGCGATGGGTACCCCCAGTCCCCGGTTGCGTCCGCTATCGTGTATACCGGAATATCCTCTGCAACTGCAGGCAGAAGAAGCGATATCATTATGGCGGTGCAAAGGATCTTGATCGATTCGCTCATATCATGCATCTCCTTTTTTGCCACCTTAGTATGAGAATTTCTTTACATATATTAAGTCTTGTGTCAATAAATAGTACCTTTTATGAAACATCTTATAATAAGTCTGGCCCAGCAATTTGATTTAGCGAATAAAGTATATTGATTATTGGGCTGCATCATAACCTAAGCTCCCCCTAATTTAGGCATGTGGATCGCAGCATACTGATTATTTGTGAGCAATGGCACAGTTATCTTCTAAGAAAAGCAGCATCATTCGCCACATTTCCGTTTCACCTTGCCTAAATGATGAGGAGTTCAGGTCATAAGGCTATATAGTATTCCGCATAAGTCAATTTAATATTGCATATTAAATAAAATCATGTGCGAAGTGTGACATATCCAGCAAATTTTAAATTGATTTATATGAAGTGACGCAAGTGACTATAAATAGATGGGAGTGAAGCTCTTCGCCTCACATAACTCCTGCAACCTTGAGCGGATGCATGCCAGAGTTCTGGAGCTGAGATAGCCTGTTCTGATCGACCTGGAACCTCTTTATCACGCTCACCGCGACCTCCGGCTCATCCCAGTAGTCCATCATGCGAACATCCATGACAAGCTTCGGTGCCCAGGACGGACCCTTCCAGTCCTTTGTCCCTGTGAGCTCATACATCCTGGTCCAGTTGAAGGTCAGAACCAGTGCGTCTCCCTGCTTTGCAGTATCGTTCCATCTCACGAATATCCCTGCGACGTCGCTCTGGTTGTACCTCGCCTTGAGCGCGTTCTTCTCTGTGTCAGTAAGAGCCATGACGAAGATGCCGCTCTTCCCGACCGTCGCATCCCATAGTATCTGAAGAGCATCGTCCTTGCACCATGGAGGCACTGCTATCACCCTGTAGGTCTCAGCACTGCTGTTTATCGGCAGCTCCCTCTCCACATACTTCGCGATCATGTACCCACTGGTGACTCCAGGGCAGAGATGATCGTGGAATGACGCTGCCTGAATGAAGTCGAAGCTGGCGTTCCTGGCCCACACGTTCGATATGCCCACAAGTGAGAACTCGTTCCCGCTGAAGATCTTCTCATCGAACGTCCTGTTGCCCTCATCGCTGTTGTTCAGCATGTAATCAAGATCCACGTTTGCCTTTGAGATCCTGGAGAACACAGCATCATCAGCTGCAGCTTTCAGCTCCTCCGAACTCATCGAGAGTGCCTCAGACTTCACCTCAAGATACAGTGCCTCTCCGTTATCCCTGTTGAAGAAGTAGAACCAGAGCGGCTTCCAGTGCGCCCTCAGAACCTGAAAGAGGTTTCCGTCGCCATTCGAGCAGCCTGTGGCCTCTGAGAGGCCCTTCAATGCCTTCTGTGTGGTCATGCCCGAGACGATCGCATAACCTGCATTCGTCAGAACAAGAATACTCTCATCGCCTTTCTCGAAGGATAGCTCCTTCATCGCCTTCTCCGCAGCTTTGACACCAATCCCACGAATCGCGGCATCGTCTGCAAGCGCATACGATGATAAAATAAAGACGATGCAAATACTACATAAAATAAATCTTATCATATTATCACCGATCTTATTGCTTTAATTATAACTACTATTTAAGATTAACTCTAAAAATTGTAGCAAAATAAATGATCCGGTTTGATCCGGAGGTGCTGTGCCACCGAGTTGCATTCCGGCCATATCGCCAAGCAGTTCAATGTGGCCAGGCATCCGCGCAAACATGCCTATCTGAATCGATCTGATATAGAGTAGCGATATGCAACTCCGGCCGGAGAGGAAGTCACCTTCAAGTAGCGCCGATCGCCAAAGCTTTTTATGTTCCCGGACAGACTCGCTCCCATGGAGATACTCGCAGATGTTGGCGGCAGGCCCGGCATCGATTGCGGTGGCTTCTGTGCCTACTGCTACTTCAGGGGCGTGAAGCCAGTTCCGCCCTTTGGCTGCAAGCACTGCCTTCCGTTCAGGAAGGGCTGCGATTACTGCACCAGGGCCATAATCGAGGGCTACCCGGGCTTCAAGCCGCTTGATGCAGTGGTATTCGATGTCGCCCAGGCATCCTATGGTGTCACGCCGGACAAGGTGACCATAAGCGGTGGCGGCGACCTCAGCTGCTACCCGGATCTTCTGAAGCTCGTGAGAATTCTCGGCCAGAAGAACGTCCCTGTGCATCTGGGCTACACCAGCGGCAAGGGCTTCAGGCGGGGAGATGAGGCAGATGAGCTTGTGGACGCGGGCGTCAGAGAGGTCTCCTTCACGGTATTCGCCACAGATCCTGAGCTGAGGCGCAAATACATGCATGATAAGCATCCTGATGCGGCGCTCTCGAATCTCAGGATATTCTGCGAGAGGTGCGATGTGTACGCGGCTGCGGTCCTGCTGAAGGGTGTGAACGATGGAAAGGTCCTCGAGAAAACATGCCAGGATCTCGAGGATATGGGGGCAAAGGGTCTGATCCTGATGAGGTTTGCAAACCATCCTGAGCAGGGATTGATACTGGGAAACGCGCCCATAATCCCCGGGCAGGATGTTCACACCGTCGAGGAGTTCAGGGATACTGTCACCGAGATGAACCAGAGATACAGGATCAGGATAACCGGAACTCCGCTGTGGGATCCAGAGACGAAGGCGCCATTCTCCCTGGCTCACAATACTGATAGACTGAAATCACTTCCAGAGCTGAGGAGATCTGCGACGATCATCACAGGATCAATAGCTGCTCCGCTGCTCGAGAGGATATTCTCCGCACTAGGTGGAGATGTGAATGTTGTTCCCACAAAAAAAGACGTCGCATGCCTCATGACTATCGATGATCTCAGAGACATAGATCTCTCCAGGGTCAAGAGGACTGTCGTCATTCCGGGGAGGATGCTTGCGCACGAGAGGGAGGTGAAAAAGGAGCTCTCGAAGGATGGTATTGACAGGCTTATAGTGAGAGGTCCGGACAGGCTCACGGTCGATGGCGAGATGAGCATCTCCATGACAGAGGAGGAGGTCATAGAGCTCGAGCTCGAGGCCTTCGCTGAGCTGATCGATGAGATCAACGCGCTCGGCGTGTAACAAGAATCACGTAACAAGAATCACGAATGTGGAGAAGATCGTGGATGCGGGGCATTTACACCCTCATACTGGACCTAGAGCATGGGATCAGAATAAGGGTGGGCTCAATTGGCGAGATTCTGTTCCATGCGGGCTCCTACGCTTACACCGGCTCTGCCCGCGGCCCGGGAGGATTCAGGCGGATAAATCGCCATGTTGCGGTGATGAATGGCGAGAACACCACGCGCCGCTGGCATATCGATTATCTTCTTCCATACGTCACTCTGAGGGATGTGATCACCACGGCAACTGATATGGATCTCGAATGTGAGGCCGCCAGGAGGATCGGCATAAATTGCGTACCTGTGCCGCGTTTTGGATGCACCGATTGCAGATGTACGAGCCACCTGCATTACAGCGCGAGTTACACGGAGGTGCTGTCTGCGTGCAGGGAAGCCCACAGATCTCTGCTTAGGGATCTCTGAGCCATCATCAAATTGAGGTCTTGCAGGATTGGATCCTCATTCGCAGCTAATAAGACCGGACAAACACCATGGGGCGCAGGGCAGAACCACCTGCATTCGCCTCAGCTCAGCTACAATGATTTCAGGATGGTAGCGTTTGGCACAAATTTTGGTACCGGATCACCGGCAGCTGCGCTTCGATATCCCTCATGCACAAAGACCGGAGCTTGTGCCCAGATTTTCCGTCAGGATAGCCTTCTCAGCTCCTCCAGCAGCAACGCCTCTTCATCGCTGAGCGGCGGCTCCTCATCATCCTGGATCGTATCGACGACCTGACGTATGGCTATTCCCACCAGGAGCCCTTTGAGGAATGATACTCTCTCCTCCTCAACGATGGATGACACCACCCTGTGGATGTATCTCTCCAGAGTGGTGCCAGGTATCGTTCTGTACGAGTTCAGCTCGTAGACAACGCTGAAGATCTCGTCCTCGAGGAATCCGAGACTTCTGAGGAAATCGGCGATATCCACCTCATCCGAGCCCTGCATGGCCACATAGCCCGTGTAGCCATAGTTCATGCTTAATCATTAAGTTTTTAATGTATATAACCTTAGCTGAGGCTTGAGAGTGTAAGAGCATCATATTGCTCATAGCATGCTGCATAGATGGTCTCTTCTCTCATGACTTCATGTAGGCGCAGCTTGCTTTCGTCGCTGCAGCTTGGTGCCGGCTGTGTACCTCCATCTCACCGATCAGCAGCGTTCATCCTGCAATGGTATCGATTGCCTCCTGTTCGAGCCCGGGACAGTTCGCGATATTTTTCAGCTCTCAGCGCATCTCCTCCGCATGCTGTCGGTTGTTTGAGTTCAACATGCATAATCAGCCGGAAGGTTTAAGTAAATAAAGTTGTTTATACTCAAAATATCTGGATAAATCCAGAGGCCATATAGCACCCGGTGAGAGGGTCTCCTCCCTGGATCGGCGTCCAACCTCTCACCCGCTTCCAAATATTATGTGGAGCTTGGCGTTCTGTCGAGAGCTTGAGTCAATTTATATTGCTGAGATCAATAGCAGGGTCGTGTACTCAGATCATCGAACCCATCAGCAGGTGGCATCGAATGATTTGTGATCTGTTGTGCTGTGGGTGCTGATTCCTGAAATTCCATTCGTTGATCAAGTATACGACCAATAGCAAGTGCCGAATTCAAATGATTCAGACGCAATACCACCCCCATTGCTCGAAATGTGTAAGAGCGTATCCATGTGTCATCGGTTAAGGCCAATTGGTGAAAGAATCAAATCAACAATCTTTACATTGGTATTATCTCGAAGTCGCTCTTATCCGTATGATGACTTACCAGAAGGAGCACTGTTCCTTCTATGCGTTCTCGAAAAATGAATGTGCGATTCCAGCAACCTGCTTGCTAGACATCTAAGTTGCTAAAGAAACAAGAGCGATTGTTAAATGCACATCGTATTATGTTGCATGCGATTCCTCAACCGATGACGTATGAAGAGCATATCACAAAGGGCGTATGCGCTGGTCACAAGAATGCGGTTGCACCACGCAGCTGGATGCACCGGGCGCACCCAGCTCTTTTGCCGACTCCAACACCTATTTTAATATAGATGTTTTAACTGGACTACCATGGAAGTCTCTATAGAGGTAACAAGGAGCCCTGCATTCCGGCAGGTCTACGCGATAGGAGCCATTGGCGGTCACAGCCCGTATGATTTCAGAATATCATTCTACAACGATTCGCCGAGAGCTTTCATAGAGGGTGGCAAGCAGCTGAGCGCGGTCGAGAGGAGCATGGAGGTTGAGGTCATACTCTCACCTCTGGCAGCAAAGGAGCTTGCTGAGTGGCTTATGAACCACATAAGGGAGTATGAGATGCTCTTCGGGGAGATCAAGCGCCCCGGGAAGCCGAAGGAGCCTGAGAGATCGTCGCAGCTCCAGGGTTACCTGTAGGGGGAGCGGGATGCACACCAAGGAGAAGATCCTCATACACAAGGGCATAGACATGGTGAAGAGGGGTATGTATGAGAAGGCCCTGGAGTACTATGACAGAGCGCTTGAGATCAACCCGAACAGTTCAGATGCCTGGAACAACAAGGGGGTCGCACTCTACCGCCTGGACAGGGTTGATGAGGCGCTCCAGTGCTACAGCAGAGCTCTGGAAATCGATCCCGGTAACCTTGATGCGATGAGGAACATCGCGTTCGTTCACCGCGCCCTTGGCGATCTGGAAAAAGCCCTGGAGCTCTACGAGACCGTTATGGAGAGGGGAGGGGATGCCTACGATCTGGAGGCAAAGGCGACCGTACTCGTGGCGCTGGGCAGGTTCCAGGAGGCGATCGAATGTATCGGGAGGGCCTATGAGATGACTCCTGACCCAAGATTTGAGGTCGAGATGGCGGCGATAATCGGAAAAGTCCAGGCGATGGAGGATCTCGCTCAGGAAAGCAGCAGCTCTGAGCAGGGTGGGGGATGAGATCAGTTCGAAGTTCGGGCTATGGAGGGCGCACATGAAAGGATTCATAATGATAAATGTCGAGCCAGGCTCTGAGAAGCAGGTTTTCGACTCCCTTCAGAGGATCAGAGACATACGGGAGGTCGTGCCAGTTTACGGTGAGTACGACTTCATAGCGATAGCAGATGTAGAGGCGATATCTGATCTTAACAGAATAGTTCTATCGGTTCGCGAGATACCCAGCGTGACGAACACAAGAACGATACTCGGCATGGAGCTAAAGTTCTAGATGGCAGATCTTCCCAGGAGCATATTCCCACTGTACCTGTCCGTATTCGTCTCAGTACTGGGATTCTCGCTGGTGGCGCCGATATTCCCTTTGTACGTCCTGGATCTGGGGGCAACCCACCTCATGCTGGGGATAATAGTCTCCGTTTACGGTGCGGTTCAGCTGCTGACGCAGATGCCTGCCGGCAGGCTCTCAGATCTCAGGGGGAGAAAGCCGGTTCTTCTCATCGGTCTCCTGACGTTTGCGATAATGCCGCTGCTCTACATTTATGCATCAAATGCGTATCAGCTCCTCCTGATAAGAATCTTCGGCGGCATAGGGGCTTCGATGGTCTGGCCGGTCGCCATGGCCCTCATAGTGGACTGTGTTGATCCATCCCACAGAGGTCTTGCGATGGGCTGGTACAACGCATCATTCTACTCCGCCGTTGCTGTGGGCCCGGTCATCGGAAGTCTCCTCTATGGAAGCTTTGGAATAAAAGCGCCATTCGTCTTCTGGAGCGTGTTCGCAGCCGTAGCTCTTCTCATAGTGGTTTTTGTCGTCAGAGAGCCGCCAGTCAGGAGCGGTATGCTGTCCACAAATCCACGAAGATCTAGGCTGATCATAGATGGATCCATGATCACATTCATCATATGCTGCAGCGTGGTGATGCTCCCAGGCCTGATAGGAGGATTCAACATGACGCTGCTGCCGGAGCTGGCGCTGAGCGTGGGGGTGGGCGTCTCTCATCTGGGCATCCTGTATCTGGCATACGCTGGCACCAATGCTCTTTCCAATATTTACTTCGGAAGGGCAGCAGATACCGGCCATCGCAGGCTTCTCATAAGCGGTGGATGCATCGGCTGCGCTCTTGGATTCGCCGCGCTCGGCCATGGCCCAGGCCTTCTTCCGCAGTTCTTTGCTATGGCGCTTCTCGGCCTGAGCTCCGGCATGTGCACACCCGCAGCAGCTGTGGTGGTCTCAGATGTCACAAGCCCCGAAAGGAGGGGGGAGATCTTTGGGATCTTCAACACCTCCAGGATGCTGGGGGTTGTCATAGGCCCGATAATAGCCGGCCTCACAGCAGATCTCAGCGGCCTGGCGGGGGCCCTAATGGCATTCCTGATTGTGACACTGATGATCTCAGCCATGACGCTGAGCCTGAGGGAGATATGACATTCGGAACAGGTTTACCAGCCTGCGGGCTGCTGGGGTTCCTGTTTACATATTGATGCCCCTTCGGGAGGCAGGTCCGTCTCCTTCAGGGGGCGAGGGGCCGCACAGATCGACAGAGATAAATTGCGTGAAGGTTCATAACATTTTAAGAATCTGATCGTGGGTTTGATAACCGAAAAGATCTGTCAGGAACTGCCATTGCATGAATCCTGCGATGCAACCTGCTCCAGAGGAGTGCTGAGCGTACATGGCCCAGAATGCATGGCTGGCAATAAACCATATGAGTCTTAACGAGAGGATCATCGCAGGGCATGAAAATTCTGGGAGCTCTGTGGCGGGCGTCTGATAAAATAGGGGTGATGGCGTGGAGATCGTTCTGGGGATAAGTGGCGCATCTGGTGTTGTGTATGGAACAAGGCTGCTTGAGGTTCTGCGTGAGCGCTGCTTTGTAAACCTCATAGTCACCGAGGCCGCAAGAAAGATCCTAGAGATAGAGGGCGATCGACCCTACAGAGATGTGATCTCTCTGGCGGATCGCGTATTCGAGCCGGACGATCTCACATCGCCCATCGCAAGTGGCTCCTATCTTTTCGACGCGATGGTTGTGGCCCCATGCAGCATGAGAACGATGGCTGCGATAGCCTGCGGCATATCGGACACGCTCATCGTCAGGGTGGCTGATGTCTGCTTAAAGCAAAGGAGACCGCTTGTCCTGGTGCCAAGGGAGTCTCCGCTGAGCATCATACACCTCAGAAACATGCTCGCAGTCTCAGAGGCAGGAGGCATCGTACTTCCGGCATCGCCATCATTCTACTCCAGGCCCAGAAGCGTTGAGAACCTGGTGGACACGGTGGTCTGCAGAATTCTGGACGTTCTGGGTATAGATAACAGCATATCGCCCAGATGGCGCGGTTCCGGTGGAAATGCTTATAATGATACGGGTGAAGAGCGGTAGTGGGTGAATTGAATGAAGTGTCAACTCTGTGGGGTGGAGAAGGAGACATTTCCTGTAAAGGCTAAGCAGGTGACGATCTTTGGTCCCAAGGATACTACGTTCTACATCTGCCAGGAGTGTCTGGAGCTGAGCCATCAGGCATACCTCGACAAGGAGTTCCTGCTGGTAAAGGCAGGGACAGGCGGAAAGGGACACTGATGCATCTCCAGCCCAGCGCCCGCCTATGGAACATGCCAGGGGAATGCAATTGTTAACAATAAACTTAAGTATGATTCAGTCCTGGAGACCGAATGCAATCTTATAAATCACCATGGGGATTGATACTTTGACACCTTTTATAGAGATCAAGGATCTGACCGTTCGGTTCGGTGATCTTGAGGTTCTGAGCAATATAAATCTCGAGATCGAGGAGGGTGAGTCTGTAGGGATCCTGGGCAGGAGCGGCGCGGGCAAGAGCGTTCTGATGCACGTCCTGAGAGGGGTCGAGGTATTTCCAGGCATAAGCGGGAGTGTTGTTTACAACATCGCAATCTGCGACCGCTGCAGCTATGTCGAGCCGCCGAGCAGGGTGGGCAGGCAGTGCAGGTGTGGTGGCACTTTTAAGGCATCCAAGGCAGATTTCGCAAAGCTTGGGCTGAACGATCCTCTCAGGAGGGCGGTTGCCAGGCGAATCGCCATAATGCTCCAGAGGACATTTGCACTCTATGGCGATGAGAGGGTGATCGTGAACGTAATGAGGGCTGTGGAGGACACCGGCGAGACGATCAGCGTTCACAAGGCAGCAGATCTCCTCGACGAGGTCAATCTCTCGCACAGGATGATGCACGTTGCGAGGGAGCTCAGCGGCGGCGAGAAGCAGAGGGTCGTGCTGGCAAGACAGCTCGCAAAATCGCCGATGCTTCTCCTCGCGGATGAGCCGACAGGGACCCTGGATCCGGCGACCGCAGCTCTGGTCCATGACTCCATAAAAAGGGCTGTCAGGGATTTCAAGATGACCATGGTCATCACCAGCCACTGGCAGGATGTCATGGTGGATCTGGCGGACAGGGCGATACTTCTCGATCACGGGAAGATACAGGCCATAGGTGAGCCCAGAAAGATAGCCGATCAGTTCATCGCCATGGCAGGAGAGGTCGGGAAGAGAGAGCCGGTCGCTGTCGGCGAGCCGATAATCCGGGCCGTAAACCTCTCCAAGAGATACATCAGCATAGATCGCGGCGTGGTCAAGGCTGTAGATAATGTCTCCTTTGAGGTCTATGAGAGGGAGATCTTCGGCATAGTGGGCGTTAGCGGCGGCGGAAAGACGACGCTCTCGAAGATAATCAGCGGGCTCATAACTCCTACTAGCGGGTTCGCGTTTGTCAGGGTCGGAGATGAATGGGTGGATATGACTCTGCTTGGGGCAGATGGCCGGGGCAGGGCCACGAAGTATATCGGTGTCCTGCACCAGGAGTACACACTCTACCCATACAGGACCGTCATAGAGAACCTGACAGAAGCCATAGGGCTCTCGCTTCCGTATGAGCTGGGCGAGAGGAAAGCGATTCACACGCTCACAACCGTCGGATTCACAGAGGACGAGGCCGAGATGGTCCTGAACAAGTATCCGGACGAGCTGAGTGAGGGTGAGCGCCACAGGGTCGCCATGGCTCAGGTCCTCATTAAGGAGCCCAGGATAGTTGTTCTCGATGAGCCCACTGGCACGATGGATCCCATAACGAAGATAGAGGTGAGCAAGTCCATTCTCAGCGCAAGGGAGGAGCTGGAGGAGACCTTTGTCATAGTGAGCCATGACATGGACTTCGTCAACAACGTGTGCGATCGCGCTATGCTTATGAGGAACGGAAGGGTGGTATCTATCGGCGCTCCGGCAGATGTCCTGAAGCTGCTCACAAAAGAGGAGGAGCGCGAGATGCTGGGGAGCTGATCTCCAGCATTATTGCCGGCATTCCCGGCGGCAAGGAGGCGTATGAGGGTCAGAGTAGATGGGTCGGAGATTGCTCTAAGGGATGGGGCCACTCTGAGGGAGGCGCTTGAGGCCGCGAACTCCGCAGTATCGCCAGGAGCTGTGATCGGTATAATAAAAGGGCGGGGCGAGAAAGCAAGGGTCACAGACTCCTACTGGCTTGTCACGACCAAGGGCAGGATAAGGATCGATCTACTGGATACAGGCCTTAAGGACGCATGGCATGAGGCTGTCGAGAGGATAGCGGGTCTGGAGGGGAGATGGTCTGATTCAGGTGCGGTTGCATTTGGAAACTTTTCATCGTCGATATCTCCGGGCAGAGGCGCATACGAGTACAGCAGATTTGATGTGCTTCTGGGCGCCAGCGGCTTTGAGAGCGATAAGTCCCAGCTGATATTCATAAAGCGGAGGCACTCCGCAGTCTACGGTGTACCATCTGAGAGCAGGGGTATCCTCGCAAGGGTCGTCGGCGGGAAGAACATACTTGACAGGCTGGAGAAGAGCGACCGCATAATCAAGGTGGAGCCGATAGTCGAGTGGGAGGATCTGACCGAGAAGCTTGTCACAGCTGATATGTCGTATCCCCTTGCTGATGGGATGGAGATCTACTCCAGGTTCGAGGTCGATCTGATCCAGGATGCCCCCAAAGGGGCGGAGTTCTTCCTTGCAGCGACAAAGGATGGAACTCTGAAGATAGACGCGGTCTCGAGCTCCTACATCTCCTCGCATGTCCTCAGGGGCGAGCCTATAGAGTTTGAGCACAGGGAGCCGCGGCTTGAGGGCGCTGTTACGGTGAGGATCTCCGGGCGTGGACTTGGTCACATATTCATCTACAAGGCCGACAGGACATCCAATCCGAGCCATTCTGTCGTTGGGAGGGTCACAGCAGGTCTGGACCTGGTGAAGCTCGCATCCCCCGGCCAGCGCATCACTGCGAGGGTCAGACCTGAAAGGTTCATGGTGCTGGGCATGCCGCTCAGCGATGCGATGGAGCTTGCCAGGTCGAGGGGCATAGAGCCATCGGTCGATGGCTATACTGGAGATGATGCGGTCGTCATCGAGCAGAACCCGCCAACGACCATGGAGGTTTTGAAGGCCGGTAAGGTATCCCTTAAGGCGATACAGTCCTCGAGACTGGTGAGGATAGAACTCTACGACGATCTGGCCCCGAAGACCCTGGACTATTTCAGGCATGTTGTGGGGCTCAAGGAGCGGCCGGTGGGACCTCTGCCGGTGTTCTTTGTTTATGAGAACACGGTTCTGTTCAAGCCGGTGATAGACGCACTAAAGTACAAGGAGCTGCTGCCGGAGAACAAGCCCACGGGTCCCGTGCCTGCAGGATCGATAGGCGTCACAAACCAGGTTGCCAAGAGGACAGGACTGGTTGGGGTGAAGTTCGTTGAGGACCGGAGATACGGCCCCTCCGGGGAGAAGTTCGAGGGAACGAATATCATCGGCAGGGTTATAGATCTTGACAAGCTCAGGGATGTGAAGGAGGGGGAGATCGTGTACGTCATGGAGGAGAAGAGATGAGGGTTACAAAGTATGTGATAACATCTCCGGAGTCTGAGATCCTCCCCTCTGATATCGCCATGCACATCTACGGATCGAAGCGCGACGTCCATGTGAAGGAGACATGCTTCGGAGTGATCATAAACGGTGAGAAGGACGAGATCGATGATCTCGTAAAGGAGATACGGGCCATGGATCCGAACGGGATCTTCATAAAGGACCGTGGATTTCCACCAGGAGATCCGAGAAGATGCCGTGGGCACCGTGGTGGCGGGCCGAGGCCTGGCTTCTTCATGCTGGAGTGCGAGTCGAAGATGCTACCAATGATATCAAGAGCACTCGAGGCAGAGAGCAGGAACGAGCCCATCCCAGAGGCTGCCCCTAAGAAGATGCCCGTGAGCATGGAAAGACTTGTAGAGATTATTAAGGATGAGTTTGCCTGAGGTATCCTGATGGTCAAAGTCATTGTCTACCCCCCCACAAGCACAATCCTCGCGGATCTCGTCGACAGGATGGGGCACGAGCCCCTTGTGATAGCGAACGAGATCAGAAAGAAGATAGACACGCCGAGCCTTGAATCCCCTCCGCTGAACATCACACCCGAGGACCCGAAGAAGGGCTTGAAATACGCTGCTGTAGATGTTCCATCAGGTGTTCGCGGGCGGATGTCTCTGATAGGCCCGATGATAGATGAGGCAGAGGCTGCGATAATAGTTGAGGATAACAACTGTCTCGTGGGATGCACTGGATGTGCCAGGACGAATGAGCTCACCAGGCTGCTGATAAAGATCAAGGGCATCCCGTTCATAGAGCTGAAGTACCCGAGAGACGATGGAGAGGCCAGGCGATTCGTTCATGAGATCAGGATGTTCCTGGAGGGGCTCAAATGATCAGAATTGCCCAGCTTTCATGCGGCGCTGAGTACAGCGGCATCCAGAGTGAGCTCGAGCGGGCTGCAGAGATCGTGGGCGCGAAGATGATTTCGCCCGAGGTCTCGCTCGATGATGTGATGGATGTGGAGAGGCGCTTCGGCGTATCGGTTCCGAGTGGGGACCTCAATCTGATCATGGCAAGAGCGACCAGGCTGGTACAGAACCCGGAGCTCGCAGATGCTGTTTTCATCGCGACATGCTTCAGGTGCGCGGAGGGCGCTATTGTCCGGGGCGAGGTGAGACGTTACATCCATGAGCATTCCAGGCTACCGGTATTGAGCTACTCGTTCACAGAGAGGACAACAGCAGAGACTCTTCTGACGAGAATGGAGGCTCTGGTGACGACGGCCAGGATGAGAGGACTGCTTGCCAGGGAGCGGCAGACAGGTCTCACAGCCGGCATAGACTCCGGCTCGACCACCACAAAGGCAGTGATAATGCGCGACAACCAGATCATAGGCACCGGCTGGGTCCCCACAACAGAGGTCATAAAGAGCGCAGAGGAGGCATTCCAGCAGGCTCTCCAGGAGTCGGGGGTGAAGCGCGAGGAGATCCAGGGCATAGGTGTCACAGGCTACGGCAGATTCCTCGTCGGCAAGCACTTCGATGCAAAGCTGGTCCAGGAGGAGATCACGGTTAACTCCAAGGGTGCTGTCTTCCTGGCGAACGCCCAGAAGGGGCCTGCCACTGTGATCGACATTGGCGGGATGGATAACAAGGCGATATCTGTGCAGGACGGCGTGCCCGGAAGCTTCACGATGGGCGGGATATGTGCAGGTGCCTCCGGAAGATTCCTTGAGCTCACCGCGAGGAGGCTGGGCGTGAACATAACAGACCTGGGCAAGCTCGCGTTGAAGGGATCGTACAAGAACGTGCCTATGAACAGCTACTGCATAGTCTTCGGCACGCAGAGCCTGGTCAACAGCCTCTCGAAGGGCGCGCGGCCGGAGGATGTCGCGATGGCTGCCTGCCACAGCGTAGCAGAGCAGGTCTTCGAGCAGCAGCTCCAGGAGGTGGAAGTTAAGCAGCCGGTGATCATGGTCGGCGGCACATCACTCATTGAGGGGCTGCCAAGAGCGATGGAGGATCTGCTGGGGATAGATGTCATCGTTCCGAGCCATGCCCAGTACATCGGCGCTGTCGGTGCCGCGCTGCTCGTCTCCGGCATGCTGGAGGTCTGATATGGATCCTCTCGAGGTCTACAAGGTGGAGGCTCCGGGAGAGGAGTTCGGCGCTGCTAAGTACCGCGAGATCATACTCGACATACTCCAGGACCTCGGCCTGGTCAGATCCATAGGCAGGCTCTATGTTTACATCGATATAGAAAAGCCGTATTTTGCCGTTTACGGCATGCTGCGCGGCTCGCTTCCGCCTCTGCGTGTTGGCGATGTTGCCGATGTTGTCAGGACTCAGGAAGGTTATCAGGTAAAGGTGAACGAGGAGGAGCATCTCGCCGACATGCTCAGGGTACTGTGGGAGAAGTACGGGCGCGACAAGGTGGAGCAGCCGGACAGGGATCTCCTCACAATATCTTCTGATGTAAGCCCGGCAGATCTGATCGTGACGGATGTGGATGCTGAGTTCAGAAGAGACCTCACCGATGCCCTGATAAGAATAGCGCCTGAGGGCTTCAGGAACAGGCGGAACGAGATGACAGAGAACTCCTTCCTCTTCATCGCCTCTGAGGAGACGATAACACCGGAGCTGATCGAGGAGGTCAGGGAGAAGATAAGGGGTATGGAGAATGCTTGAGCCTGTGATGTTTACCGGTGGCGTCTACAAGCACGACCTGGTCATAGAGCTTGTCGAGGATCTGGGCGGTTACCTGCTTCAGAAGAACGTGACACAGAGCGAGGTGATACTGCTTCTGCTCGTGCCTGCTGAGGACCTCAGGATCCTGGAGGATCTCACAAAAGAGCTCCGCGGAGAGCTCACCAGAGCACCGCTCGCCGGAACAGAGGTTGCTGTGGTGACCCCGACACTGGCGATACACCACCTGCCGCACACAGCATGTGATGTCGCTGAGTACCTGAGGCGGAACGGCGCGAAGAGCAACATGATCGGCCTGGCCCGGGGGGTGGGGCGTGAGATAGCCCAGATAAATGAGTACGAGACAGCTCTGATAAACGAGCATGACGCAGCTGTCTTTCTCTTCGGGAACTTCGCGAGATGCATAATCAAGAAGGAGGAGCTGTACAAGGGCATAAACATCCCCGTGGTCGTAACAGGCGGTCCTGAGATTCCGAAGGGGGAGATGCCTTACGCCTTCGAGTACGTCTCATCTGTGGGGAGGATAGCACACAGATCCAAGAAGGCGAACGAGATCGGGAATCTGGACAGGATCATCGCAGCCGTGGGCAGGGCTCTCGACAAGATGCGTGCGGATATAGAGAAGGACCCGCTGACGACATCTCCTCCAAGAGTCATGGATGCGGTTCGTGAGCAGGTTCCTGATATCGAGAGGTCGTACTCACCGCTCCCGATCGCTCTGAACCTGACGGGATGCAGAATAAAGTTACCATACGAAGAGTATCACGATGCGATCGGGGCTGTACGGTTTGATGAGGGTGTCAAGCTCAAAGAGATCGCGAGAATAATTCCCTCAAGAATGAAGAGCTACACGCTTGTCAGGATTCTTCCGGAGTCTGAGACTGGGATGGTGTTTTAGGGATATGCTAGAGGAAGAGCTGAAGGGGATACTGGAGAAGGGTGTGGAGAGGTCTGCTGAGGAAATGCTAAAAACCATCGAGGAGCTCTACGGAGAGGTTCCTTACATATTTCACTTCATGAAGGACAGCCCGGAGCTTCTCGTGACAAAGGTCCTTCACAACAACGCGATCGTGCGCAGCTCAAAGCTCGACATGAAGACGATCGAGCTGATATCCATCGCTGTCAGCGCTGCCATAAGGTGCAGCCACTGCCTGGAGATGCACATCCGTGTCGCATCGAGGATGGGGATAAGCGATGAGGAGATCGCTGCTGCGATGTTCCTCGCGGCGAATCTCGTTAATGCGAGTGTCCTAGCAACCGCCACCCGGGAGCTCGATGAGGAGAGGGAGATCTGCAGGGCATGCCAGATCGGAACGTGCGAGGTTCATGAGAAGAAGTAGATCTCATAGGCCCTGAAATACAGTCTCCTTTATTTTCGCTGATTCAGCTGGTTGCATCTGAGTGTATGCTTGAACCGTCTGCTGGCAATTGGGTCTTGTACACGATAAACAGCTCTTGAGGACCAGCATGCTCCGGCATAACACTGCATGAATCCCGCGAGAAAGCATGCCTCTGCTCGCCCTTATATGCTTAGCAACTTGGAGACCATTCAGGTTGAGTTGCTGTAAGCACTCATCCATCTTCCAGGAGCGCATAGCAGGATCAATGCATCTACGGGCAGGTTATCAAACCTAAGCTCCCCATAATTTAGGCATATGGATCCGCAGCACACTGATTATTTGTGGGTAATGGCACAGTTAT
>NZ_JAOAKP010000051.1 GCF_026419855.1 Methanothrix sp.
TTGCAACTGGACAGTGGTCGAGCGTAGCTTCTTGACAGATCGGCTTTCAGTTCCCTTTTCCTCGGGATTCGCTTTGCAACCTGGAATGACTGAAGTCTGGGAGTATGCCGGGCCTAATCCTTTCAGTTCCCTTTTCCTCGGGATTCGCTTTGCAACTCTGGCGAGCGTATCCGACACGCTGAGGCTGAATACTTTCAGTTCCCTTTTCCTCGGGATTCGCTTTGCAACAATTGATTGGAGCAGACAGCGGAAAACGCTGGGATGGCTTTCAGTTCCCTTTTCCTCGGGATTCGCTTTGCAACAGCCCATTTGAGGTATCCATTTTACATAAATCTTTTGCCAGGTAGGTCTGAATTGAAGGTGGGTTTTCGCCAGATGCCCGGATGTAAGGGGGTATATAAACTCTGGCGAAAGCAGCCATGTATGAGTACCTCCTTGAAGGGAACGTGATCCGGACCATTACATTGCATCAGATTCTTTGGTATTCTCGTATCGGCTTTATGAGATATCCTCAATTAAACGAAAATTAATTATAATTGTACCAACAATTTATCATTGATGCCCCGAATAATCCTCTCAGATCGTGGCACGTTCCTGGGGAAGACCGGCGAGCAGTTCCGTGTGCTCCGCAGGGACGAGCCTGATATCCTCATACCAGCACGCAAGGTTGATCAGATCCTCGTGCTTGGCTCAGGGATATCAGTCTCATCAGATGCCATAGAGATGGCCAACGAACTTGGGGTGGAGATCGTCTTCGCCAGCTACTACGGGAAACCCCTTGCTCGCCTCATACCCGCAACCCTGGGCGGTACGGTCAGAACAAGACGAGAGCAGTACCGTGCATATGACGACGAGCGAGGTCTTGAGCTCGCCAAGGCATTCATACGCGGAAAGCTGAAGAACCAGGCATCTCTCCTGAAAAGCTTTGCGAAGAAGTGGAAGGACGAGAGGAAGGATCTGTGGCAGGAGTTCCGAGACAGCTCCAGCCAGATCGAGGCGATAATACCCCAGCTGGATTCGGTTGAGGGAGGGCTCGATGATGCACGCGATCTGATAATGGGAATGGAGGGCAACGCCAGCGAGATCTACTGGCTTACCTGGTCCAGGCTCATCCCCGATGTCTGGAGCTTTCCTGGCAGGAAGTATCCAGCTGCAGGAGACCCGATAAACTCTCTTCTGAACTTCGGCTACTATGTGCTGGAGCAGGAGGTGTGGGCAGCAGCTCTCTATGCGGGCCTCGATCCGTATGCAGGATTCCTGCATGCCGATCGTTCAGGACAGGAGAAGCTCGTTTACGATATGATGGAGGAGTTCAGACCGCTGGTCGTGGATCGCGTCGTTGTATCCCTTGCCCGCACAATGTCTCATGATCATTTCCAGGAGGATTGCAGAATGACAAAAGAGGGAATGAGGATCGCATCATCCGCATTCTATAACCGTCTTGATGAGAGGATCCAGTACCAGGAGAGAGGGCAGCTTCTCAGGAACATCATACGCTCGCAGGCATCCTCTGTGGCTACGTTCCTGAGAGGGGAGCGTCCGCGCTATGAACCATTCACACCGAGATGGTGATCATGGACACGATCATAATTTACGATATCAGCGATGATCTTCTCAGATCAAGAGTTGCCAGGATTCTCATGGAGTACGGCTGCATGCGCATTCAGAAGAGCGCATTCTACGGCTTTCTTAACCGTAACACCAGAGATAAGCTGCGGCTTCGCCTTGAGCGGCTGATGAGAGGCGAGGAGGGGAATATACAGCTCTATCCGATGTGCTCCAGATGCTTCGGCATGAAGGAGAGCATTGGAGAGCTGTACGAGATCGAGGAGGAACCTGTTAGAATCATTTAGGTCCATCATATGATAACCGTGAGCGATGTAAAGCAGTACCTTTACTGCCCGAAGATAATCTACTTCGATCACGTTCTTCATGTGCCGAAGCCGCCAGACCAGAAGCTGGATTCGGGCAAGGAGGCACACGAGTCCATCACGGCCAGAGAGAAACGAAGGAAGGGCGCGGTATTCTACGACCCAGAGCTGGACAGTGCGGAGAAGCTTTTCAGGGTGGAGCTGGTGAGCCACTCGCTCGGTCTCCGCGGTGTTCTTGACTATCTTGTGAAGACCGAGAGGGAGTACATACCCGTTGACTACAAATTTGGATGCTCAAATAACGGCACAGCTTATCTGAACCATAAGTATCAGCTGGCTGCATACGTGCTTCTCGTCGAGGACTGCTTCCGGACCACTGTCCGTCGGGGATTCATACACTACAGCAGGGAGAAGCTGAACGTTCGAATAGATATCACAGATGAGCTACGGCGCAGGACCATGAAAATGATCGCGGAGATCAGGGTGATTGTTGAGAACGAAACAGATCCAGCCTGCTCCAGGAACCCGGCCAGATGCACAGACTGCGAGTACAGGCGCTACTGTGATTGTATGTAGAGAGGTGGATGGAGGAATCAGATGTATTTCTTTTCTGAAGATGAGCGGAAGTATCTTCTGAAAAAGCTCATACCTGGAGCCCGGGATAGAGGTGTATCAGATGAGCTGAGGGGATGGAACTGGTACAGGTCAGAGCTTTCACCACCTCATGATATCATCCTGCCGGTCTGGGAGATCGCAGATAAGTACTGCGAGACCAGGAGAGATGCCTTCCTGAGACATGTGATGAGGGTTGATGCCCCTCCGAGCGAGGAGATGATCGCTGGGCGGATGTACCATCAGGCGATCGCCGAGCTTTTCCTTGCTGCGAAGAGATTGATCTACTCGCAGGGGCTGGGGGTCTGCACATCTCTCGCTCAGATACTGATGGAACGAATGCCAAAGGCGATCGAAGAGGCAGAGAAGCAGATGGTATCTTCTGGCACACCAGATGCTTTCGGGGAGATTATTGAGAACTTAAGAAAGCTCTGGTCATTCGAGGTCTCGAGAATAGTCTCTGCCATATACACCTACCTTGGAAAGTACCGATATATAAGTGAGGACTCGCTGGTAAACCATGCTCTCCCATTTGTCGTGGAGCACAAGCTGGACGGCAGGTATCTCGGACTGAGCAGCAACCTCAGCGCAGATGCTATAAACATGGGAGGGATGATGGTCTGCGACCTGAAGACCGGCAAGAGGAGGGACTTCCACAGGCTTTCTGCGACCGGATATGCGCTGGTATATGAGAGCCTCTACGAGGTTCCGATAAACATAGGCTGCACCGTTTATCTCAGCTTTCCAAAGGGTCATCCCACTCCACACATCGAGAGGGACTTCTTTATCCTGGGCGACGAGCTCAGGCAGTGGTTTGTTGAGGAAAGGGACAGTATCCAGGATATGATATTCTACGAGAGGGAGCCTGGAAAGTGCACCGAAAGGGAGAAGTGCAGGTACAGAGAGTACTGCCAGTAGCATTAGCACAGAGGACAGCAGAGAAGCTTATAGGAAGCAGGCAGAAGACCCGCATCTAAGATAGTAGATGCACCCACAGGGCCGCGAGGGCTGGTAAGCCTGTTGAGATGGTCGATGCAATAAGTGGCTACTTATAGTAGCCGCTGCTTCTAAGTCAACAGGAGCCCATCACAGCGCTGCTCAGGTTGTGATACCATCGTGCCCAAAACGCTGAACGATCGAGTCCGTGAATGCCCGCGGTGCGGGCTCAGGCTGGACGGAGATCATAATGCTGCACTGAACAGACGCATGCTTGAACTGAGGGGTAAAGCCTGTGGAGAAACGGCTACTTCAGTAGCCGCTGCTTCTACGCTAGCATACCGGATAGCCGGATCCATGAAGCAGTATGCCCTTCAGGGGAAGGGAGGAAGTCACAATGCTGGTGAGAGTGACTCCAATGGTGGCCTCTAAGTTAGTAGTTACCTCTAAGTTAGTAGTTCCGGTTGGCATGCTGATACTGATGCTCATCCTGCTCGCCATGCCATCAGGCGGTGTGGAGAGGGTTCGCGTCTCCGGATCCACCACCGTCATGCCCCTCGCAGAGCTCTGCGCCGAGGAGTTCAATTTCATGTGCAGGGAGTACATGGTGACTGTCACAGCTGGCGGATCCGGCGTGGGGATAATCGACGCTGCTGAGGGGAGAGCCGACATAGCCATGTCCTCCAGGGAGATAAAGCCCTCGGAAAGGGCGCTTTATGAGAGGCCTGACCGCAAGTTCAGGGAGATACTGGTGGGCTATGATGCGATAATAATAGTCGTGAGCCCCCAGATATACAGCAGCGGTGTGAGTGGTCTCACATCCACAGAGGTCAAGAGGATTTATGCAGGGGAGATAAGGAACTGGAAGTCCGTCGGAGGGCCTGATAAGGAGATCATGGTGGTTGGGAGGAAGGCGGGCTCTGGTACCAGGGACACATTCAATGAGATCATCATGGGATCCGCGGCCGCTGAGACTCCAGGCGTGAGCATCGAGGCCATGGACAGCTCGGAGGTCAAGACCGCGATAGTCGGAAGCGACAGGGCCATAGGCTACCTCGGCTACAGCTACGTCAGGGCCGGTGGAGTTGTTCCGATAGCTCTGGATGGTGTTCATCCAACGATGGACAACATCAGGAGCGGAAACTACACGCTCGCGAGGAAGCTCTATTTCTACACATTTGGCGAGCCGACCGCCGGAGCAAAGGCATTCATAGACTTCGTTCTAGGCCCGGAGGGTCGCAGGATAGCGGAGATGAATGGATTCATACCTCCATGATCTGAATCACCCTGTGAACAAAGCGGATGGCCTGCATCTCGGTTGTCCATGAGAACTCCATGAGCAGAGCATGTGCAGTAGAGGAAAAGAATCATCTGTAAGAAGAGGGGATGCCAGAATGCTCCCGGGATGTTAGCATGGCGAGATTTGGAGTGCATATATCGATAGCTGGTGGCCTGCACCTCTCTGTGGGAAGGGCGATCGAGCTGGGCTGCGAGACGTATCAGATATTCACATCGAATCCGAGAGGCTGGCGCACGAAGCAGCTCTCAATTGAGGTCATAGAATCTTTTAAAAGCCAGCTCAGCGGCTCAGGGATATGGCCGGTGGTGGGCCACATGCCGTACCTCCCAAACCTGGCCTCCCCCAAGGAGAGCGTTTACTCCAGATCTGTACAGGCGCTGAGGGATGAGCTTGTGAGATGCAGCGCCCTGGGGATTCCGTATCTGGTAACGCACATGGGAAGCCACCTGGGATCGGGGAGGGATTCAGGCCTCTCCCGCATAGTTGGCGCTATCGAGGCTGCGCTTCAGGGTTCAGATAGCACGAAGATCCTGCTTGAGACCACGTCCGGATCGAGGAACAGCATAGGTGGCACGTTCGATGATCTTGCAGATGTACGGGAGAGGGTTGGCTCTGATCTCCTGGGCATCTGTCTGGATACATGCCATGTATTCGCTGCCGGCTACGATCTTAGAGATGAGAAAAGCCTGGATGAAACACTGAGGGCATTCGACCACACCGCTGGGCTGAAAAATCTCATGCTGATTCACCTCAACGATTCGGTTGGTGATCTCGGATCCGGCCTGGACAGGCATGAGCATATTGGCATGGGCAAGATAGGACTGAACGGGTTCGCAGCGGTGATAAACGATCGCCGTCTCAGAGAGCTGCCCATGATAATGGAGACGCCTGTCGATGATAGGAGGGACGACCGCGGAAACCTTGAGGTAGTCCGTGGACTCAGCCGAAGAGCGCCCTCATGACCAGCATCATCGCGTCCCTTGAGACCGGCTTGACGAGATACGTGCTCGCTCCAAGGTCGTAGCTCTTCTGGATGTCAGAATCTGCGTTGGAGCAAGTCAGCATCACCACAGGTATCCTGGAGAAACGCGCATCACCCTTGATGCTCTTCAGCACTGCCATGCCGCCCATGTCCGGCAGATTGATGTCGAGAAGAATGAGATCTGGCAGGCGCTCCCCTGCTCTGAACATATCCTCAAGAATGCGCAGAGCCTCCGCGCCGTCACCTGTGATCTGCATATCTCCATCGAGACCGCTCTTTCTCAGAACCTTTCTTGTGAGAAAAACGTCCTCCGGGTTGTCCTCCACAAGGAGTATCCTGAGCTTTCTTGTATCTTCAACCATAACGCAAGCACTTCTTGAGCCCATACTGCACCTGAGCTTTCTGAATCTTTTTAGCAGGCCCTTGGTCCTTCTCCTCAGAGTTTATCTAGTTTTCTCTGGACATTCCCTCTTGATAAAAGGGCAACCCTGCTGAGGCTCACCTGGTCCTCCAGAGCGTATCCGATGGATTCGGAGAGCTCTGATGCGAAGCTCACGACCTCCTCATGTGATGGCATCGCATCTCTCGGTAACCTGTATCTTGATCTGCCGAGATGCATGTATGCCTTGACCTCTATGAAATCCGGCTCCGCATCATCCAGAAGTTTGGCGTATGCCTCAGGAGCAAGCATGTTCACGCCCCTAACGAGCGTGATCCTGATCACAGTTCTGCACCTCATATCACGCATCATGGACAGGCTCTCCAGGATGCGATCCCAGTATCTTCCAGCGGAGACCTTCCTGTAGGTATCCTCATCCGGGGCGTTCAGGCTGATGTAAAGCTGCGTCGGCTCCAGATCCTTCAGAGCATCCGGATTGGTGCCGTTTGTGACCAGGAACGATGTCATTCCCCTCGCGTTTATCGCCTCGATCAGGCCTCTGAGATGCGGGTAGAAGGTGGGCTCCCCCATGAGGGATATCGCCACGTGTTTTGGTGTGGAGGCCTCGTGGAGCCTCGCGCGGTCGACGAGATCAGAGCCCCAGTAGCCTGAGAGAATCCTCCTCTGCTCCCTCAGCACGAGCTCCAGGAGATCCTCCGGCTCGGTCCACCTCTCAGGCAGCGGGATCGCCTCATCCACAGGCCGCCAGCAGTGGAGGCAGAGGTGGTTGCAGTGGAGCACCGGCGTCATCTGCACGCACCGATGACTCTCAATCCCGTAGAAGTGATGCTTGTAGCACTGCTCTCCTCCTCTCAGGCTTCTCTTCAGCCATAGACACGGCTTCACAGCGCCCTCTCCCACCAGATGGTAACCCTGTTGCTCAAGCACCGCAGGATCCATATCCGCCTCCGTTCAGCTCGCGCATATCTCTGCAGATCACATCGCCATCCTGCTTATATGTAATCCTGTCTGAATTCTCCCAGTCTCTGTTCGCCCTCACCCATGAGATACAAGCTCTATCGCATGGGCCCTCACCTCGGAGGGATCGCGCGGCATGCGTGCCACGCCACTCTCAATTGCGGCTGCGGCCACCGCCTCTGCCACAGCAGGAACAACTCTTGGATCCAGCGGGGATGGAATTATGCAGTCCTCCCTGACATGATCCACCAGGGATGCGATAGCCACGGCGGCAGCCCTCTTCATACTCTCGTTTATATCTCTGGCCCTGACATCGAGCGCGCCACGGAATATGCCCGGGAAACCCAAGGCGTTGTTCACCTGGTTGGGATAGTCGGACCTTCCGGTGGCGACGATCCTCGCGCCCGCGCTCCTCGCCTCATCAGGCATTATCTCAGGCACAGGATTGGCCATCGCAAATACTATTGGATCCCTGGCCATCCCCTCGACCATATCCCTGCTGACTATTCCACCTGCAGAGAGCCCTATGAAGACATCCGCGCCTCTCATCGCATCTCTCAGGGTGCCGGTCAATCCCTCCGGGTTCGTGAGCTCGGCCAGCATTCTCTTGATGGGGCTGAGATCCTCTCGCTCCCGGCTGATTATGCCTTTCCGGTCGCATATCCTGATATCCCTCACGCCGAAGTCCATGAGAATCTTCGTCACAGCAACCCCTGCGGCACCGGCGCCTGATACAGCGACCGATATCTCCTCGAAGCTCTTGCCCACGAGCTTCAGCGCGTTTATGAGGGCTGCAACCGCGACAACCGCGGTTCCATGCTGATCGTCATGGAATACAGGAATATCCAGCCTCTTCTTGAGCTCATTTTCTATCTCAAAGCACCTCGGCGCGCTGATGTCCTCCAGGTTGATGCCGCCGAAGACCGGCGAGATCCTGACCACGGTCTCCACGATCTCCGATGGATCTGTGGTGCTCAGAGCGATCGGAAATGCATCGATCCCAGCAAGCCTCTTGAAGAGAAGCGCCTTGCCCTCCATGACAGGTATCGCTGCCAGCGGACCTATGTCACCTAGACCCAGAACCGCGGTTCCGTCTGTGACGACCGCCACCATGTTCCCCTTGGATGTGTAAAGGTACACATCATCCGGGTTCCTGCTTATCGCGAGGGAAGGCTCTGCCACACCGGGCGTGTAGGCGAGGCTGAGATCGAGAGCATCCTTTAAAACAACTCTGCTGCAGATGGCAATCTTGCCCATCCTGTGGTACCTGAGAGCATCATCTCGAAGCGACATCGCTGGGCATCTGGATGCATTTGAGATAAATATTGCTGTGGAATCTTATCGCGCCAGAGCTTGTGGTTTCGATTCAGCGGAATTTTTCTGGAACTGGCATCTCCTGGCACGATACCGAGTTCTGAAGCCAACATACAGTTGATTCCATGGTTTGAGTGCACGTTGTGAGCAAACAACCTGTACAGGTATGGCTCTGGGTCACACCCACCTGAACAGGAGCTCTACCAGCAATTTGATCTACGATCATTTTTAAGAGAAACCTGGGATGCTCGACCTGCTGCTCAGAGCTCTGGACACCGCGATACCTGTGCTTGCGACGATATTCCTCGGACTGTTTCTAGCGGGCATGCTAATGGAGCTTGGCATTCTCGATCGCCTCTCAGTCCTCTCAAAACCGCTCGTATCCATGGCGAACCTGCCATCGATATCCGCATCATCATTCCTGGTGTCCCTCGGTTCAGCGGTTGCAGCAAACTCGATGATTGCGGAGTTCAAGATGCGTGGCGCTCTCGACGACCGCGAGACCGTGCTATGCGCAATGATGAACAGCATACCGGTGTACATCAGGGAGATACTGACGTACCAGATACCGGTGGTTGTTCCACTCCTGGGGCCGGTGGTCGGTGTTTTCTATGCGGGTGTGTTCATAACAACGGCAATCGTCAAGATCCTCATAGTGATAGTGCTCGGCAGGCTGATGCTGAGAGGGAGAAACGGTGCAGAGATCACGTGGCAGCCACCAAAAAGAAACGGAAGCCCGCTTGATGCGATGCTGAAGATCCTGCGCACGCAGATGAGGCCGTTCGCCAGGATCTCCATAACATACATAGCGATGACTCTGCTTGTCCTCTCGCTGAACGATCATGGATTCTTCGAGAGGCTGAGTGTACTCCCGATAGCCCAGATCTTCGGGATCACACCGGAGGCCATAGTGCCCCTGACAACATACGTCGTGAGCCCGCTCATCGGGATATCCCTGCTCAGCCCGATGATCCAGAGCGGCTCGTTAACGGATATACAGGCAGCGACGGTGCTCATGCTGGGCAGCATGTTCATGCTCCCCATATTCGCAATGAAGAGCATGGTGCCGAACTACACAGCGATATTCGGCGCGCGGGTCGGTCTTATGATCGTCACGATATCGACAGGCCTGAGCATCATGGTGCGCGCCGTCTTCCTGCTGGCGCTTCTGAGCATCGGATGAATGTGCTCGTGACCTCCTTCTCCGGCCTGATTACCGAAGCCGCTCTTGTGTGTTCAGCAGCTTAGAGGGCACGCATAATGGTTGCTGGATGCACCCATTCATTCGCCAGGAGCACATAGCGGGAACAGTGCCTCTCCAAGCAAGTCATCAAATGGATAAGCGCGAATTGATCCGAACAGCTGCTATCAGGCTGAGACGCGAAAGCACATCGCCAAGCTTTATACGCTACGCCAATGATCAGGAGAGTGATGAGCATCGTTGAGATTCCGGATGGCAAGCTGATTCCAGCAATAGCACAGGACTGGAGGACTGGAGAGGTGCTGATGCTGGCTTACATGAACAGCATCGCGCTCGAAAAAACTGTAGAGACGGGGGTTGCGCATTACTGGTCGAGGTCGCGGGGGAAGCTGTGGCGAAAGGGAGAGTCCTCCGGAAATGAGCAGATCGTGAAGGAGATACTGGTAGATTGCGATGAGGACGCGATACTTCTCAAGGTTGAGCAGAAAGGAGGCGCATGCCACACCGGATACAGATCCTGCTTCTACAGGACCCTGGATGGGAGGATAGTTGGGGAGAGAATCTTCGATCCGGATGAGGTCTATAAGCGGTGATCTTTTGAGATACAAGCTCTGTGATACTCCTCTTTTAAAGGCGACAGCATTCGTAGATTCAGGGAGAATCAGGATCAGAGCTGATGGCCTTCTCTCAAGAGTCCCAGCGATCTCATCTGCCCTATCGATGATCGACGGAAACATTCCCGCATTCGCTGGGGAGTCTCTATACATATCGACATGGCTGCCGCCTGTTCCGAGCAGGGCTTTCGATCGCTTTGTCAGGAGCCAGATCCTCGCATCCCTCGGCAGGAGAACCCCGGACCAGATCACGATATCTGTGACAGAGGAGTGCCCCAATAGATGCAGGCACTGTGCGCTGCCGGATACAGGAAAGCACCTCAGTCTCGAGCCCGAAGATGTTCAGAGGATCATAGATCAGGCGCTCGATCTCGGATCCACGCTCATAATATTTGATGGCGGAGAGCCGTGTCTGTACAGAGAGCTTCCGGAGCTTGTGAGCTACGTGGACGATCGGGCGGTGACCACAATGTTCACCTCTGGCGCTGGTTTCACCGAGGGGCTGGCGGAGAGGCTCAGGGATGCAGGCCTCCAGGCGGTGAATGTGAGCCTGGACAGTCCTCTGGAGGATGAGCACGACGCCATCCGCGGCCGGAAGGGTGTGTACAGGGATGCGATGAACGCCATAAGGCATGCGCTGAGCGCCGGGCTGCTGGTCGATCTCTATGTGGTGCTGAGGCATGATAACATTGCACACCTACAGAATTTCCATGAGCTCGCGCGCAGCATGGGCGCGCATGAGCTCACGTTCTTCGAGGTCGTGCCGACAGGCAGATGCACCGGCTCAGAGAATATCATGCTGGACGACCCGGATCTATCCACACTGGAGAGATTCGTCTCAAACGCACCCCCGCCGAGGATTTTCTCTGTTCCCTCGGCGCTCAAACGCTTCGGATGCTTCGCGGGGAGAAGCTGGATGCACGTCACCCCATCCGGCGATGTGTACCCCTGCGCCTGCTACCCTAGGAGTTATGGAAATGCTCTGAGAGAATCTCTATCCAGAATCTGGAAAAGGATGTCAGATTTTCCCTATAAAGGAATTAATAAATGCCCCATGCGATCGAAATAACCATCCAAAAATTTGTGACTCCGGAGGTTAAATCTAAATAGGTAATAATGATGGTAACTCCGTATTGCTATGGAGCTAACACCAGTTCAGAGGGATATACTTACCGCGTTGATCAACATACATCGACGTGAGGGAAGAGCTGTAAAGGGAGAAGAGATCGCAGAGCTTATCGACCGCAATCCGGGAACCATACGCAACCAGATGCAGTCGCTCAAGGCGCTGAACCTCGTGGAGGGCGTGCCCGGTCCTAAGGGCGGCTACAAGGCGACCGGAGCCGCCTATGAGGTTCTCTGCCTCGACAACAGCGGCGATATAGTCGACGTGCCGATAATCAAGAACGGCGTCCAGGTGGAGGGCGCCTCTGCGAGCGAGATAATCTTCAACAAGGTCATGCGGCACGACAGCTGCGATGGCATGGTTCGCATCACAGGGAACGTCAGAGACTTCAACATAGGCGATGAGATCGAGATAGGGCCGACGCCTGTGAACAAGCTCTACATCAGGGGAGAGGTCACCGGCAGAGACGACACGATGAGCAGGCTGATATTCAAGGTCAGGGAGATGATCTCCGTGCCGCGGATACCTGTGAAGAAGATCGCACGCCGCGCAGTGAGGATCAGCCCCTCGGCATCGATCCAGGATGCAGCCAGGACCATGATACATAATGGCGTGAGCGAGGCGCTCGTCGATGAGAGTTCTCCAGGACTTGTGAGCCTGACGGATCTTGTGAGAGCGATTGCAGACGGCCGCACAGGTGTTGAGGTAAAGGAGATCATGACCAGGGGCTATCTTACTATAGACTCTGACGATCTGGTCTACGAGGCGATAAAGATCATGGGCAAGACAGGCGCGAGCCAGCTTGTGGTAACCGAAGGTGGGGTGGCGTGGGGTCTGGTCAACCCCTCGGACATAATCCGATCGCTGACCCCAGCGTGACTAGCTGCGAATCTCGGTGCCATCGTGTGTACCATCCATCGCCCTGATCAGATTGGCCACGTCCCTTCCATCGACCACGACTGTGGGAATATGGCTCCGCTCGATTATCTTGGCTGCAAGCGGATCCACAGGGGATCTTGATCCTGCTTTGAGTTCGATCTGGCTCATCATCCTTGCCAGATCCTTTGGAGACATCCTGGGGATCTTCACAGCCTGCAGGTCCTTCTCCGGATCTGAGGTGTAAACGCCATTCACCGATGTGGCGATCACGAGAAGATTCGCGCGGGCATGCTCTGCCAGGATGGCAGCAACCGCATCTGTGGTCTGTCCTGGAGAGACCCCGCCCATGACCACGATCCTGTAAGTTTTTGAGGCATCGAGGGCATCGTCGTAAGATTCCGGCACCCTGAAGGGCGCGGCGCCACTGAGGGCTGCTGCCAGGAGCGCTGCATTCATTCGGGTTGCGAGTATTCCGATCGAATCGCAGAGCGCCTCGCTCGCGCCCACCTCGCGCGCTCTCCCTATGCACTCGCGCGCGAGGGCGCCCCCACCGACAACTACGTATATCTGGTTGTCCCTTGAGATCTCCCTTAGCGTTTCCGCATATCTTTTTAGACCGGCGGAATCCTGTGCTGCAATAACAGATCCGCCCAGAGAGTACACTATGATCATCCAAATCCCTGGTGTGGGAGAGCCTGCGGATTCATAACACTTTCCAGTGCATTCTGCTTGAGTCGACAGATCTGATCGGAGCACCCCTTAGGTTCGTCCGTCTGTACAGTTCCGGTCGCCTGGATGCCCAGGACCTCATTTCAACATCACACGACAGACCACCTGCTACTCAAGAGCGAATCGTCAATGCGCATGAGCACCGAGCAGACACGAGCATCTGTTTGGCAGTGCGCTGTTTTCTGTAATGCAAATCCCCATGAGCCAGCGGATCGATAACCTTACAGAAAGAGGCAAAGTCGATTGCCGGGTAGTCTACCTTCGTTGAGTTGATCTTGATTGGCCGGCTCCCTGAGAGGTGTTTATGTTGAACGCTGACAGCATGAAAATCGACATCCTGGACCTGTTAATACTTTCC
>NZ_JAOAKP010000052.1 GCF_026419855.1 Methanothrix sp.
CGATTCCAGGAATGCGTGGAGAGTAGATCAGAATCAATAGCTGGAGACGTTATCACAAAAGGTTATCCAACACAGCACAGCGCATCAAATTTGCTGTAAATTCAAAACAGATCGGTACGCATCACAGCAGCTTGAGATAAATTTACAGCAAACTCGGCACACTGCCTTTCGGTACACCATCCATGCGATCGAAAAACTATATTTAGCTTGGGATGCAGTGTATGAATTCTGGATCTCATGCCAGAAGGTGCATTGAGATCACAGGACATCAGCCGTCTCCGGGTTGAGTGACTGTCTGCAGAGCCTGCTCAGATGCGGACTAGTTTGGATGGCATCATCCCCGGGACGCAGAAACGGGCGCGAGAGAGGAAGGGCGGCTGCCGCTGGCCGGCATCGGCCGGTGTGGAAAGTCCCCCCACCACTGGACGCACAGGCATCGCGATGATGCGGGGCGAGAGCTCCGGCTCTGGCACAGAAACGAGACTGCGCCGTGATAATGCGATGATGCCGAAAGGCGGAGGTCTCACGGAATGCAGATGAAACGGCGAAACCCTGTGGGTGCAAGCCAAAATAGGGCATCTCTGGGGGTGTCCAGCCCCTTGCCCGGGTATGGCGCTAAGCTGAATGCCGCCGAAACAGAAGGGGGCTTACTCTCCTGACTCGCGCCCAATCCTCATCGAAGCTCTTGCGATGAGCCTTGCAACCCTCACAGGCTCGGGTATCCTTCCCTCAAGCGTGAACCTGTTCAGCACAGCCCTGGCCTCTTTCAGAGACAGGCCATGTGCTCTCACAAAGAGATCATACCCTGTTTTCAGCCTGATAGCGCTCCGGTCCCCCAGCGCCCTGTATCTACTGAGCCGCTCAGCATCGCCAGGGAAGTACTCCTCCAAGTACCTGTCGAGCCCATCAGACTCCTCGTAGGTGACGCTGATCACCGGCAGCCCGGTCTCTCTGTGCACTCTCTCAGGGTCTATTATGTTGAACCAGCTGATCACATTTCCGCTCAGCATTAAAATATTGATATCTTCTCTGTTGAGCTTTCTGTATATCGAGAGCACCCCTTCAGTCGCGTCCATCCCGCCCACGGTGATCTCCGCAAGCGCGACTCCATCGATGCGCAGATCTCCGCGCATCACGATGCCTGCCAGGGTGGACACAGGATCCGAGCGCACAAAACTCTCCGCTACACCAAGCGCCCTTATTCCGGGCTTGTTGACGCGTATGGCCTTCTCGCCGCCCTTGAGGATATGGATCTCCATCGCCTCCGCCCTCTATGCATCGAGAATGCTGACTCATCCCGCAATCCGCCGGGGCTTTCTGATACGGCTATCGCAGTCGGGATCCTGTCGTTTTGACTCATCCGATTCCGCCGCACGATGCCATCGAGCATTATTGAAGCATGACCTATAGAGTCAACCTCATGTGTTGACTCGTTTTTGGACGAAATCAACCTATCTCAAACGCTTTCATACTTCTGCACGCTCTTCTGCTGCATGGGGGTTTTGAGACGGCTTCATAATACCTCAGCGGTGGCACTGCAATAAAAGAGATGATGACCCCTGCTCACTCGTAAAGCCAGGGCTCATCGATGCGTCTGTACTCGAATATCTCCGAGTCGCTGAAGTGGAGAGCTATCTCGCGGGCTGCAGACTCCGGAGAGTCTGAGCCGTGAATCACATTGCGACCGGTCTCTATTCCGAAGTCGCCCCGGATCGTGCCAGGAGCAGCCTCAGCAGGGTTGGTGGCGCCGTTCATCTTCCTCATGGCAGATATGACGCCCTTCCCCTCAACTACCATCTGCACAGAGGGGCCGGAGGTTATGAAATCGACGAGGTCTTTGTAGAAGGGCTTTCCCGCGTGCTCTGCGTAGTGCTTCTCAGCACGCGCCCTGTCCATGACCGAGAGGCGCATAGCCACTATCTTGAAGCCCTTCTCCTCGATCCGCTGGATTATCCTGCCGACAAGCCCCCTCTGCACGCCATCCGGCTTGATCATAACAAATGTGCGCTCCAGCCTCTACGCCCCCTTTCGAGCCCACTTTACCTTTCTGGACACGCGACCAAGCCTCATGTTCTTCTCGCACTTGGACGAGCAGAAGTAATACACAGTCCCATCCTTCTTTGCATACAGCTTCCCCGTGCCAGGAGTGATCCTGCCGTTGCAGAATGAGCATCTTCTCTCTTCCATCGGGATCACCTGCCCGTCAGCTTCTTGGCCTCGCGCGCAGTCTCCAGAAGCATCAGGATATCGCCAACCCGCACAGGTCCCATGCAGTTCCTGGTTATGATCCTGCCCTTGTTTGAGCCCTCCAGTATCCTGCACTTGATCTGGGTGGCCTCTCCGTGCATTCCGGTGACCCCGATGACCTCTATGACCTCTGCGGGGACGCCGTTCTCCTCAGCCACTATTTATCACCTACTTCAGAGCCTGGAGTTTCTGGATTATCTCCTCCAACAGCTCCTTTCCCTTTCCCGGCTCTATTATCGCCGCTGCCGCGCTCTTCACGCTCAAACCGGCGGCTGCCCCCACGTCGCTCTGTTTCTTCACGTACACGTAGGGTGTGTTCTTCTCCTCGCAGAGCGGGGGCAGGTGCGCCACTATCTCGGGCGGCTCCACGTCCTCCCCAATTATCACGAGCTTCGCAACCCCCCGCTCCACGGCCTTAGTAGCTTCATTCGTTCCCTTCTTTATCCTTCCGGTGTCTCGAGCCAGCTCAAGCGCCTCAAGCGCCTTGGCTGCCAGCTCAGTTGGAACATCAAACCTCACGTATATCGGTCTAGCCATATCACACATCTCCTTCAGGGCACCAGCCCATCATCATTCATCGTGGAAAATTGCCTCACTCGAATGAACAGATCCAGCTCCATCTTCGTATCTAAAAAGCTTACGCTATCAGGGCGTGAGCAGATCTGCGATCACACCCCGCAGCTCCTCCACGGGCACATTTCCGTCGAGGCGCAAGATACTCCCATCGCGCGAGATGCTCATCTTGTACTTGGAGGCGAGCGTCTGTATTCTTGTCAGCGTGTTCCCATAGGGCGACATGAACCTGCAGCCCACAGAAATTCCGTTCTCCTTCTGGGAGATCCCCACATAGAACTCATCGTACCCGCCGCCGAGCGGTGCGTTCTCGACGCCTCCGACGCCTGCGATCTGCAGATCCGCGATCTCGTCATAAGCCAGAGTCAGTCGATCTGTAGGGAATCCGCCAAGAATCACGTCGATGATCTGCTTCAGCGCGCTCTCAGGGCCGAACAGGGTCGGTCTCCCGAACACCCTTCCGAGATCTCCGGTCGCCGGTACGATCATGAAATCGCTGTAGGGTATCACAAGCCCCTGGTAGTTGTAGCTGAACGGCATGATCCAGTGGAACTCAGCCCACGTGTTGTTGAAGAACACCGATGCCCCTCGCTTGATCTCTGTGGGGTACATCTTATCCCTGTACATCAGCCCTGCCGCAGGTGGATAGATCTGTGGGATCACAGCGGCTGCAGCATCTGTTATGTTCTGCGATGCCTCGAGATCGATCCAGTAGGCGAACGTTGTGTTTTCCGGGCACATCTCAAGCAGGTCCTGCATGCTTGAAAAGCTCATATCCACCAGATTTCCCCTCACTCCGAAAGCTGAGAGCGATGCAGTCTCAATCGATTCCGGCCCGGACCGGGTCTCAACATCCCCGCTCCGCAGAACAAACCCCGCAAAAGCGGAGAGCACCATCACAGCGCCCACGAATATCGCAAATGCCTTGGCAAACTCCTTCTGGTTCATTCAGCCCTCACTACCTGATGATGTTATTTAATCTTTGGGATAATATCGAGCGAGCGTTGTGCCGGTGCAAAAGAGATAACTACAATCATATCAGAGTACATTCTATGAGAAGATTGGAATTATGTATTCTGTTCCTTGCGCTGCTCCTTGTCGCTTCGGTAAGTGCGCAGGTTGAATACGCCCCTGGCGAGAGGAGAGCAGAGGCGCTCTTCAACATGGGCATCGGGCGGCCCTGGCTCATAAGTGAGCACGCCCCGTGGCTCTACGGCTGCACCACGATGCCTGCTCGCGGCTTCAGCTACAGGTTCTACGATCCATTTGGAGGTCTGGCCGCAGAGTACCGCGACAGGAGGTACAGCTCTATGAACAGCATCTCTCTCAGGGAAGGAACGATTCTCGGATACGTCACCGTAGATAGCGGCATGCTCAGTGTGCTCGATGCCGACACCCAGAACCCGATTGGTGTGGTCAAGATTCACGCAAGAAGAGGTGCGTATCCTGTGATCGCCATGGTGGACAGGGATGGGTATCTGAGGGGAGTTTTCATAGATCTGCGTTATTCGTGATCCACCCTGAGCGCATCATGCGAATTGTCAAATCATACCTCATGCATGCACATATGATAATCGACATTCAGGCTCGAGCTGGTGCACGGAGCATCCATACTTCCGATGAGAACACACGAGGTCAGAGTTATTGAGCGGCGCTTTGCGCTGGCCATGATCCTCACGATATCCATACTGATAGCGGAGCTTATTGGGAGCTGGTGGACCGGCAGCCTGGCACTGCTTTCGGATGCAGCCCACGTATTCCTTGATCTCTTCGCGCTTGGTCTGAGCTGGTTCGCGATCAGGATCTCAGCGCTTCCTGCAAGCGAACGGTATAGCTACGGCTTCCACCGCTTCGAGGTGGTTGCAGCGCTCGCGAACGGCCTCACCCTTGGGTTTGTGGCCCTGGTCATTCTCATCGAGGCGTACAGGAGGATCCTTGAGCCGGAGCCTGTGAAGGGGATGGATCTGCTCCTGATCGCGAGCTTCGGGCTCCTCGTGAACCTCTTCGTCGCCTTTGTTCTGAGCAGGGGCGGCCACGGGAAGGATCTTAACCTCAGATCCGCGATCCTTCATGTCCTTGGAGATGCGGCAGCATCTCTTGGTGTGATTGCAGCAGCGCTTGTGATCTGGAGGACCGGCTGGTACCCCGCAGATTCGATCATCAGCGTATTCATTTCTGTTTTAATATTTGCTGGCTCATACAGGCTCCTCAAGGACTCGTTCCGCCTGATAATGGAGGGCGTGCCTGAGTGCATAAGAACCGATGATGTGGTGAAACAGATCTCCACAGCGCCCGGGGTACTTCAGGTTCACGATCTTCACATATGGGGCATCTGCTCCTCTAACATCTTGCTCAGCGCACATGTTGTGGTCTCTTCAGAGTCAGATCATCAGAGGACGCTCAGTGAGATACGACAGAGACTCAGGTCCAGCTTCGGAATAGAGCATGCCACCATACAGCTCGAGAGCGAATACTGCGGACAGGGCAGGATTGTGTCACAGAAGCCGGTGAACTGACAGCAGAGCCGCTCATCATCGAATCAAATGAATCTTTTGAGCACGTAGCGCTTTTACCAAACCGCTTCTCTTGATCATCCCAGCTGGATGAACTTTCTCTCTAAAGAGATGATCATGGCAGTCCTGCATGGTAGAAAGAGTCGGATTTGAGAGAAAGCGCTATAAACAATGTGAACGATCGCTGATGGATGCTCGCAGATCTGCTCATCCCCTTTATCACCATCGCCATCGCGGAGTTCGGTGATAAAACACAGCTCTCTGTTCTGCTGCTGTCCACCAGAACAGGCAGGCATCTGACGCTGCTCACAGGCGTGATGTCCGCCTTTCTTATTGTTGACGGTTTCGCAATACTCCTCGGCGCGTGGATAACAGAGATCGTTCCAGAGAGCGTCCTGAAGATCATCTCAGGGGCGATCTTCCTCCTCTTCGGGATAACCACGCTGAGGGATCTGGATGGGGATGAGGAGGAGAGCAGGACATTTGATGACAGCCCATTCCTCTCAGGCTTTCTGGTCATATTCCTGGCCGAGTGGGGAGACAAGACACAGATCGCATCCGCGATATTCGCGACACAGTACAACCCCTGGATGGTTCTTGGCGGAACAATGCTTGCGCTGTTCATGCTCTCGCTGAGCGCCATATACCTTGGAAAGTTCATACTGAGATACGTAAAGCGGAGAAACATCACACTGGCAGCGGGGCTGATATTCATGGCCATGGGCATGGCGCTCATCCTGCTCTAGCTGATGACCTGTCTGAAAACGCCCCAACGCCATCGGTAGTGACAGCGGTCCTGAAAAACCAGATGTGCTCCAGCTATCGGATTGCTGATTCTGCTCTGATGTGACACACTCTCAATGTCCTGCAGCATATTGTTGTGTCAAGATGCATGCGCAATTGTGAGCCTGAGCTCCTAATCATTAAGGCGAGGTGAGACGGAACTGTGGCGAATGATGCTGCTTTTCTTGGAAGATAACGTGCCATTACCCGCAAATAATCAGTATGCTGCGGATCCATATGCCTAAATTACGGGGAGCTTAGGTGTGAGATATGTGCATGGGTCATCGGTTAAGGAATCGCATGCAACATAATACGATGTGTATTTAACAATCTGCAACTATATGTATCGTGCTTCTTGATGATATCGATAGCAATGCTCACGACGATTAACTTCCAGATAATACCAATGTAAAAATTGTTGAGCGATTCTTTCACCAAACGGCCTTAAGCGATGACGTATGGAGATCTGTGTGACATTATCTGAGCGCTCGGGCTCTGATGGGCTGCGCATTTTTGGTCGGGTGATTTCATCGCAGCCCATCTCCCCCAACCTCGCGATTGATGTGGCCACGGATCAGCTCAGAGCGTAGTAGTACTCTCCCATCTCCCTCTGTGCTCTGTCCAGCTTCGATCCTGGCTTGTTCACCCTTGGCCTCTTAGTGTCCTCATCGCGCCTGAATGTTATACCGATCGCTGAGAGGAATCTGTTCATACCCTCTCGCATATCGCATGGCGGGTTTGCTATTCCTCTCACACCTGGCTCGCCCTCAAAGACTATCAGTCGCTCTGAAAGCATGTCTATCAGGTAGATATCATGGTCCACGACCACGACAGATCGCTCTGTGGACTCCGCAAACCGCCTCATGACCTTGGCAGCCATCATCCTCTGCTCGACATCGAGATGCGCCGATGGCTCATCCAGGAGATACAGATCCGCATCCATGCTCAGGCATGCTATTATGGCGACCCTTTGAAGCTCGCCACCGCTCAGCTCTGTCAGCCTCTGATCCAGAAGCCGCTCGAGCGCCATCGGCTTGACGAACTCAGACTGATAGTAGCTGCTGTCAAAGTCGTGAGTTATGCCCCTGAGCAGAGCCTCCACTGTGACATCTGATTCGGCTTTCAGGTACTGGGGCTTGTAGGAGATCTTGAGCTTCGCATCGATCCTGCCCTTTGTGGGCTTCTCGATTCCTCCCAGGATCTTTATGTATGTTGATTTTCCTATGCCGTTGGGCCCCAGGATGCCCACAACCTCGCTTCTCCTTATAACACCAGGCATGGCCACGAGCTCGAATCTATCATAGCTCCTGGAGAACTCCCCGTACTCAACAAGAACCGGAACATCCTTCTCATCTCTCGGAGCATGAACCTCAAACTCTATGCTCTCCGAGCGTATTCGTACGTTCTCCTCGGGCAGGAATCCTCTCAGATACTGGTTGATCCCGACCCTTATGCCCTTCGGCCTGGTTATGACGCCGTATGCACCGGGAGTTCCGTAGGCGAGATGCACGCTTTCTGCGAGCAGATCCAGAAGCGCCAGGTCATGCTCGACGACCATCACAGCTCTGTTGGAGGCGAGCTCCTGCAGCATCCTCGCGGCCAGGATCCTCTGATTGATATCAAGATATGGGCTTATCTCGTCGAAGAAGTAGAAATCGGCGTCACGTGCGGCCGTTGCTGCGATGGCCACCCTCTGCAGCTCGCCGCCACTGAGGCTGTCAATCTCACGGTCCAGCAGAGGTCTCAAGCCAAGACGATCCACGAGAGCGTCAAGCTCCCCCCGCTCGTCTGTTCTTCTTAAAAGCTCTCTGACGGATCCCCTGTAGCTCTTTGGTATCCTGTCGACATACTGCGGCTTGTAGGCCGTCCTGACACCCTTCTCAGCGACCTTCTTGAGGTAATCTCCTATCGCCGAGCCTGCGAACCTCTCGAGGACCTCATCCCAGGTTGCATCTCTCCCCAGATTCGGTCTCAAAAGCCCGGAGAGTATCGCAACAGCTGTCGACTTACCTATGCCGTTCGGCCCCAGGAGGCCTGTGACCTTTCCCTCGACCGGTATGGGCAGGCCGTAGAGCGCGAAGCCGTTGCTGCCGTAGCGGTGCACGGGCGCGCCGATCTCCTCAGGAAGGTTCGTGATCGTTATCGCGCCGAACGGGCATTTCCTAACACATATCCCGCAGCCCACGCATAGGTTCTCTGTTATCACAGGCTTGTCATCAACGAAGACTATCGTTTCATCTCCTGTGCGCACAGGCGGGCAGAAGTACTCGCACTCCCTGGCGCACTTCCTCGGCTGGCACCGATCTCTGTTGACAACAGCTATCCTCATGAAGGCACCTCAGTTAAGGAGTATGGTCCAGGTCACCGCCCAAAGATCGACCACAATGAACTCGACGTAGAACCAGTCCTTTCCCTTAAAAGCGAGGACGTCTATACCTATGAGCGGGTATATAAATCTCTGCACTATCGTTGTGATGAGTATCAGGTTCAGAAGGATGAAGTGCCACTCAACCCTGACCCCACCAAGCACCATGTTGGTTCCGGTGCCGAGAAGATGGTAGCACAGGATACCGGAGATTATTCCGAGTATCGAGGGGACTAGTGTTTTCTTTATCCCTTCTATCTGCGCCCTCCTCCGCTCCGCAGGCGTCTTCTTTTTCAAAACCTTCCTGGTTTCCCTCTCTGCTTCCTGTATCTTTTGGGGGGTCTCCTTCCTGTCGGTCTCCCTGCTCTTCGCCTTTTTCTTTTGCTTGGCCATCGGAGACTCAGAGCTGCCCTCATATGATAATAGCATTTTGGTCTGGGCGGGAAGGAAATCGCAGCTACTTGCTTGCATCGAGACAAGATTGACGAGGAGATACGCTCCCGCGGGACAGGACCACTGAATGATTCTGCTGGAATCGACGGCCCAGACGAGAGGTATCATAAATCTGTATGGGTTGAGGGCTGAGGGTTTGAACATGCTCAATACATTCAGGTAAATCGCATTCTTAGCAGGGTATCTGATGAGCGACCGATTCGGATGATGGCGATTACGTTTGATCAGTAATTCAGGGGTCCTCGCGTATTTTGAGCAGGCTCGAGGGTTTTAATGGTGCTGGCACACACGATAAGAGGAGGATCCACATTGCCCACAGAAAGCGATCAGCATCCCGAATAAACGCATCTCGAAGAAAGATTTTGTGCAGCAGATGCTGCACTACTCGATCTTTATCTCTGCGACCGGCTCGGGTATGACCTTTATCTCCTTTGTGCAGTACTGGATCAGCGGGACCTCCTCCGCTGTGTAGGGGTTCTTCTTGTGCGCTGTCACACGCAGCTCCAGCTTCAGAATGTCGCCCTCTTTGCGTCCAGCTCCGGATATCGTCACCTCGTCCTTGGTGCCTATCGTCTCTCCGTTCAGCTTCCACTCGTAGTCGTACTTCTCGCCCTTGACCAGTGGCACGTTTGCGCTGTACGTCTCCTCCTTGTTCGTGCAGAGCGTGTCGGAGCCGCTTATGATGCATATGCTTGGACAGGTCGCAGCTGTGTCCGCGGTCGCCGCGGTTTCATCAAGCACCCACTCGATCTTCTTATCCTTGAATCGCGTGACGAACGCGTTCTCCTTCACGCCAGGCTCGAAGATCTCAGGCTGTCCCTGGTGCGGTTTGCCCTGCCTGAACATGTTTCTCTTGCCTGCTGGCAGCTTCACAGCTACCTTGTTGGGGTTGCTGTATCCCCATGTCACTGTGTATGTGCCATCTCCGTTGTCATTGACGCATCCGACCATCGGCGTCAGTGCTTCTCGTCTGACCTTAACACTCGATCTTGCGGATGCAGTGACTTTCTCACTGACCGGACTGAGCCCGGTGGCAGTGCAGCTTGTCGATAGCGTCCCGCTGAGCTCCTCGCCGATGGTATCCTGGGCTGCGGTTAGTGTGTACGTGCCTGTCGCAGTCTCTCCAGGTCTGAGCGTCGTTTTATCGAGAGTTATGGAGCCGAACCGCTCATCCTTCACCTGTATTCCAGATATCGTCGTGGAGCCTGTGTTCGTCACGGTGTAGGTGTATGTGATGCTATCTCCGATGGCGACGCTCTCAGCTGACGGCCTCTGCTCCAGGCTTATCGATGATGTGTAGGAGATCGGAAGAGATGCGGTTGCGGAAGCAGAGACCGGATTGCCCATGACATCTTTGGCATACGCAGTCGCGGTGTTTGTTACAGGTCCTGGCAGGTCGCTCTCAGTGACGGTGTACTGCTTTGTCCCAGTGACGCTCTCGCCAGGAGCAAGCACTTTTGCATTCAGATCCACCTTGCCGAGCGCGCTGTCCTCCAGCGAGACGTCGCGGAGCGTCACGTCTCCGGTGTTTTTGACCACAAACTCATACGTCACAGTCTGACCAATCCCCGCCGGCGATGGCGCTGGCGTCTTGGTCACGCTCAGAGCAGCTCTGTATGTCAGATCCACGAAGGCTCTGGTGGACGCTGTGACATAGTTGCCCAGAACATCCTTCGCGCTGACGGTGGCGTTGTTCCTGATTGGCCCCGGCAGGTCGTTCTGTGTGACCTGGTAGGTCTTTTTGGCTGTGACGCTCTCTCCCGGAGCCAGCGCTGTCTTGGTGAGCGCGAGGTCGCCGAGCTTATCATCTGTTGCTGTGATCTCGCTGAGTGTCACATCTCCTGTGTTGTTTATCCTGTAGGTGTACGTGATCGTCTGACCTACATTTGCAGGAGAGGGCGTTGCGGTCTTCTCAATGCTGACTCTCGCAGTGTATGTTAGATCAACAGACTCGGAATCCTGTGCGCTGACCTCTCTTCCAAGAACATCTACAGCTCTGACGGTCGCGCTGTTTGTGATCGGCCCCGGCAGATCTTTCTCTGTAACTTTGTACGTGGCGGTTGCTGTCGCCGATTCGCCTGGCTTGAGCTCCCGGGCATCGAGCCTTATGCCCGTTATCCTGTCATCCGAAAGCGCCAGATTCTTCAGTGTGACATCTCCGTTGTTTGTTATCGTGTAAGTATATGTCACAGTGTTTCCGACTCTTGCTGGCTTCGGTGCTGCAGACTTGTCCAGGGTGATCGATGCTGTGTACTCCAGTGCGACTGTGACCGTCGCAGTCTCGGATACAACCTGCTTTCCTGTGTGCATCTCTTTGCCGCTTGCGGTCACGCTGTTCGTCAGAGGTCCTGGCAGGTCTGTCTCTCTTACAGTATACTTTGCAGTTGCAGTCGCGGTCTCGCCTGGCTTGAGCATCTTCTTCTCAGGCTTTATCTCTCCCAGCTTGTCGTCCTTCAGAACTATGTCATTGATGCGTATCGTTCCTGTGTTTGTTATCACGTATGTATATGTTATCTCAGTTCCGACCCTGGCTGTGTTCACAGATGGGGTTTTCGTGACAGTGAGACCTGATGTGTATGTCACCTTCACAGGAAGCTCACAGCTCACAGATCTGTAGGGCTCGCGCTCGTTGGGAACAACATCAGAGTAATCCCTGGTGATCTTCAGCCCAACTGTATGCTTTCCGGGAACGTAGTTTGACCAGTCGACCTGGAGTGTATCGGAATTTGTACCTGTGGGAGTGCCATCAACGCTCCACTCGTATGTCAGCTTACCCGCAGTTCCGCCTGTGTATCTGTATGTCGCCGTCTCCTCAGCAGTAGCCTCCTCCGGACCCTCTATGCTGCACACAGGCATCGGATACACTGTTATCATGCCAGCTGCCTGGTTGACGCATCCACCAACCTTTGTCCTTATGAGGAGATTGATGGTCACTACCTTAGATCCATCTTCCTGCGTCACCCTTGGCGCTTTGAATGTGAATACCTGAGAGTCCCCCTGGGCGAATATCTTTCCATCAGCTTCAGCAGACCAGTCGTAGATGTAATCGCCTTCTGGTGCCTTGAGCGTCACGGTCTCCTCAGATACCACCAGCTTGTTCCCCAGATCAGCGAAGTTTCCAACGGAAACAACAGCTGCTGCAGGCGATGATATCCACAGAACCGCTAGTATCGCCATTAAACACCATCGTGCATCCACCCCTCAACACCTCCTGTAAAACACACAGCAACGTATGTACGAATATCTACGCTACTGATTTATAATCCTTAATTATGGTTAGTAACCAAATTCTATTTTAACTTTTTGGGCATGAGGGCCTTCCGTGTGGTTACAAAAGGGCCAAAGGTTTCGGTATCGGCGTTCCAGCACCAAAACCAAACCGCTCTTATGTACCCAGCAACTTGGAGGTCATGCAAGGCGGTTGCTGGAAGCACTCATTCAATCGCCATGAAACATA
>NZ_JAOAKP010000053.1 GCF_026419855.1 Methanothrix sp.
GCTAAGGGGGATTCGAGTTGTATTTATCGACAATCATAGAGACCGTATCTGCCTGGGCTGCCCAGGAGCCGAAGATATACGCCCTGGCCATAGGCCTCATAGGAGCTGCCATAATATCCGCAGTGATCAACATCGGCGCCATGGCTGTGGTCTGGCTCGAGAGGAAGTTCCTGGGCGACATACAGGCCAGGTTCGGCCCCAACAGGGTCGGCAGCAGATGGGGTCTGCTGCAGCTGGGCGCTGATGCGATAAAGCTCTTCACAAAGGAGGACAGCATACCCAGAGGCGCGGACAAGCCGGTCTATGTCTGGGCGCCGATAATAGCGAGCATAACAACGATGCTTGTGGCAGCTGCAGTACCCTTCGGCGCGCTGAGGATCGATGGGAAGGACTATCCTCTGGTCGTTGCGAACATGGACATCAGCGCGTTCTATGTTGAAGCTGCGCTCTCCATAATGACGATCGCGGTCTTCATGGCCGGATTCAGCTCCAACAACAAGTACTCGATGCTGGGCGCGTTCAGAGGCATAGCCAGGATGATCGCCTATGAGGTTCCGATGGGTGTTTGCGTCATAGGGGTTGCTCTGATGGCTCACAGCCTCAACCTGGTTGAGATCGTCGAGAGCCAGACACTCTGGTACGCATTTGCCCAGCCGCTCGGGTTCATAGTATTCACAATAGCTCTTGTAACAGATCTCGGCAGGATACCCTTCGATCAGAGCGAGGCAGAGGAGGAGATCATCGCTGGATACACAACAGAGTACGGCGGCATAAGGTGGGGCCTCCTGTACTTCCAGGAGTACATCAACATGCTCCTCGGCTCGATACTTCTGGTGCTGCTCTTCCTTGGCGGCTGGAAGGGTCCAAGCATACCTGTGATAACAGTGCTCTCCCCGATGGTCTGGTTCCTGATGAAGGTACTGATAGTGCTGCTCTTCCTGATCTGGGTCAGGGGCTCGCTGGTGAGGTTCAGAATCGATCAGGTCACTGATCTTGGATGGAAGTGGATGCTTCCGCTCTCGCTGGTAAACCTGGCGTGGGCAGCGTTTGTGGGTCTTTACTTCGCATGAGGTGATCCGGGATGGTGCTCAAGTCGTTGAAGTACACCCTGAAGACAGCGCTCACCACAACAGAGGTCACCAGGCTGTATCCAGAGGTCATGATGGAGCTGCCCGCCAACGAAAGGGGCATACACGAGCTCGACGCCACGACATGCATAGGCTGCGGCTCCTGCGCCAGGATCTGCCCGAACAGCTGCATAGAGATGGTCCCATACAGATACGGCAACCCGCTGAAGAACAGGAAGATGCAGTTTCCGCAGATAGATTATGGAAGGTGCACATTCTGCGGCCTTTGTGTCGATGAGTGTCCTGTCTCCTGTCTTAAGATGGGGAGGAACACTGAGATCGCGGGCTGGGAGAGGAAGGACATAATCTATGGGCCTGACAGGATCGCGGTGAAGAAGTTCTCCGAGAAGGAGGTCGCTGAGCTGGAGGCCGAGGCGAAGCGGCAGGCCGAGGAGAAGAAGAAGGCTGCTGCGGCAGCTGCAAAGGAGAAGGCCGCAAAGGCCAAGGGAAAGGAGAACAAGGCAAAGGCGAAGCCGGGCGAGGGTGGTGAGGCCTGATGGAGAAGGACTATCTGAAATACATCAAGCATCTCTTCGAGCTGGTTCTGCTTCTGATCGCTCTGGGAGTGATATTCGGAGCGCTTGCGTACATTGTGTACATCTCCCCATGGAGCTGGAGGATTCTGGAGAGGATCTACGACATCAGGTTCCTCATAGAACTCGGCGTCTTTGCGACGCTCTCCGTTCTGATTCTTGGTCTCGCGGTGCTGACGGTCTACTCCAGAAACATAGTGCACAGCGCCCTGTATCTGATAGGCAGCTTTGCTGGTGTTGCGGCCCTGTACATATCGCTTAACGCGCCCTTCCTGGGCGTGGCACAGGTCCTGGTCTACATCGGCGCTGTGGGCGTGCTGATACTCTTCGCCGTGATGCTCACAAGACGCACGATAATGGAGGAGTCCCATGGTTAAAGTGAAGACTACGATACTGTTGGTGATCTTCCTGGCGGCACTGATCGCATCGATATCAGTGACACCATGGGAGTACGGAGAGATGAAGAAGCAGTACAGCTTCCAGCCGGCCAAGGAGGGTGTCAGAATGCCGGAAAGCGGCATCGGGGATGTGGGGGCGGAGCTGTTCACGATCTACATGTTCCCGTTTGAACTGCTCTCCCTAGTCCTCCTGGCAGCCCTGATCGGAGCGATATACATAGCAAGAAAGGAGATGGCCTGAGGGAGGCAGAGAGATGAGAAGGAGGGAGAGATACGATCCCGCTTGAGTTATACATTATGCTTGCCGCTGTCATGTTCTCCATAGGTCTATACGGATTGGCGACACAGAGAAACGGCGTCAAGCTGATGATGTGCGTTGAGCTCATGCTCAACAGCGCCAACATAAACCTGGTGGCCTTCTCAGCCTACCAGCCGAACGTGAGCGGCCAGGTTTTCGCTCTGTTCTCGATAGCTCTGGCCGCGGCTGAGGCCGGTATAGGGCTTGCCATACTGATAACACTGTACAGGCTGTACGGAACCATTGATCTCGATAACATAAACGCTCTGAGGTGGTGACGTTGTACGCCGATTACGCTTATCTGATCGTGGGGCTGCCGGTTCTGGCATTCATTCTCACGATCTTCTTCGGCTGGCATCTGCCGAGGGGCGGAGGATTTCTCACAGTGCTGGCGACCTTCATAGGGTTCATAATATCTGCGGGAATATTCCTGGAGACGTTCCCTGAGAAGGTCGTCCATCAGTCGATGCACTGGTTTGCGACACTGAATGTGGGAATACTGATAGATCCTCTGGCCCTTGTGATGCTGCTGATGGTCACATTCGTCTGCACACTGATACACACGTATGCGCTGGGGTACATGAACGGCGACCCGGGCATGGCGAGGTACTTCGCTGAGGCTGGTCTCTTCACAGCTGCCATGCTCGGCCTGGTTTACTCAGATAACCTGCTGCAGCTCTTCATATTCTGGGAGCTTGTGGGTCTCTGCTCGTATCTGCTGATCGGCTTCTGGTACAGGAAGCCATCTGCGGCATCTGCTGCGAAGAAGGCATTCCTGACTACAAGAGTCGGCGACGTGATGTTCCTTGCTGGAATAATACTGCTGTACAACAACATGGCGAAGCTTGGACTTCCAGAGGGGACGTACCTGCTGCAGTTCCCTGTGATATATGAGAACCTCACTAAGATCGACCCGACGCAGCTCACCCTGGTATCGCTGCTGCTCCTCGGAGGCGCTGCAGGCAAGTCAGGCCAGTTCCCCCTGGATATCTGGCTCCCGGATGCGATGGAGGGCCCGACAACAGTCTCTGCGATGATCCATGCGGCCACAATGGTCACGGCCGGTGTCTACCTGGTTGCAAGAATGTTCCCGTTGTTCTACGCAGCCCCCTACGGGCTCCTTGCAGTGGCATACGTCGGAGGGTTCACAGCGCTCTACGCTGCGACGATGGGGCTTGCAGCATTCGATATCAAGCGTGTCCTCGCGTTCTCGACGGTCAGCCAGCTGGGCTACATGATGCTTGCGCTTGGCGTTGGATCTGTCGTGGGAGCTGCGGCAGTCGGTGTCTCGATGTTCCATCTGATTGGCCACTCGTTCTTCAAGGCGCTCCTGTTCCTCTGCGCCGGCTCGGTCATACACGCGGTCGCGACGAACGACCTGCGCGAGATGGGTGCAGTTGGGCGGTACATGAGGTGGACAGCGGGGACGATGGCGATAGGCGGTCTCGCTCTTGCAGGGTTCCCTGGAACAACAGGATTCTTCTCGAAGGACGAGATCCTGGTCACAGCGTGGGAGTATGGAGCTGTAACTCACGACTACCTGCCGTACATCTTCGGCATTGTGGGTGCACTGCTCACAGCGTTCTACACGTTCAGAATGTGGTTCCTGACGTTCACAGGAGAGCCGCGCTCTGATTACCACAAGCATGAGTCGCCATGGATCATGGTGGGGCCGCTTGTGATACTCGCGCTCTTCGCGCTCTTCTTCGGCATGCCTGCCCAGGAGGGCTTCTACGAGACCGTCGGCAACAACTTCGCCCACTACGGCGTGGACTTCGAGGAGCTCGCGCCGATCGGAGGGCATGTGGTGGAGCATGGAGGTGAGCACGGAGAGGAAGCGGCGGTGCACGAGCCGTTCATAATCAAGATACTCCCGATACTGGTGGGTGTCGGCGGCATACTCCTGGCGCTGCTCTTCTACTCGCCGTGGAGGAAGCTAGATATCAGAAAATTCGTTGGCGAGAAGGATCTGCTGAGAACCATCCTGGTGAAGAGGTACTACCAGCATGAGATATTCACAGCATGGTTCGCTGAGACCGTGGTGTACGGGATATCGTTGATCGCGAACATATTCGATATAAGGATCGTTGATGGTGTATTGAACAAGATCAGCGAGACGACTCTCGGGTTCGCTAATTCGATCAGAAGAGCGCAGACCGGAGTCATACAGAACTACATCACAGCACTGGTCTTCGGGATCGTGGTGCTCGTGATTGTGATCAAGCTGGCGATGGAGGTGGGCCTGTGATCTCAAACGCTATATCCATAATGATAGCTGTGCCTCTGATAGGCGCGGTTCTGGCGTTCCTCACCAGAAGCAGGGGGCAGGCCCGGCTGGTTGCTCTGATAGCCTCACTGGTCCCGCTGGCACTGGCGCTTCAGATGTACACAGAGTTCGATAAGTCATCGAAGCTGATGCAGTTCGTGGAGAGCTACAACTGGGTGCCATCGATAGGCGTCAGGTACACGGTCGGCGTCGACTGCATAAGCTTCCCGCTGGTGCTGCTCACAGCCATAGTCTCTGTGCTGGTGGTGATCTACGCGTGGGGTGAGAACCACAGGCCCAACCAGTTCTTCGCACTGCTCCTGCTCAACGAGGTTGGTGTTCTGGGAGTCTTTACGGCCCTTGATTTCTTCCTGTTCTACATATTCTGGGAGATCGTCCTGATACCGATGTTCTTCCTGATCGGCATCTGGGGCGGGCCGAGAAAGGACTACTCAGCGATCAAGTTCTTCATCTACACACACGTCGCGAGTTTGGTCATGCTGCTCGCGATCTTCGCGATGTACTTTACCTACAGGCTCCCTGACGGATCAAGAACATTCGACATGCTGACGCTGCTCCAGGCGACCGCTGACAAGAGCATATTCCCGCCGGGCTTGATCAATGCGATATTCGCGGGCCTTCTCTTCGGATTCCTTGTGAAGATGCCGGCGTTCCCGTTCCACACATGGCTCCCGGATGCACACGTCGAGGCTCCGACAGCTGGTTCAGTGGTCCTGGCAGCGCTGCTGCTCAAGATGGGCGGCTACGGCATATTCAGGGTCATACTCCCAATGCTTCCGCATGTCGACAAGGCGTTCGTCACAGTGATCGCTGTAATAGGTGTGCTGAGCATAATCTACGGAGCGTTCCTGGCGCTGGCGCAGAAGGACATCAAGAAGCTTGTAGCGTACTCATCGATCAGCCACATGGGCTTCGTCACCCTGGGAGCTGTGGCGTTCACATGGCTCTCGATACAGGGAGCGATGTTCCAGCAGTTCTCTCACGGTATCATAACATGCGCCCTGTTCATGTCCGCGGGAACGATACAGCACTCGGTGGGCACCAGAATTATCTCAGAGCTTGGCGGGCTTGCCGACAGGATGCCCAAGTTCGCATCGCTCATGCTCGCAGCCTTCCTGGCGTCCCTCGGTCTCCCGGGGATGAGCGGGTTCGTTGCTGAGTTCATGGTCCTGACCGGGTCGTACCCAACGTTCCCGGTGTACACACTGCTGGTGGTCTTCACGAGCGTTGGCGTGACCGCAGGTTACCATCTCTGGGCATGCCAGAAGGTTCTCTTCGGGCCTATACTGAAGAAGTATCTGGATATACACGATCCGCATGCCTATGAGATACTCGCCATGAGCGCGATCGTCTTCCTGACGCTGCTCTTCGGCCTGCAGCCCGCGCTGATCACGGACATGATGGGGACCGCGGCTCATCAGGTGATGGAGCCTGTTGTGACCCTCTCGCAGATGGGGGTGATCTGAGGTGGATCTCGGACACTACGCCCCGCTTGGGGCAGAGGCTTTGCTTACAGCGGTTTCACTGCTGGTCGTGCTTGTAGGTCTATTCACGAAAGGAAGAAGCTCGCTCCCCGGATACCTGAGCCTTGCGGCTCTCATAGTGGCAATGTGGATGGTGCTCACCGCCCAGACCGGCACGGTCTTCTTCTACGACTCGCTCAGGGTCGACGGGTTCTCCCAGTTCTTCAAGGCTGTATTCATACTGGTCTCGCTGCTCGTCGTCATCGCGTCGCTGACCCGCTACAACGGACGCCCCGGCGGGGATGAGTACTTCGCCCTGCTCCTGATGGCGACCGTGGGCATGATGGTGGTTGCGAGCGCCATAGATCTGGTCTCGCTCTTCATAGGCTTCGAGCTCGCGAGCTTATCCACGTATGCGATGGCCGGCTTCGATAGGACGAAGAAGAACCTCGAGGCTGCGATGAAGTACTTCCTGTACGGTGCGGCCTCGTCCGCGTTCATGCTCTTCGGCTTCTCGATGCTCTACGGCATGACAGGAAGCACGAGGATCGCGGATATCGCAGGTGCCTCGCTGGCTGCGTTCAATCCGGCGATACTGATCGCGCTGATCTTTGTGGTCGTCGGGTTCGCGTTCAAGATGGCGCTGGTGCCGTTCCACATGTGGGCTCCCGATACATACGAGGGCGCGCCTGCGCTGGTCTCGGCGTTGCTCGCTGCAGGCTCGAAGAAGATGGGGTTTGCTGCTGCGTTCAGGGTGATCCTGATCGCGCTCCTGGCCCTGAAGCTCGAGTGGTACATGGCGTTCGCGATACTCGCCGCTGTGACGATGACCATTGGGAACCTGGTCGCCTGCTGGCAGAACAACGTCAGGAGGATACTGGCGTACTCGAGCATCGCGCAGGCAGGGTACATATCCATAGCGTTTGTCGTCCTCGGGGTTGCATCTGAGGGCATGACGGGTCCGAACAACCTGCCCCTCGACCAGTACGCGCTCGCCGGAGGTCTGCTTCTCGTCCTGGGACATGCGATCATGAAGACCGGGGCGTTCATAAGCACCGCACAGGTCGCATCGATCGCGAAGAACACTGAGGATCCCGACGACATTTCCAACTACGCTGGTTTGGGGAGAAGAGCGCCGATAACAGCGTTCTGCATGACGATCTTCATGTTTGCGCTCGCAGGGATACCCCCGACAGCAGGCTACTTCGGCAAGTTCGTCGTCTTCGGGTCTGCGATATATGGCGGGCTGGTGTGGCTCGCGGTTCTCGCGATACTTAACAGCGCGCTCTCGCTCTACTACTACCTGAGGATCATAAGCTACATGTACCTCAGGGAGCCTGCGGGGCCGAAGATATCGGAGTCGAAGGGCTATGTACTCTCGCTGCTCCTGGCCCTGATCGCGACCTTCTGGATCGGCGTGCTACCGGACGGATTCTTCAACTGGGCGATGCAGGCGGCAGCTGCGCTGCTGCCCTAGCGTCGCTTTGCTCTATTTTTAATTCAGAACCGATGAGCGGTGCGTTTTGTGGTTTCATCAAGATGCTGTTGAACCCGTCTCCTGATATGACCCCATCAATAAAGATATTCTGGAAGTTGGCATCTAAAAATGGAGCGCTGGGAACGAATGCGCATCTTTAAAAGTAAAAGGGGATGATAGACCCATAAGGAGGCAATCCATTGGCGTCTATCAAGAGTTTGTTGTCCATATCGATAAATATGGTTTTCGGAACGATTCTGGTTTTCAAATCAGATGTAACAAAGGTATGGAAGAGCATTAAACCGATAAAAAGAAAGGGTTGACCATATGTGACCAGGTACAGGCCTGCGACAAAGATCGTGCTGAAGATCCTGGAGTGCATAGACAGGAATCAGTCCAGGGGTCGCGCGATAAAGACCCACATTATCCAGTGCTCAAACCTTAAGGCGGCATCCGCGGACAGATATCTGGATATGCTCAGGGATGCCGGCTACATCCTGGAGCGGCAGGAGCAGTGGGGGGAGAGGCAGATCACAGCTTATGAGCTCACTCCTCTTGGCAGAGAGAGGTACGAATGGTTCAGGAAGATAAATGCCGAGCTGTTCGAGCAGTCCGGCTGGGGTGATGAGTAATTTATGTATGAGAGTCTGACTGATAAGGTTTACAGCCTTGCCGAGAGGCTTGAGGCTCGAAGAAGACGAATGCGTTTTGTGTTCGTTCTTTGCTTCATGATCTCATCGATCGCTGTCGCTTTCAGCGCGTGGAGCTATCTGGTTCTCACGCACCAGAAGGGGCCGCTCGGGCAGCAGATGCTTCTCCCGGCGCTCGGGGTCCTGCTGGGCACTATGCTTCTCGCCATGGGTCTCAGCAGGTACGTCAGGACCAGGAGATGCGATAGATGTCTGGATGAGCTCGAGAGGCTCGAGGAGACCGTTTACAGGGAGGTCTTCAGGGCCAGGTGATCACGTGAGGTAAAAATCCCCTTCAGCCTTGTAGCTTGGCCTCTGGCTTATCAGGCGCATCCTCGACCAGCCCTCTGTCCTCTCCTGCGCCCTGTAGAAGCACCTCTGGAGGCTGATCTCCCCGTAGGATCTCACATCCTCCCTCATTGCTGCCAGGAGGCTCTCCGTGAAGACGCTCAGGCTGCCGAACCACGCCTCGTTGCTGGCCTCGTTCCCACCGCTCGATGCCAGCATCACCTGACCTGGCATGATTATCTTTTCCAGGTTTGCGCTGCCGCAGGCGTCCACTATGATCAGCAGGTTCTTCAGATCCTTTGTGTATCTGTAAAGCTCCTCGGTATCTATGAAGCTAGAGGGATCTCCATTAGCGTCCTGCGGTATCAGGTAGTATTTTCCGTCCCGCGTTTCGCCATGGCCTGAGAAGTAGAAGACGATTTTCGAGGCTCCGTGCTTGCTTTTGAGCGTGCCTAGGCCCTTCTCGAGTATGTTCCCCTTTGTGGGCTTCAGATCGCTTCTGTCTGTGAACTCGACGACCTCGTACCCGTAGGATTTCAGAAGTGTAGCGAATGCCTCTGCGTCGTTGACAGATGCTCGGAGGGACGGCCGGTCCTGGTAGCTGTTTATGCCCACGACAACAGCGTATTTTCTCTCTGAAGGTCTTTTCTTGTCGTAAGTGTATAGGGCTGGAGAGATCTGCTTTTCAGTGCTGTTCCCCCCTCCCAGCTGGTTGAGACTGGAGTTCACATGAGACCTCACCGCGCCGCTCTGGCTCTCCAGTGTGGTATTCTGCTCAGAGGTGCTCGCGAGGGCAATCAGATCCTCCTCTGCGCGCAGGCGCGAGACCCCTGGCAGGCTTCTCTCCTCCGCGGATGTGTAAAGCGATCTGATGCTCTCGCTGCTTCTTTCATATAAGACAACAGGGCTCTCAGCACTCTGATCTTCCGTGCTCTGGTGGCTGATGCGTCTGTAGAAGGAACTCCCCTGCTCAGTGTTTATGTATGTGTACTTCGCGTTCGCGTCCCTGGCATATCCTGGCAGCGCAGGTGGCTCTCCATTCCTGGAGTAGAGGTAGCTGATGCTCGAGCTCATGGACGATCTGCTTTTAAGGATTGGATCTTTATTCGAGTACTGTGAGGCTATCTGCTCCAGAACCTCAAAGGATCTGCTCTTCGATGGAACGTAGCTGTAATTGATCTCACCGTACGAGGACGCTGCACTCAGCGCCTCCCATGCCTGGTCTGAGGGCACTCTTGGTGCCAGGCCTGGCTCGCTCTCATCGCTGGATACATAAAGTTTTGAAAGGCTGTCGAGGCCGAGCACAGCAGGAGCTAGGATCAGCAGAACCAGCAGTGATATCAACAGCAGAAGCTGCTTCAAGCCAACCACCTGTCAGCATACCGAATGCATCACAGCAAGCCCGGATCTGTGCTGTATGAAATTCTGAGACTCACGATATTTAAGGATTCTGTGAATCGAAGTGGCGCTTGCTCATTCCTGATCAGTAACTAAATTAATTAACACAGATACTGATAGTTTGTTAGTAAGGGTGATTCCCAAACAGTTATAATGAATATGATTTAAACATACCTGTAACTTCAGGCCAGGGAAGATATATGCCCATGAGGAGGCGGCTAGCGCTGATTCTGATAGCACTTGTTGCAGCGTCAGCCACTGCTCTGGCCTGGGACAGCGTCAAGATCCTGGAGTTCAACAGCCGGCTTCTGGATGGGGAGAAGAAGAGCGCTGCGAGTCCTTTTGATGGTGGAGCACTGCTGGATGGATATAAAGGCTCTGCGCTCGCGGATGAGGTGAGCCGTGGCCTCAGCGAGATCATCGCCCAGGCGCCATCCTTCGATGAGCCGCTGGTCTTCGACAGTGCCGCGCTTGAGGTGAAGTTCACAGATAGCTTTGAGGCTCTGGGCTCGGAGGGGTTTGATGTGACCTTCACAGATCAGGATCTCGGTCAGAATGTTATATCAATGGAGAACGCGCTCATCGGGCTACATCAGCTATCCTTCGGCGAATCTGTGGATATGAGCACCTCTCAGAGGTGGAAGGCAAGGATCGGATCTGGCTATTCTGCTGTTCTTTCTGGCAGTGCCCAATCTGTCGCTTCGCGATCATGATCGCGGGATATTGGATTATTACAGATTCATGCGCTCCCGCGGGGTACGGCCCCGGCTGCCTGCAGGAAGAATCACAAGCATATCGACTCTGATGCAGGTGCAGTTGCGTCCGCCTTTAGAGAATGACGATCTCCAAAAGGTTATATAGTAACTTTCCGATATTTCCGCTTGCTGGATGGAGCGTGTCCAGATTAGCCGTTGAAAGGGGGCTGCATAATAAAAGGTATGAGCTCTGTTGATGCGCGGGGCATATCCGCTGGGGGTCATCGCGATTCGCAGGATGCGCGACGGCCTGGTGCGCGCGCAGTCTCTCTGCTGGAAAAATGCCGCTCGAATAAAGCTGTTCTGGTATCTTTGCTGGTCATAATCACAGCGCTCAGCGCCACAGCCAGCGATCGCAGCCCTGTGCTTTTTACCATGAGCAGCACCTCGATCGTGGACGAGTACATCAACAGGTCACGCGAGGTCCCCACAGTTGTTACGGTGGAGCCCTCCAACCCCTGGGAATCCAGGAGGATCTGGTTCGGGGAGGATGAGGTTGGGAGGGAGGAGTACCTGGATATGATCGATCTGGTCTGGGGCATGTATCTCGAGGATCTGAACTACTCCACGTACCTCCTTGACGAGTACATCGCGAAGAACATCTCAGGAAGGGAGGCGATGACCGCGACCGTGAGCCTCTTCGTCTTCACCTCGCAGACCGTTGAGATGCTCGCTCAGATCCAGCCTCCATCAGATCTCGCGAATTATCACAACGTAACAATCCAGGCGGTGCTGAACCTCGAGGGTTACCTATGGAACATGGGAAGGTTCTATGAGACGAACAGGCGCGTTTACGCGATGCAGGCGCACGATTCTTTTAACAAAAGCATGAGCTTCTACGACAAGGGGATGGAGATCAGACGCGCGATCGCGTGATTGCACAGGATGCACATATAAAAGCAGGTGGTGCAGAGCTTCGTGTTCTGCACCTCAAGACACATGGTGCAACCTTCGTGATCACTCCCCTATCGCCCTGATCAGCCAGTTCACCTTCACAGTCTCGTTCCCGGGAGTCTTCAGCTCCGCAGGCAGTAGCTGGCCGTTCGCGACGAAGTACGAGTTTCCTGTGCCGTTGCCAAGCTCAGCGCCTATGAACATGTTTCCGCGGTCGTAGAAGGTTATGTAGAAGTCGCCTGTGATTGTGATTGGTGGTATTTCCATCATATACGCGACTGGCCCGTACGGCGAGGCGAAGTAGTAG
>NZ_JAOAKP010000054.1 GCF_026419855.1 Methanothrix sp.
GGATTAGATACCCGGGTAGTCCTAGCCGTAAACGATACTCGCTAGGTGTCGGCCACGGTGCGACCGTGGTCGGTGCCGTAGGGAAGCCGTGAAGCGAGCCACCTGGGAAGTACGGCCGCAAGGCTGAAACTTAAAGGAATTGGCGGGGGAGCACCACAACGGGTGGAGCCTGCGGTTTAATTGGATTCAACGCCGGAAAGCTTACCGGGGGCGACAGCAATATGAAGGTCAGGCTGAAGACCTTACCGGATTCGCTGAGAGGTGGTGCATGGCCGTCGTCAGTTCGTACTGTGAAGCATCCTGTTAAGTCAGGCAACGAGCGAGACCCACGCCCACAGTTGCCAGCGATCCCTCCGGGGAGGCGGGTACTCTGTGGGGACCGCCGCTGCTAAAGCGGAGGAAGGAATGGGCAACGGTAGGTCAGTATGCCCCGAATCCCCCGGGCTACACGCGGGCTACAATGGTCGGCACAATGGGTATCGACCCCGAGAGGGGTAGGCAATCCCCTAAAGCCGATCGTAGTTCGGATTGAGGGCTGAAACTCGCCCTCATGAAGCCGGAATCGGTAGTAATGGCGTTTCAACAGAACGCGGTGAATACGTCCCTGCTCCTTGCACACACCGCCCGTCAAACCACCCGAGTAGGGTCCGGATGAGGGTGTATCACTTGATACATTCGAATCCGGGCTTTGCAAGGGGGGTTAAGTCGTAACAAGGTAGCCGTAGGGGAATCTGCGGCTGGATCACCTCCTAGTGTGCAGAGATCGGCCGGAAGCTGATAGGATCGTCACTTGACCTGTTGCTGGGATTTATGGGCTTGTAGCTCAGCAGGTAGAGCGCCGCCTTTGCGAGGCGGAGGCCCTGGGTCCGAATCCCAGCAAGTCCATTGGGTGCACCTGCGGAGCTGTGCTCCGCAGGGAAGGGCTGATATTCAAGATGAAGCCGTGTATACGCTTTGCAGACCAGACGCTCACTGAGATCAGTGGAACGATCAAGCTGCTGATATGCCAGCCGGGGGATGGCTCGGCTCGAGCGCTGATGAAGGGCGTGCCAAGCTGCGATAAGCCCCGGCGAGGCGCATGGAGCCTTTGAACCGGGGATGCCCTAATGGGAAATCCCAGCTTCGTGCTGATCCGTAGGGATCGGGAACGCCCCGGATTGAAACATCTTAGTAGGGGCAGGAGAAGAAATCAACCGAGATGCCGTCAGTAACGGCGAGTGAACGCGGCAGAGCCCAAACCGAATCCCGAAAGGGAGATGTGGTGTGATAAGCTCCGCCCGTAAGGGTCTGGCGAGGGAATCCGAAGTGGCCTGGAACGGCCCGCCGGAGAGTGTGATAGCCACGTAGGAGCAACCGAGCCGGGCCTGGACGGAGTCTTGAGTACCGTGAGTCGGATATCTCGCGGGAAGTTGGGGGCCACCAACCTCCAAGGCTAAATACGTCTCGAGACCGATAGCGCAGTAGTAGGGTGACCAAAAGCTGAAAAGAACCCTGGATAGGGGTGTGAAAAGAGCCTGAAATCGGCTGGCGATGGTGCGTCACGGCATGAGAGGATCTTCGGACCGAAGGAGGTCGCCGCGAGGCGATAGTACGAGGCCCGATGCCAGTGTCGTGACTTACGTTTTGAAGAACGGACCAAGGAGTGCATCTGGCTGGCGAGGTTAATCTCGAAAGAGAGTAGCCGGAGCGAAAGCGATATGCGCGCATCGATGAGAGAGGCGCGGCGTATGAAAGTGCGCGGAGTCAGCTGGATGCGACCCGAAGCCGGGCGATCTAGGCGTGGGTAGGTTGAAGCGTGGCGAAAGCTGCGTGGAGGACCGCTAGCGGTGCTGATATGCAAATCGCTCGCGTGACCTGCGTCTAGGGGTGAAAGTCCAATCGAGGTCGGGAATAGCTGGTTCCTCCCGAAACATGTCGCAGCATGACCTGGCCGGAGGCAGTCGGCGGAGTAGAGCACTGATTGGGGATCCCGGGCGGGAAACCGCTCGCTCTCCTGTCAAACTCCCAACACGCCGTCGCTGTAGATGGCCGGAAGTCCGGGCTGGTGGGTAAGCTACTAGTCCGTGAGGGAGACAACCCAGACCGTGGTTAAGGTCCCCGAATGTCGGCTAAGTGTTAACACTGAAGGGCGTCCTAGGCCTTAGACAACTGGGAGGTTAGCTTAGAAGCAGCTACCCTTTAAAGAGTGCGTAACAGCTCACCAGTCGAGGTCTAGGGCCCCGAAAATGGACGGGGCTAAGCCGACTACCGATACCACGGAGCACCGCGAGGTGATCTGGTAGGGAGGCGCCGCGCGTGGGTGGAAGCGACTCCGTGAGGAGTCGTGGACCACGCGGGGACGAAAATCTTGGTAGCAGTAGCAGCAAAGTCGGGTGAGAATCCCGATCGCCGTAAGGGCCAGGGTTCCTGGGCAACGATCGTCAGCCCAGGGTTAGTCGGTCCTAAGGTGTGCCGTAACTCGAGCACATCGAATGGGAAACAGGTTAATATTCCTGTACCTCCCGGCACTAAAACCGACGCTTCCGGATATGTTCGGCACCCGCGCCAGGGTGTTCAAGCGCCGAAGTCCGCGGAGAGCCGTCATGGCGAGAAACGGACGAATGCGTGATGACGCAAGCGAGCAAATTCCGGGAGCCCGTGAAAAGGGAGCCGGAGGCCGTACCGAGAACCAACACAGGTGCCCCGAGCTAAGAAGGCTCAGGCGTGTCGGAAGTAATCCGGCTAAGGGAATTCGGCAAATTAGCCACGTAACTTCGGGATAAGTGGTGCCTGCTTCGCGAGAAGCAGGTCGCAGTGACGAGGGGGCTCTGACTGTCTAATAACAACATAGGTGGTTGCAGACCCGAAAGGGCCAGTACAACCACTGAATCCTGCCCAGTGCGGGTACCTGAAGACCCGGTACAACGGGAAGAAGGGCCCGTCAACGGCGGGGGTAACTATGACCCTCTTAAGGTAGCGTAGTACCTTGCCGCTTAATTGGCGGCTTGCATGAATGGATCAACGAGAGCCCCACTGTCCCTAGCCGGAACCCGGTGAACCTTACGTCCCAGTGCAGAGTCTGGGGACCCCTGATGGGAAGTGAAGACCCCGTGGAGCTTTACTGCAGCCTGCCGTTGGGTTGTGGTTCTGGATGTAGAGCATAGGTAGGAGGCGTCGAAACCCGGGCGCCAGCTCGGGTGGAGCCAACCCTGGAATACTACCCTTCTGGGACTACCGCCCTAACTCCGAGAGGAGGACACCGGTAGGTGGGCAGTTTGGGTGGGGCGCCACTCCCTAGAAAAGATATCTAGGGAGCCCAAAGGTCGACTCAGTTGGGTCGGAAACCCAACGAAGAGTGTAAAAGCATAAGTCGGCCTGACGTCATCCCACAAAGCAAAGGATGACGAGACGAAAGTCGGGTTTAGCGAACCTCTCAGCCTCCTTGGTGGGGGCGTTAGATGACAGAAAAGCTACCCCGGGGATAACAGAGTCGTCACCGGCAAGAGCACATATCGACCCGGTGGCTTGCTACCTCGATGTCGGTTCTCTCCATCCTGGCCGTGCAGCAGCGGCCAAGGGTGAGGTTGTTCGCCTATTAAAGGAGATCGTGAGCTGGGTTTAGACCGTCGTGAGACAGGTCGGTTACTATCTGTCAGGGGTGTCCTGCGGTCTGAGGGCAGGCTGGCTTTAGTACGAGAGGAACAAGCCAGCGGCGCCACTGGTCGATCGGTTGTCTGGCAAGGCACGGCCGAGCAGCTACGCGCCACCGGGATAAGGGCTGAAAGCATCTAAGCCCGAAACCCGCCCCGAAAAGAGACCGCTCCAAGGGCTCTCGTAAAAGACGAGATCGATAGAGTCGGGGTGTACGCACCAAGGCAACGAGGTGCTCAGCCCGCGACCACTAACCGCCCGAGCAGCCGTCCCGCTGATCTCAGGCGAATTCTGGATCTGTAAAGCGCATACACACGCGCCAAGGTGGCGGAGAGGCTACGCAAATGCCTGCAGAACCATAGCGGATAGCATTACCACTCCGGTTCGAATCCGGACCTTGGCTTCATCCGAGAGCGGCGGCCATAGCGGCGGGGAAACTCCTGAACCCATCCCGAACTCAGAAGATAAGCCCGCCCACGTCCTGCACTGTACTGAGGTGCGCGAGCCCTCGGGAAATGCAGGTCGCTGCCAACTCTCAATAATATACATTTTGAGTCGATCCTCTTTGATTCCTTGCGATGCGGAAAGGTTATCACTCATAAAGCCAGATCCATTCTGATTTTGATGTCCGGCTTTGTGAAATTCGACCCGCGCACGAGGCTTGCGCATCTAGAGGAGCATCTGCGTCGCATCCACAGAAATCTTCCACTGGAAGAGGCCCGGATACAGCTCCTGAGATGCAGACTTGTTGCCCACAAACTGATCGCAGAGATCGGAGATACCGCGTACGATAAATCATACGTGGACAAACTCATGTCTGAGATCTACGATAAGCTGAGCGAGATCTCAGGCGTAAAGCTCACAGATCCATACATGAATCCCTGTGAGTCGCAGTATCAGATCCTTGAAGAGCTGAAGAGCTACAGGTACAGAGATCCGAATGAGCGCTTCATGAGGTTCGTGAGAGAGGAGTTCAGGGAGATATTCATACCCACTCTGTTCCTCCTGACCTACCTCTGCAGATCCGAGAAGAAATACACATGGGATGAGGTCAAATTGCAGCTCGATGTGATCATGCGTGATCTGGGTCTCAATGTTTCCTGGGAGGAATGCGAGGAGGATCTGAAGAGGTACGCAAGGAAGGTCTTTCCTGTACTGGATATCGCTGTGGCAGTGTGATTGTATACTCACACAATAATTTCACTCTGCCAGGGAATACGCCTAATGTAATCTTTATATTATACATGATCTAAATAACACTGGCGATCTGCATGGATGCAGAGATCTCATCGATACTGGGGCTTGAGGTATACACCGATCGCGGCGTCTTTGTTGGAAAGGTCGAGGACGCTGTTCTGGACGCTGAGAGCGGAACCCTGAGCGGCATAGCTGTCGGATCCCTCAACAGAGAGCTCTTCGACCTCAAGGGCAGGGGAATCATAGTGCCGTTCAGATGGATCACTGCAGTGGGGGATATAATCATAATGAGGCACACAAAGAGGGCAGTCACAAAGAAAGATACCCCTCCCAGAGAGTAGCATGATCAAAAGAGCCTGCAGGAATGGGGCGATATTCTCAGATCTTCGCGTTCGTTCCCCCTTCTTTGTTCGCGTGGACGGCCGCGGGTTCGGGAGGATGCTCAGGGATTTCAGCAAACCGTATGACCTTGGATTTGCACGATCGATCGTCTCCGCTGCAAAGTTGTTCATGGAGAGCTCCGGCCTTGCGCCGATCATCGCGTACACGTTCTCAGATGAGATCAACCTCCTCTTCCTGGACGAGCCCTTCAGAGGCAGGCTCGAGAAGCTCGACTCTGTCACAGCATCATACATCTCATCATCGCTCTCCATATCCCTAGGCAAGGTTGTATCGATGGACGCAAGAGTGATACCTGTCTGCAGGGATGAGATACTGTGCTATCTGCAGGAATCCCAGGCCGAAGCATGGCGGAACCATGTGTTCTCCTACGGCTTCTACGCTCTTGTCGGTGAAGGTAAGAGCCATGCTGATGCTATGGAGGCGCTGCGGAACATGAGAGAGAGCGATATACACGAGATGCTCTTTAAGCGCGGCGTGAATCTCGCCAGGACCCCAGCCTGGGAAAGGCGTGGGGTCATGATATACAGATCGAGCTCCGGTATCGTCGAGGACTGGGAACTCCCGCTATTCACCACTGAGGATGGGCGCAAATTCCTGGAGGGGATACTCTCTGCAGCAGAGTGATCCCATACGAATGGCCTGCGCCTCACACTATTTCAACCCTGTGCTCTCCAGGTGGTCTACCTACGACGTGTGGATAAGTGCAAAAGCAATAGCTACAGTAAATTCATGGCCATCAATCGCGCTGTAAGGTGCCGGACAAGTATTAACAGGTTCCGGATGTCGATTTTCATGCTGACAGCGTTCAAAACAAACACATCTCAGGGAGTACATCTCAGGGAGCCGGTCCATCAAGATCGACTCAAAGAAGGTAGACTACCAGCCTGCATGTTTTTGGAAAAAGAATAGTGCACCCGCCATGCGCGCTCATGGCGAGTAGCTGTCGTAGATGTAGATGTCCCTGTCTCCGCTGCGGCTGTCTTCCCATACTATCTTTCTGCTCCCTATGCGCGGCTTTGTCTGATCTCCCGGGGCTATGCATATCGGGATCTCCTTGCCCGTGGAGAGATCAAATGCATAGATGTCCCAGTCGCCATTCCTCCTGTCCTGCCAGACGATCACACCGCTCTCGATATCCGGATTCGTCTGATCGCTTGGATCAGATGTTATCCTGATTTCCTTGCTGTTGTTTGTGTCGAAGGCGTAGATGTCCCAGTTGCCGTTCCTGTTGTCCTGGTAAACAACGACGTATCCATCGGTAGCAGGATTGATCTGATCTGCCGGATCCACTGTTACAGGGATCTTCTGCTGCCCCTTCCAGATATAGACGTTCCAGTTCCCATCCTTGTTGTCCTGATAGACTGCAATCTCCCCTGCGCTTCTCGGGTTAGTTCCGCTCGGCGGTATCGCCTCCACAGGCTCTGTTCCACCGTAGACAAGCTTCTTGTAGAGCCTCCAGCCAGCAAAGGAGAGATCCTGCCAGACGAGATACTTGTCTCCGATCGATATCGGAGATGGAGTGAAGAACTCAGCACCTGTGAGCTGTGATCTGTTCGCTGTTATCACATCGAAGGTTCTGACAGCCCAGTTGTCGTGCTGCGGGTTCTGGCCGACCCATGCTATCACAGTTCCTCTTATGTCAGGGTACATATCGTAAAGCGGGCCTGCGGCCAGAGGTATCTCAACGTTCCTGAAGAGGTCATAGACGTAGATATCCGGAGTTCCGGTGCGGTTATCCATCCAGACGACGAAGTTGCCGCTCACTGCCGGCATGCTCTGCTCCCCTGGCGCCCTGCACACAACGCTTATCTGCCCCCCAAGACTCTCTGATCTTGGCTTGCCCTTCGGCGCGTCCAGCCATACAAGCTTCTGGTCCATGTCCGGCTTTATCTGTCCTGGCCCTGATGCGATCAGATCATCCTTCCAGGTCGTCACATCCAGCCTGCGCAGCGAACCATCCTCATCCACGTATGCTATGTACTTTCCTGAAACCGCTGGAGACGTCTGCATTCCAGGCCTTGGGTACCTCTTGCTCCACTTCTTATCGTAGATGTAGTAGGCGATGTCGCCGTTGGCCCGATCCTCCCAGACAATTGTGTTTCCAGAGACGTCAGGGAAGACCTGATCCCCATCGCCTGTGAGTTTCGTCTCGTTGCCGGTCCTCAGATCGTATACGTATATGTCCCAGCCACCATTTCTGTCATCCTGCCATACGATCAGGCTCCCTGAGATCTTCGGGTACATCTGGTTGCCCTGCCTCCGCAACAACTCCTTACTGCCATCGGAGATGTTGTAGAGCACAACATCCCACTCCCGAGATGAGTTGTCCATCCAGACGATTCTGTCCCCGGATATATCAGCCCACACCTGATCGCCTGGGCCGGTCGCGACGGCTGTGATCTCTCCTGTTGCCATATTGATCATGTAAACATCAGAGCTGCCTGAACGGTAATCCGACCATACCACATTCTGGCCGGAGGCCCTCGGGTACAGCTGATCCCCGTCCGCCCTAACAATTGGAATCTCAGATCTCGTGAAGAAATCAAAGCCGTATATGTCCCAGTCGCCGCGCCTGTTATCCGACCAGACCATCAGACTGCCATTTGTTGATGGGAAATCCGTGTTCAGCCAGAGGAGCGGCTCCCAGAGCGGTGATCTCGCCCTTATCTGCGGCCTTCCAGAGCTGTCATCTGTCCAAACGATGTATTTATCGCTGAGGATCTTGCTTGACGCTATGGGCTTCACCCTGTAGGGATCTCCCTTACCGTCGCTCGGAGTCTGATACAACGGCAGCGTCGAGACCGGTACCTCTATGCCCTTATCCAGATCGTAGAGATATATGTCTGCGGCTCCGCCTCTCTCATCGAGCCATGCGACGTATCTGCCGTAGACACAGGGCGCCCCCTGGTTGTAGCCGTTCGTGCATATAGGAGTCTCCTTCCCAGTCGACAGGTTGTACGAGTAGATGTCCCAGTTCCTGACGCTTGCATTCGGTGCATTCCTTCCATCAGCCCATACTATTGTGTCTCCGTGAATCCAAGGCTGCACCTGGTTCGCGAGATTTGTGCATATTGGAGTCTCCTTTCCAGTCGAGAGATTGTACATGTAGATATCCCATTTACCGGACCTTTTGTCTGCCCACACGATCCTGTCGCCTGATATCACTGGTGATAACAGCTGTGCCTGCTGTTGTGTGGTTATCTGCCTCTCCGATCCCTGGAGTGTGTCGTAGACGTAGATCTGATCGCTTCCGGTCCTGTTGTCCATCCAGACCACATACCTGCCATCGATCATTGTATATCTCTGATCAGATGGATCTTTGGAGAGCTGCCGCTCCTTTCCTGTCCTGAGATCGTACAGGAAAACATCCAGGTTGCCGTTTCTCATATCAGTGTATATCACAGAATCTCCGGAGATGTCAGGACTGCTGTGGTCGATATTGTCATTTGTGATCCTGAGTTCCTCTCCGGTCGTGAGGTTCATCATATAAACCTGGTACCGTCCTGTCCTGTCATCCGTCCACACGACCCTGTCGCTGAAGATCGCTGGATTTGTGTGGTTGAACATGCCATGGGTCACGGGTATGTCAGGCAGTATTGTCCTGTCCCACATGTAGATATCCGGATCCTGGATCCCCTGCCTGTAGTCAGTCCACACCACACCTCTCTCGCTGATCGCTGGCTCCATCACTATGGGACCACGGATTAGCGTTACCTCCTCGCCTGTGTCTGTGTTGTATAGAACTATCTCAGTACCGTTGTTCTGCCAGGTGATGTTTCGTCCCCAGACGGATGGTGCTGTCTGTATGCCTGGCCTCGCCAGCACAGTCTCTTTCCCTGAGGATAGATCAAAGAAAGCGACATCCATCTCGCCGGATCTGTTGTCAGCCCATGCAATGATATCCCCATCGATCGCTGGAAGCGTCTGGTCGCCAGCTGCTGTGCATATAGCTTTCTCAGACCCGCTTTTGATATCATACATGTAGATGTCGAAACCACCGCTCCTGTCGTCTGCCCAGACCACGCGGCTCCCGCTCACCTTCGGGGTGATCTGATCCCTCTGAGCAGATGTCACCCGCTTCTGCTGGTTCGTAGAGAGGTCCTTGAGGTATATGTTCCAGTCGCCGTCCCTGTCATCGCTCCATACCACCACGTCTCCATCGATATCAGGGTCGGTCTGGTTGCCATTATCACCGCAGACGATCTGCTCGACTCGATTATTCACATCGTATAGGTATACGTCAGCGTTGCCGCTTCGCATATCCTGCCACACTATTCTGTAGCCGGATACGGCTGGGTTGATCTGTATGAACGGGTCGATGCAGACCCATCGCTCAGCGCCTATCTCAAGGTCATACATGAAGATATCGAAGTTCCCGCTTCTGCCGTCTGCCCATACCACTATATGTCCGTCGATATCGGGCTGCTCCTGCTCGGATCCCGTATAAACAGCAATCGGTCGATCCTTTCCGAGATCAGCGCCGTATGCCGTGAACACCGTTGTAATAAAAATGATGAGAGCTATCGTTCTGCCGATCATCTTGCATTCCTCATTACACAGGCGATCAGTCATTTTCAGTACACCTACATGAACCTATCTCGACATCTGTCGTTAATCATTCTAGTACACATCTCACATCAGACTTAAATAACTCCCGCGCAGACTCCTGGCCGTGGTAATTCATGTCACTGGAGATCGAGAAGATCCATGCGAGAGAGATACTGGACTCTCGCGGCAATCCAACAGTAGAGGTTGATGTATGGACCTGCTGCGGATTCGGGAGGGCAGCGGTGCCGTCTGGAGCATCCACAGGCACATACGAGGCGCTGGAGCTTAGGGATGGTGGAGATAGATATGATGGAAAGGGCGTGCTCAATGCTGTGAGAAACGTCAACGAGGTAATCGCACCCAAGCTCATCGGGCTGGACGTGATCGATCAGAGAGGCATCGATCAGATCATGATTGAGATGGATGGGACGCCGAACAAGTCGAATCTGGGCGCAAACGCTATACTTGGGGTCTCAGTGGCGGTGGCAAAAGCGGCTGCGAGCTCTCTTGGCATTCCGCTCTACAGATATCTGGGAGGAGTATCGGCCACGAGGCTGCCGGTGCCGTCGCTGAACGTGCTCAACGGTGGGAAGCACGCGGGAAACGATCTCTCCATACAGGAGTTCATGATAGAGCCCTGGGGCGCGGAGAGCTTCAGCGAGGCCCTGAGGATGGCAGCAGAGACCTACCACGCCCTGGGAAGAATCCTGAGGGGAAAATACGGCAATGTCGCAACAAATGTGGGATTCGAGGGCGGATACGCTCCACCGATATCAAAGACAAGAGACGCGCTAGATGCGATAATGTCCGCGCTGGACGTCACTGGATACACTGAGGAGATCAAGCTCGCGATAGATTCTGCAGCTTCCAGCTTTTACATGGACGGAGGCTATTCCATAGACGACAACAGGCTCTCGCCAGGGGAGCTGATAGATTTCTATGTGGATCTGGTGAAGACATATCCGATCGTGCTAATAGAAGATCCGTTCGAGGAGAACGCCTTCGAGGACTTCGCAGAGCTGACGAGGAAACTTCCAGACACGATAATAGTGGGCGATGATATCTACGTGACGAACATGGCGAGGATAGAGAAGGGCATAAAAATGAGATCCACGAATGCTCTTCTTCTCAAGCTCAACCAGATCGGCACCGTCTCGGAAGCGTTCGATGCAGCCACGCTGGCATACAGGAACAGCTTCAAGGTGATGGTTAGCCACAGATCCGCTGAAACAGAGGACAGCGCCCTCGCGGATGTGTCTGTGGCGATAGGCGCAGAGCTCATCAAGACCGGAGCTCCGGCAAGGAGCGAGCGGAATGCGAAGTACAACCAGCTCCTGAGAATCCAGGAGGCACTCGGCAGCTCAGCCAGCTACGCCGGCAGGAGAAGATGGAGCTGAAAGATTGTGAGCATATCGTTAGAAGATTTTTATACCTCTTTTTCTTAAATGCCAATGTGAAAGAATGACCGAAAGCTGCGTATTTTGCAGAATAGTCAGTGGAGAGGAGCCGGCGCACATCATTGACGAGGATGAGCTCTCGATGGCGATACTGGACATCAACCCGCTCGCCAGAGGTCACTGCCTGGTGATACCGAAGCGGCACGTCCCCTGGTGGCATGATCTTGAGGAACAGGAGGTCTCAAGCCTATTCAGGCTCGCACGCTCAGTATCTGATAGGATAAAAAAAGCCTTCGGACCGGACTTCGTGGCGATGTATGCAAGGGGCAGGAGGATACCGCACACGCACATATTTCTCGTTCCAACATACAAGGGCGATCCTGTAGATCGGTTCTTCAACGCACTGGAGGGATTCCAGGAGTCATCTGCCATCCTGGCATCGTTCAGGAATGATCTGAAGGAGACCGCGGAGATCCTGAGAAACGTGTGATCTGGAAGCCACGATTATAGTATTCCGCATAAGTTGATATAATATTGCATATTACATAAAATCATGTATGAAGTGTGATATATCCAGAAGATTTTAAATTGGCTTATATGAAGTGGCACAAAGAACTATAATGGG
>NZ_JAOAKP010000055.1 GCF_026419855.1 Methanothrix sp.
CATAATGATCGTGTGAGTCACCATTTGTCACACCCTTGGCTATAGGTGCATACAGTGTATCATTATATGTCTTCAAAGTGGCCTTGAGGTTAGACCATGTCAGTCGTTTCGGACCGTATGACGCTGCAGAATCGACGAGAAACGTCTCGTCGGCGTCAACAGGTGTTGACTTCGAGGCGAGTGCATGGATTATTGATGCAAGATTCGTCGTGTCGTTTACAGCAGTGCGAACTGCCTTCTCACTGGGTATGTTCAAATCTGAACCAGGATTGCCAACTGTTGTGACAACCGGCACCACGGTACCAGGGGTATGCCTCGCCGTGGTGTCATGTCTGCCTGTAGTGAGGTATTGTGAGTGATGATCCGCCGTGAGATTCAGCAGGTCGCCATGCGAGATCTGAGCACCCGCACCTCCAGTGTGGTTATGATTATTGCCGTTTGTTACCCCGAGCAGGTTGAACACATCACGCACGGCTTTTTCCGAGGGAACTTTGGAGTTGCTTCCCGGGTTGCCGAGTGTGGTGACTATGTCAGACAGATTGATCTTCGTGTCTGCAAGTGTACGTACCGCCGCCTCTGAGGGCACATGTGAATGGTCACCAGGATTACCAACAGAGGTTACGATATCGCTTACCAGCACCGGGTCCTCGACACCGGCTGCAAACTCCCATATGTACGAGGACTGTATCGTGCTGGATGCTGCCGGGACATAGACCACCCCGAGTATCACGCCGTTGGGGATATCACCAGGCGGGGACGGCGAGATGTAGCCTGTCCAGCTGGGCAGATCTTTGGGGTTAATGATCTCCGCGGGCGTGCCCGTGACAACCCGCGCATCACCAGACGTGTCACGGTATATCACATCGATACGATACAGCGTCTCGTGAGAGGGCGATATCGCAACCTCCTGCGCAGAAACGTTCAGGACTTCCCCACCGAGTCTAATGACACCCGATGAGACGGTGACTGCCATGGATGGTGGATCGGTGGGCCGGATCGCATTGCCACTGATCACGCCAGTGCCGCGCAATGCGCGCGAGAGCACCTCAACATGTGTCGGAAGTATGCACTGATTATCGCGAGGCGAAAGATACTGAATGTCGGGCATCGAACTCTTCCTCCTCTATGAGTGCTATTGTTCCCCCGGTTATTAACAAACCCAACCCAACAATTGCCACAACCAGACCGTTAAAGGCGTCCTGCAGAGCATATAGCAGTGCAATTGAATAAAGCAGCTGACCAGCCGCTATCAGAAAGAACACCTCACGATGCATTTGTCCTCCGAGCGTGCTTATCCGGGGCATCCCGGTTCCGGTTCGGGCATTATCTCGCTCGAGAAGATCTCTCGCCAGCTGGTCTCGAGCCAGTCACGGATTGCTGGCCCGACGTCCTGACCCGGGTTCATGACCTTTTCGCCAGCCACCATCCCTTTGTCTCTTTGTAATAATCCCAGTTGCAAAACTTCACCCCGAATGCGGTATCCCACATCTGTTTCTCCAGCTCTGATTCGCACATCCTCAGATCCGCCACCCACCATGCAATCTGCGGCGACGCTATGATCATGTAGTAGAGATCGCCCGACGTGCAGTCCAGCATTGTGTTGGCCCTCATGTGAATGTTTTGAGCAGTGTTACCAGGAGCACCACAAGGAACGTCAGCACACCGATCGATCCCAGAAGCTGGTTCTGCCACTGTTCCAGCTTGCTGATCCGGCAATCATGATCGCTGAGCTGGAGTGAGATCTTCTCGAGCAGTGATTGGATGTTCATTGTCCTCTCGTCAATACGAGATATCCGGGCTTCAAGCGAATTGTTCTCCACGTCCCCCACCACTCGCGTCAGAGCTTTATCTCATCATGCGTGTAGAACCTGAGCACGATGTTAATCACTGCCAGAATTGCAGCCTGCTCCTCTGGAGATATCGTGAATCCGTTAACAGACTGAACCACCATGGCGATCAGTGCAATCAGGTTCACCCAAAACGTTTTTGACATGTAATACGGTTTGTGCATATTCCACCTCGCCTCAAGCACAGTTATACACCCGGAACGGCTGTGTGTTCTCAAATTCGAGATCTACCGCGGATGTTCGTGCCTTTATGTACACCTCAACAAGCTTCCCGTTCTGATGCGGATCGACAAATCTGATCCGGCTGCCTATCGGGATCACTTCATCCGTGTAAATGTCATAGTCCGTCTGCATGTATCCGCTTCCAGACTGGTCTCGGAGAATACGTGTTCTGGGGAAGCAGATCATTTCGAACGGTTTTAACGTCTCACGGTACAGCGGGGCACCCTCCGGAGAGATGCATTCGATCGTGACCATGCAATCCAGCTCATCGATGTGTACCTCCGGGAGTGACATGAAGACAGACCGCGTGGCAAGCCGTGCCGGCTGAGTGAACGTCAGTGATTCGTTATCGAATGCGATCGTGCCCGAGGTTATCGTGTGTCCCGGAACCGGCTCGGTCGTCACTGCGATTCTGAATTCCGGTGGAACATCTGATGAAAGCACAACAGGACGCGTGCCAGAGAACAGTATCCAGCGATCTTTGTTCACCCAGTGCGCGTTTATAACGCCTGTCTTGAACTCGTTGAAGAAAATTTTATCGAGGGGGGTCATTGCCATTCTCGCATCCTGCCGTCTGCATCGTGCTGCAGCATGTATCCAGAGGTGTTATCGTGCTGGCCGACCCAGAACCTGAGCTTGCGGGGTCTCGAGGACGATGCTCTCGGTGTGAGAGACGTGTTCAGAGCGAGGTATCGCAGCTCGTGTGCCTTTTTGCGCCACGCCTCTGCCTTCTGGCTCAGGCTCGCGGACGATCCGCCCATCGACTTATCGACGAGCCCCGCATACATACCAGCGATGGATTCCGCACAGTATGATGCAGCAAGCAGCACGTTGTAGTTCGCTCTCGACAGGTAGTACTCGATTTCGGCATCTGTGAGCAGCTCCAGACTCTCGTCTTTACCGAGTTCCAGCCTCACAGCATCGATTTTTCGTTCAGCCGGTCTGCCTGTGTATGTCGACTGCTCGGGCACGACAAACTCACCTGGTTAGATTCACGATGTCTGACCGACGACGATCACCGTAACGTAATCAGACGAAGCGGACTCAGGGACGATATCAAAACCGGATGTGGTCGGGTTGTTCCATGCAAGACCCAGCGATGCAGACGCACCCTTGTGTGACAGGACCACCAGGTAATCGTCGTCCTCCCAGTCCTCATCACCGAGACCTATGGCGCCGTAGCCGACTTTGCCATCAGGTATGCCACAGAGCGTATTCAGCGTGCCGTTGCCAGCGAGCACTCTGCTGAGTCTGCCTGCGGTATTGCTCGTGATCGTGAGAACCCCGGATACAACACTTGCAGTGCATCCGCTGATGTCCTTGTTGATCAGTGCAGCGATCTCGGCAGGAGTCACCGCTTTCACGTCTGCACAATCTCCGGTGCCATCGGTGTTGGTGCCGTAATCAGGTCCGATCTTGAGCTCGTCACAGCAGTCATGATCCGCCGCGTTCGTTATGCGGATCTTAGAGGACGTTCCGAGCGTGGGGCTTGTGATCACATAATGATCCGTGACGAAAGATACCGTAACACCAGATTTCTTGCCGCCGAGGGCACGTATCTTTGACTGCATCTCGGCCGCGATTTCTGCGCCCGTGTCGCATCCAGTCCAGTCGCATGTCACTGTTTCTGCGGCGTCGCCGTCCACAGATATTCTGAACTTGTTGTCAACCTCTTCAGTCATGTCGGTCGACGCGCCCGAACCGCCGGTATGATATCCAGCCGTGCAGTGCAGAGTTGCGGTCTGCACCGATCCGGTGTCGATGGTGAGCTTGATGGTACCTCCGTTACCGACTGCACTCATATCAACAGCCGAACTCATGCCGGTGATCCGAGCCGGTGTATCATCAGCGAACGAGATGGGAGTTGTCCCCCAGCCATTCAGCTGTACGAGCGCACATATCATCCGCGGCGGCCAGCGGACAGGCAGCAGTGACGATATCGCGTTAAGATCGTCTGCAGTCGATGTGATCTTCGTGAGTTTTCCATCCTCATCGGGCAGAAAGAGCTCCCGGATCTCGGCTCTGCGTGTGTACAGCGAATCGAGCTTTGTCTTTCCCCAGAGCGTCTCAAATATCCTCATCGCCTGACCTCCTGTTCGATTTTCTCACACCATCAGACGGATACACGAACCCGCCCGCGAGCAGGTTTTCAAGAACTTCTGAAGGCATGCTGGCTGCTTCCTTAGAAGGAATGATTTGACCCCGAGTATAGATCCTCAGGGTCTTGCCATCGTGCCGCTGGAACCGTCTGACAACAACATACTCCATCAGTATCGTCCTCGCTCGCACTCGTTCACGCGATTGCGTTCTTCATGAAGAGTCCGGCGTCAGGCGCGATCACTACCGGGCACCAGCACTGGAACCCCTGGTAGTAGGTAGTATGCGAATGCAGATCAGGCACCTGCGTGATCGCTGTGTCGAACCCTCCGAGAGGTTCGTTGAATGTGAGGTTCATCGCAGCGATGGTCTTCATGGGGCCCGGGGTGGTGACATAACCGACCCATATGTGCTTGCCGAAGATCCAGTCGAGCTCAACCTCGGATCCAGGCTTGGATTTGTTGTACATCGCAGAAGCCACGATGACCTGATCGACATCCAGCGCCTGGGCGATCATCTGCTCGTTGAGCTTTGTCGGCACCTTCTCAGCAGCCTGCGGGTTTCTGAACAGGCTTATGAGCTGTGGGTTGATCCTGAGTTCCTCGTAGACCTGCTCGCCCATGATGATGGTGTTGGGTTTCACACCGGACCGCTTCTTGATTGCCAGCTTGGCATCCTTGAACACCTGGAGCGGATCTGAATCTACATCATTGAACTGCCGGAACGTCAGGCCTGTCACCTGCTCCTCGGTGCCGGTCTCGCCGCTCGCTACGCCTGTCCAGTCGATACCCCACACGCCATCCTTGAAGTAATTCTGGGCGATTATGATCTCCTTGTTGAGCTGCAGGACGTCTGTGACCATCTGTGTCGTGGCCATCTCGATCGGGTATCCCTGATCTGCAACGAACGGCAGATCTGCGGGTAGCGGCATCTCGAATGCATACCTCTGGCACACGTAGCTGCCCGGCTGGTCGATCTTCAGCTCGCCCTGCGGCGGAATGCTGCCAGGACGCCATGTTCCAGCCTTGTTTGTGTATGCATTCTCCTTAGCCCATCTGGGATACAGTCCTGCGATCTGGTTGACACCGATCAGCGGGAACCACCGGTCTGCTATGAAGTTGCTCGGCTCCTGTCTGTATGCGAGCGACCATTCGGATTCAAGCCGTGCAACGTGTATCTGCGAGTAATCAACACCCTTGCAGACGACCTCGCGCTGCAGTGCTGCTATGGTTGCTTTATAATCAAGAGATGAGTTCGGATGCATTTCAGCTCACCACCCTCACGTATGTCGAGAAGAGCCGGACCGTTGCGATCTCGCCAGCATCAGCTCCAACCTCGCACTGGCCTACCAGTATGTCTCCATCTGATGGTGATGCCTTGACCGCAACACCACCCGCGGCTACCTTCACGAGGTCTCCTGGAGCGAGCCCGCCGTTGCCGGTCCGCACGAGCGCCTTGCCCTTGTACTGGACAAGAGCGACGGTGGAGAACTCCGTCCTGGTCGGATCTTCGACAGGTCTGTTTGTCAGTACTCCGACCGGGAACCCGCCCGAGTATGCCTTGACAGTCCGGGCCCGATTTGTATCGAGCTCGACAAAGCAGTACTCGTATGCGGTGAGATCGCCCTCGACATCATACGAGCTGATGTCTCCGGGTACGGTCTCTCTGAACGGTGCTGCAACCTGCCTTGTGGCCATTTAGATCGCCCCCAGCTGAGCCTTCATGGTGTTTGCGCGCTCTTCAGCGAGAACAGCCCTGGCCAGCTCCGGCCTCTCCCTGGTGATCTCCTGGGTTGCCAGCGCCCTGAGAACCTTCGGATCGCTGCCCGCCGAACCGCTCTTCCGGATCTCGCTCATCCGTTTCTCGACGAGCGCGTTGAACTCCTCCATGGCGCTCCCGGGAGCCGGCCGGCTCGATCCCATCGGATGGTAGAGCAGCTTTGATGCCTCACGCTTCACTGCGTTCGCCTGCTTGAGCGACTTGAGAATAACCTTGCGGGCGTCCGAAGGCACATTCTCAAGCGCTTTGAGGATGCTCGCGCCCTCCTCCGGAGATACCAGCTCGCCCAGGTACTCCTTCGAGACCTCGATGTAGTTCTTGTGCCTCAGGAGTTCGTTCTGCCTTTCCAGCTCCTTCCTGAGCTCACGGTTCTCCTTTGCAATCGGTTCCACAGCCTTCTGTATGATGTCCATGATGGCTGCCTTGCTCACCAGAGCCTCGTCAGCTCTGGAACTCTCCGCCCTGGTGGGCACAGTCGTCATTTTCGATTCACCCTTGCTTTTGAATACCAAAAACTTCCTTCCGTTCGCAGACTTTCCAACGAGCGAGACTTCGTCAAGCTCGAGATCTGATAACATGTTTGGCATAAAACCTCCTTTCCGATCGAAACGACCGGAATTGAGCTTGAAAATCACACTGGCGTTCTGGTACCGGTACCTGCAATCGAGAATCCGGTGATCTCGCCACGTTTCACTGCCGCCCACAGCTCCGGATCATGGATTTTCACAGCCATGACCCAGGACCCCTTCCTCACACGCTGACCGTTGCATGTGAAATCAACCGGTGCTATGTAAGATTCGATGATGCTCGCTTTTGCAGGTCTTGTGTGCTCCACGCCGATTCTCTGAGATTTCATCATGAAGTTGTGCGCTGCTTTCCGTATCTCCTCCGGAGTCAGAATGTCGCCCTGGAGATCCACCACACCGGGCTCGGATACGATACCGTAAACGATCTGCTGATCGCCCTTGATGATGGGCACCCGGATCGACTTGTAACTCTTCTCTGCAACAACGTCTGTCCTGTCTTCGTCCTTCTCCAGATCCTCGTCCTCATCCTCGTCGTCATCTTCCTCGCTCTGCTCTCCGGAATCGTCCTTATCGACTTCGTGCTCCTCCTCGTGCTCCTCGAGAACTTCTCGAATCTCGTTCAGGATCTCGGACGCACTGGTTTCTGTGGATGTCGCTTCATCCTTATCCACATCCATCTCAGCTTCGTCATGAGATTCGTCTCCAGCAGTCTTCTGATCCTGATCATGAGATGCAGGCTCGTCCTTCGGACCTGCCTCTGCTATCCACTGCCTGAGCGACTCTGTATGTGTTTTCTCGTCCTCGTAGATTCTCTCGATGATCTCTTTCAGCTTGGGATCGTCGACCTCCATTGCAATCTCTCGGAGCTCATCGAGTCCCGCGCTCTCTTCCTCCAGGATCGCATATGCCATGTCCAGATCCTGGTAGTCCTTTTCGGCAATTTTTTCATGCTCGATCTCGTTCTCATCCATCGTACCACTTCCCAATCGTGGAACGTGAATATCGGAATAATCAACCCCCATAATGGCCTCCTCTCCGACCTGAAGGTCGGAATGCGCTGTTCGCTATCAGCAGTATCGTTCAGCTCTTTCACCCAGCTGTTTCAGCTCGATCCAGTCATCGACAAGAGATTTGCCGCGCTCGATCGCAGCCTGAAGTTCATCCTGCTCGGTGACGTGCACGGCATCGTCCGCGTGATATTCAGAAACGTGATCGAGACCCATACGGTTTCTGATGGATCTCGAGGAAACTTTTTCTCTGTGCATACGACCTCTGCGTTTTCCTCTCTGGATCGGAGACCGGAGTCCTCGACACACCGCATCTATTGTTTCTTCTTGCGGGATGGTCTGTCACCTGCGATCTCAAACACTACCGGCCTGACCCAGCCTCTTTGCGGATCGTACCGCCAGGAGCTTGTCTTTCGGAGGTCCATCACACGTTCCCCCCGAACCTCACGCCTCTGTGAGATCTCATATACTGCAACGCCACCTCGGGATCGATCTTGAACGTCGCTAGATACTCCTCACGGGTCATCTGTGTGCCCTGAGCCGTGATGTACTTGAAGCCGAGGACCGGGTTACCGATCTTCCCGGCAGGGAGCTGCCATTCAAAGCCGGTTGGTGCAATGCATCCCAGCTCTTCGTCGCTCGTTCCCTTATAAACGGGCACAACGTTCACTGCACCACACGTGGCACACACAAACTCCTTGGGAGGTTGATCAAAATCAACACCCGTGCCGCAGTTATGACATTTCAATCGCACATGATCACCTTCTTTAAAGACTGTTCAAAGCACTCTTTCTCTTCGGTACACGTTTGTCATGGTCGGTCTGCCAGCCTGATCAAAGAGATTGAACCTCGCGATCTCGGTTTGACCATTCGGAGTGTACATGATGAGCTGGTTGTTTTCAACGACTCGGTTGCCCGCGGTGAAATCCACGAGTTCGCCGACGTCTGCATCCATTGCAACCACTTCGGTCTCCAGATCCGAGATTCTCGAACTCAACCCGGAAACGACGGACTCGAGATTTGAGAGCCTCGAGCTGGTTTCCGACAGCGTCGCGGATATGGCGTCCAGCTCATCGGGGTATCCTCCGAAGATCAGAACACCGTGTTTTACAGACGCGCCATCGCTGGCGATGTACAGGTAGTGTTTGAACGCAGGGGTTTCGAGACCCGGATCGAACGCATACTTGTACAATCCAGTGGATCCGATCTCAGTCATGTCAGCGTCTTCGACAATAAGAGAATTGTCCGCGAGATCGTATATCGAGACCGAGACCGACTGTCCCGTACCGAATTCAACGACGATGTATGCAGTTTCGTCAAACGCGTATCGCGCTACCATACTAAGCCCATCCCAGCTCTAAAATACCGATCTCGACACCCGCGTCTCCCATAATGTTCAGAACCGCGATGCCCTCGGCAGGAATACAAACAGACGTGCTGCCGGCGAGTATCAGAGGAGCTTCACTGCTTTGCGGATTGACCTCGTCAAAATCAATATACGCGGTCGCATCATCTGATGTTTTCGATGTGATGAGGACCTGTTTCGTGCTGCCGGATAGCTGGTGATTGACTGTGCTGCTTTCCAGCGTGTACCTTGCCTTTGCAACTATTCTCCAGCCGGCATCACGCGCGAGCAGCGCGTTCTCGGAAATGCGCAACGCGTGTTTCTTTCCTGTTTTAACATCCAGTCCATACACAGTTGCTTGCATATTTTACACCCGTTACGTTGACCCCGGATAATCCACAGGGATCAGGTAATGTATGCAGTGAGGATGCATGATACCGTCATCGAGCGCGTCCTGCAGCGAGGGGTATTCTGCAGACCGTCCCGAGATCGAGACGATCCGCCCGGCCCACCTGCGGCACGCGTCGCATGTGTTCCTTCGGACCTCACGTGATATGAGCGCGAGATCCTCCTTGCGGTGAAGCATGCCGTTCTGTGTTCCGAGATTGTAAAAATCCCTGGAAGCGGTCAGCGCGAGCATCTTGACATAATCAGACACACCGAGCTTCCTGCCTTCGATGGTCCTGTACCCCACCACCTTGCCCCTGAGACCCGAGTAATCCGGTTCGCGGTTTGCCAGCGCGGCCTGGACGCGGCGTTTCTCCGCCTCGGCAATGACCTCCTCGATGTGTCGTCCTATCTGGGCATCGAGCTCTCTGAAACGGTTGAGTTCCTGTGTGATCAGCGCTCTAACAGCGTCTGCATGAGGTCCGTGCAGCTGTATCGTTCCGATACGCGCACCGGTAACATAAAGTCCTGGCACTGCAGCCGCAAGCCATGATGCTGCCTGAGCGAGAAGCATTCGTCTGATGCGATCAGTTTCCGAACGCAACCTCTCCGGGTTGTCGAGATTGCGATCGATCGATTCCTGGATCGCTTTCTCGCCCCGCTGGTACATCTCTGTGATGGATGCTGCTATCTCCTTGATCCTGCGACGGATATCGTCCTGCCGATCTCTGTCCCTGCCCGTTGATTGAGACGAAATCTGGCGCACCGCTTTCTGGATCGGCGACTCGGGCAACGCCCGGACCAGATCCTCCTCAGGTCGACCTGCGTACATCCACAGTGTCCGTTTCAACCTGACAGTATCATATCCCAGCGCTTCCACGGCTTTCCAGAACCTGTGCGTGAGAAGCGCGTATCTCTCGTTCGCGTTCAGATCTGCATCTGTCAGGTATCCCGACTCGCGGATGAGGTGCAGGAGTTCATAGTTCATGTTTTTCGCGTGCTGAAGTTACTTCAGGACGGTTTTCGCCCAGGATCACATCGACCGGATTTCGACCGTTGAGAAGTTCATCGATCGGACCTTCGTGCCCCTCGACCTCGTCACGCACATCGTTCTCGACGTAGCTCGGCAGACCCAGGTTTTTGATGATCGCGTCTCGGATGTCGGCCTGGTTTCTCAGGTCCCACCCGACACGCTCGAACAGGCTGAGCACTGCAACAACATCCTGTGTGTTCAGCGGCACGAGCGGATCGTATACAATACGTGGTCTGGGCTGACCTTTCTCGAACTCGAACTGGGGGTTGAGCTGAAACAGCTGCTTGACAGCCTGGCTGTTTATCGATTCCTGGAACGATGTGCACGTCGCAGCTACTGCTAATGTGAAGTTGTCCGTCTTGTCTCGCGAGAGAGCCAGACTGCCAGTACCGCCCATACCCAGCGCCTGGAACTCGGTCATCGTTGCGATCAGTATCGCTTTCGCTTCAGCATCGATCGATGCGGTGATGTGACCGATGATATCAGTGCCCATCGACGGCTGCAGGAACCCGATCTTTATCTGGGGCTGGCCGTCCGCGCCCCAGACCTGTGGTGTAATGAGCCACTTCTGTGTATCCTGCGTGATGTTCTCGAGCGTTTCAACGATGCTGTTGTATGATGCGAGCGCTTCAGCAGCCGCAGGGTTGTCGGGGTCAGCCGCTGCAAGCATCGGCGCGTTTGCAATGTTTGCAGGCACCTCAGCCCACGGCAGCCCCGCGCCACCGCGCTCGATGATGATGTTCCTGAGGTCTTCAAGTATGGTCTTGGTCCGCCACGCTCGCCAGACCGGTCGGAGGATCGATCTGCCCTCCGGGTTGTCCTTTCCCGGCTCGGCGCGCAGGTTGAGTATCTTCTGGATCGGGATGAACGTCACGCGCCAGTCCGGTGCCGCGAGCTGTGTGAGCCCGATCAGCCTGGTCACATCGTTCGGATCGTAATCCCAGTGAAGGATCGTGTCCGGGCTCCTGAACGAGAAGTTCGCCCAGCCTATGGCGCCATCATCATAAAGCGACGAGTACCTCTCGTCATCCTGCTCGCCCCGCCGCTCTTTGAAGATCTTCTCGAACGGCGCGAACCCGAACTGGAGCACCGGTTTGGCAGCAGTCGCGATGAACGTCTGCCAGCTGTGCCACATGTCGTGCATGCACTGCTCGAGGAACTCGGCAGAACCGTTCGATTTGTTCTCGCTGACCACCGGATCCACATGCCATGTTGCTCTGCGAATGAACAGCGAGTACGCGTTCAGAGCCGCACCAACA
>NZ_JAOAKP010000056.1 GCF_026419855.1 Methanothrix sp.
TTTTGTGATAACGTCTCTAGCTATTGATTCTGATCTACTCTCCACGCATTCCTGGAATCGTCTTCTGCTTGCGGATTCTAAAGAGTTATCCAACACAGCAATGCGCTGCCAAACATTCGACCTCGCCTTTATCCATATGATAACTTATGCGAGTACGCGGCCGACAGTGATTAACTTTTGCGTGCTGCTGGGCCGATGCTCCGGCATGGCCATCGAAAGGTTTACTTAGTGACAGGCCCTCCTCCCATCCGTATCGGGTGATACTATTGCAATTACTTCTGATACATTCAGACTTCATAGAGTTCGAGGCGAAGAAGCCAACAAAGTTCGCAGAGGAGGTGCCCGATGAGGCGAAATCGGGCAGGCTTGATGAGGCCCTCTGCGCGTTCATTGCTGTGGAGAAGTTCGATGAGGATGATCCTGATGCTGTTGTGGCTCAGGCTGCGGGTGAGATCAAGGATGTCGCAAAGAGGGTCAACGCTGAGCGGATAATGCTCTACCCCTACGCCCACCTGAGCCCGGCTCTCTCCTCGCCGGAGACTGCTGTGCGTGTTCTCAGGGATCTCGAATCTGCGCTTAAGAACAGCTTCGAGGTCGCACGCGCTCCATTCGGCTGGTACAAATCATTCACGATAAGATGCAAGGGCCATCCGCTCTCTGAGCTCTCAAGATCGATAAGAATCGGCGAGGGAGAGGTTGTCTCTCAGGCACTCAAATCCGAGGCCAAGGCTGTATCCCACTGGAGGATCATGAAGAAGGGCGGAGAGATGGTTCCTCCGGAGGAGTTTGACTTCAGAGGGCACGAACGGCTCGAGAAGTTTGTGAGATACGAGATAGAGAAGAGCCGGGCGGTCGACAGGATCCCGCCGCACGTTGAGCTCATGCGCCGGCTGGAGCTGGTGGACTACGAGCCCGGCTCTGATCCTGGAAACATGAGGTACTACCCGAAGGGCCGGCTGGTGAAATCCCTTCTGGAGAGCTACGTCACCGACAGGGCGCTCGAGATGGGTGCGATGGAGGTCGAGACGCCGGTGATGTACGACATGGACCATCCGACGCTGAAGAAGTACCTGGACAGGTTCCCTGCGAGGCAGTACACGATAGAGGCAGACAAGAAGCACCTCTTTCTAAGGTTCGCCGCGTGCTTCGGCCAGTTCCTGATGGGGCACGATATGACTGTGTCCTACAGATCGCTGCCTCTCAGGATGTTCGAGCTCACCCGCTACAGCTTCAGGCGGGAGCAGCGTGGCGAGCTCGTCGGGCTCCGCAGGCTGAGGGCTTTCACAATGCCTGACATGCATACATTCTGCACCGACATGAGCTCCGCGATGGAGGAGTTCAGGAAGCAGTACGAGGCCAGCATATCAGTGCTCAAGGAGGCGGGTTTGGACCTGAACGATTACGAGGTCGCGATAAGGTTCACGAGGGATTTCTACGAGAATAACAGAGCGTTCATAGAAGGACTTGTTGATATCGTGAACAAGCCGGTGCTGATAGAGATGTGGGACGAGCGATTCTTCTACTTCGTGCTCAAGTTCGAGTTCAACTTCGTGGACGCGCTGGACAAGGCGAGCGCTCTATCGACCGTGCAGATCGATGTCGAGAACGCGGAGAGGTACGATATAGGCTATGTGGACGCCGAGGGGAACAGGCAGAGGCCGATACTCCTTCACTGCTCCCCATCAGGCGCGATAGAGCGTCTGATGTACGCGCTCCTCGAGAAGCAGGCGATGATAGCTGCAAACGGCGGTGTTCCAATGCTCCCGACCTGGCTCTCACCGACGCAGGTGAGGATTATTCCGGTCGCAGAGCGTCATCATGCAAGAGCGATGGAGGTCGCGAAGCAGCTGAACTTCAGGGTTGACGTGGACGACAGGGATGAGACTGTGGGGAAGAAGATCAGAGACGCGGGAAGGGAGTGGATACCCTACGTTGCTGTCATAGGGGACGAAGAGCTATCCACAGGGCTTCTGAGCGTGAATGTGAGATCTGAATCAACATCCGGAAACCGGAAGATCAGTATGAGCGTGGAGGAGCTGCGCGCCAGGCTCCAGAGCGAGACCGCAGGCAAACCCTGGAGGAGGCTGCCTCTTCCAGTAAAACTCTCCGAGAGGCCTAAGTTCGTCTGAGGCCTCTGCGCATCCTAATTATGGCGGCTGTGATTACAGCCACCAAAAATGCAGCCGCTCCTGCGCCGGGAGAGGCAGCTCTGCTCCTTTCTGCGTCGCTCTGCTCAGCCTGAAGATCACCGGATGTGTTCTTGCTGTTGTTTACATGAGAACTGCCATTCACCTGAGCCTGGGGTGCCCTGAGGAAGGAGCTGTAAAGCGGAGATGTGAGATTGAATGTTGTCCTCTCCACTGTCTCGCCCATGATGTTCCGAACCCTGAGCTGGAGCGTGTATCTGCCTGGAGCTGCCGGAATCCGCTCGATATGCGGCTCCAGCGCGTTTATGTCGCCCACAAGCGTATGGTTTTTCTGACCAGCAACCGTGCTGTTGCTCCACACGAAGAAAGCGAGCCTGCTCCCGGAGGCAAATGACATCCTCTGGCCCCTGGAGTAGTAGATCTTCCCATCTGCTCCAATGATCCTCTCGATCCTGCCTGCCTGGTCGAAGAAGACGCCCACATTAGCAGAAGAGGAATCGTTGATGTAGAGAATGGCATTCGTCGGGGTGATATCTGCGTCCGGCACCACCATGTCGTTCATTACTGGAACCGTACCGTTCCAGGTCCACTCAAACCTCCATGTATCGCCTGAGCCCCTGCCCGTGGAGATCTCCTTGAGCGAGACGGTCCTTCCGAGAGGATCTATGACCTCTGCGAGCACGCCCTTCATCTCGCCAGCCTTCACTGTGGCATTGAATGCGACAGGTGGCGATGCGTCAGGCGGAGCTCCAAGCTTGAGTATCCTTGGAAGGGGAACGACATAAGCTACTGTGTATGGGAAGTACCTGAGCGTGTCGTTGTCCGCGACCGCGAGATAGAGACCCCTTGTCACGCCTGGATACTCCGGCCATATCTCCACAGACGATCCCTTACTCATAGACGTCGACTCTTCATTCACCATGTAAATTCCCTTGGGAGTTGTGAAGATCACCATGTCACCTATCTTGGAGCCGCCCTCGATCGGTAGGTAGATCTGATCCGAGATCTGGAACACGCCATCTATGACCGCGATCTGCCTCTCCCCATCCCTGAATATCTCGCCGACATGAACTGCAAGTACTGGGAGATCCTTGATATCGAAGACGTCCTTCTTGTAAACATACGTCGAATCGGAGCTGATGGTGCTGTTGTCCACAATCCTGTTTTCCTTGAGAAGGCTCACGAATATCCTGTCCTTGCCCACGTCTCTTATGAGCAGCGAGTACCCATCCCTGAAGAAGTATATGTTACCTGATGTCGCTATGTCCTGAGCGTCAGTGTCTATCAGAACCCTGCCGAGGCGCTCGTACTCGAACATGCTCTTCTCTCCTATCTCAGAGCTTGTGTTCCTGCCGTATCCTGCGAACCAGAGCTCTCCGAAGAGACTGAGGACGTAATACTCTCCCCAGGACTCCCGCTCGAACCGCTTCGGCTGGATGTACGTGTAGTACAGCATTCCCTGCATGGATCCAACCCTGGATCCGTTCATCTCAACAGGCACTATCGGCCCGAACCTCGGGACGACCCGTCTGGAGCTGCCGTTCAGGACAAACGTCTCGCTTCCGATCATATCCTTGTCGTCGAAGTAGAACCCTGCGTAGTTCCTGTAATCCCAGACAGCGCTTACATAAGCAGGTATATCCTCGATAATTTTTTGAACATGCAGACCATCTGCGTGGAAGACGGGCCCTCTTATCATGTACCTGCCGTACTCTGTGTAGATACCGACCGGATAGTACATCAGAGAGTCTCTATCCATCACTCTCAGAGCAAGGCCTCCGGCGATGTGGATGAAGCTGTCAGGGCTCAGAGCGATATCATCGTGGTTCCTTAGCTCTAGCCGATCCGCGGATATGTCGTTCACCTTCAGGAGTCCCACCCTGGTGCTGTCTGTGAGAACCACAGATGGAGAGGTGCTCACCTGGAAGATACCATCGACGTCCACCCTGTCCTCATCTCTGCCATGCATTCCGGAGCGGACGTGAAGCATTATCAGGGGGATGTCGTTCTCGGGATGCTTCCAGACATAAGTGCTCCCCTCCTCGACGACCGCGCGATCCACTGCTGCGCCACCCCTGAGCAGCTCTATGAAGACCTTTTTCCCGTCATCTGAGACACCACTCAGCGCCACACTGTATCCATCACCGAGAACCAGAGGCTTCTCAGAGGATATCGTGTAGCGATCATCGGAATCTATCAGAACCTCCCTAAGCTCGCCCTTTTCCAGGGTGCTGATCTCCTCCGTTGCCGGGCCCTCCGGATACCCTGCAAGGTACCGTTTCCCCAGAAATCCTATCCAGAGGTACTCTCCCCAGCTTTCGTACTCGAAGCGCTTCGCCACAGCTCTGCATGAGTATACTAGCCGCCCTTCCTCTATCATTCTCCCTGTGGGGGTGATGGAAAGAGACTCGCTACCCATGCCCTCCTTCAGGTCGTAGACGAACCATCCGAAGTCCTCTGCGTTCCAAACCCCCTCAGCGGTTGCGATATGGCCCCTGATCTCGGCGATCTCGGATGGAATCTGACCCGCAGATACTCCCGTCATGATTCCTAACATGATGAGCATGATGCTGAGAACAGAGCCGATGTCTCTCGATGATACCATTTACCAGACCTCTAGATAACTCCTTATATCTACCTCTCCATGAGCTACGCGGAGTCTGTCATGTCACCTATTAAGCATGTTGCCATCTACGGCAAGGGAGGTATCGGAAAGTCCTGCATAGCATCAAACGTGGCTGCTGCATGCGCCGACCGCGGGGTCAGGGTCCTGGTCGTCGGATGCGATCCTAAGAGCGACTCCTCGATCAATCTCATCGGCCGAAGAATTCCCACGATGATGGACATGATCAGGGAGGGAAAGGAGATCCGTGAGGAGGATGTCGTCTTCAGTGGATACAGAGGGGTTAGATGCATAGAGGTCGGTGGCCCGGAGCCAGGCGTTGGATGTGCCGGAAGGGGCATAATAGTGGCGATAGATTTCCTGAGAAAGGTCTCCAGGATAATGGACGAGGTCGACCTGGTTCTCTACGACGTCCCTGGCGATATCGTGTGTGGTGGATTCTCAGCCCCCATAAGAAAGGGTCTTGTGACGGAGGCGTACATAATAACCTCTGGAGAGTACATGCCTGTGTACGCGGCCAACAACATATGCAGAGGCCTGAAGCGGCTGGGAGCAAAGCTGGCGGGTGTTGTCTGCAACTCCAGAGATGTCGAGGCCGAGAGGGAGATCGTCGATGAGTTCGCCAGGGCGATAGGGAGCAGGATGGTCGCGTTCATACCAAAAGATCCTGTGGTTCAGAGGTGCGAGCGCCGGGCTGTCACAGTGATCGAGGGCGAACCTGAGAGCAGCATCGCAGGAGTTTATCGCGCCCTCGCGGAGCACGTTCTCAGCTGCAGCGATGCATCGGTGCCAGAACCGCTTGACGATGACAGACTTCGTGAGATAACAAGGGTGTGAATCACTCCTGCCAGAGGAACTCTCCCGTAGAGGTATGAGTATGCGCATTCCGAGAATTGTCATAGCCGGGGACAGAAGCTCCAGCGGCAAGACCACGATAGTTGCGGGGCTTCTCTCAGCGCTTGTTCGCATGGGTCTGAAGGTGCAGGCCTTCAAGGTCGCCATGGACTACATAGACCCGAGCTATCACACATGGATCACGGGGAGGTTCTGCAGGAACCTCGACGGTTACTTGATGAGCGAGAGGAGGGTGATGGAGATTTTCGCTCATGCAGCCGGAGATGCTGATATTGCTGTGATCGAGGGGGTTCGTGGCCTCTACGAGGGATACGAGGGAGACGCTGGATCCACAGCCCAGATCGCGAAGATGCTTCGCGCGCCTGTGATCCTGGTCGTGGATGCGAGATCGATAACAAGAAGTGCAGCAGCTCTTGTGAAGGGTTACATGGATTACGACAGGGATGTCCGTATCAGGGGAGTCATATTGAACAAGCTCGGCGGGGAGAGGCATGCAGACAAAGCGACGAGGGAGATCGAGCGATACGCTGGGGTCCCGGTCGTGGGCGCGATACAGAGAAACGATGAGATGCACCTCGCAATGCGCCATCTCGGTCTGGTTCCTGTTATGGAAGGCAGACTGAGACATCACGGCTTTGATGACAGGGTCTCCCGGATAAGGGAGATCGTCGAGATGAGCCTGGACATAAAGAGGTTGATCGAGATAGCGGGCGGGGCTGAGGATCTAGAAGACGTAAAGCCTGATCTGTATTTGAAGAACGAGCGCGGCCTCGGCCTGAAAGTGGGCGTTGCACAGGATGAGGCGTTCAACTTCTACTACAGAGATAACCTGGAGCTTATCGAGCTTGCAGGCGCTGAGGTCGTGCCATTCAGCCCCATACACGACTCCAGGATCCCAGAGGTGGACGGCCTGTACATAGGCGGCGGATACCCGGAGCTGTATGCAGAGGATCTATCGAGGAACAGCTCGATGATGAGCTCCATCAGCAATGCAGAGGCCGATGGCATGCCTGTGTACGCAGAGTGTGGAGGGCTGATGTACATGTGCAGAGAGCTGGAGTGGCCTGATGATGGAGAGGGCTCAGCGCATAAGAAATCATCATATCAGATGGTCGGACTGGTTCCGGCGCTTGCGCGAAGGGGCAGGAGACGGATCGTGAGTTACGTGAATGGGAGTTTTGTCACCGACACATGCATCGGCAGGAAGGGGGATGGTTTCATGGGCCACGAGTTTCATCACTCAGAGCTCGTGGTGGATGGCGATGTGAGATACGGCATCCGGCTCAGCCGCGGCACAGGCATATCCGACGGCCTGGACGGAATAGTGGATGGAAGAATGATCGCAAGCTACTCGCATCTCCATTCTGCATCATACAGGGGCTTCCCGGACATCTTCCTGGATGCATGTCGTGAGTACAGATATAAGGCTTGAAAAATCCGAGAGGCTCATGTGCTTGAATCGTCGGAGAGGCGAACTCTGATAACTCCAACCATCCGCAGTTGACTCGCATCTTTCTCCAGGTTCACCGCTCACCGAACCACATGGGTGAGCCATCCGGGATCGTATATCATTTCCTCATTATGGTTCTCCGCCTACCGGTCCTTCCATGTTCCATGGTGTCGGGGAGAGAACCTTTAAAAACGTTCAGCGACCTTCTCTTGCTCCATGAGCTATCCTGAGTCAGAAGGGCAGCAGAGAACCACGATTCCGATGGTCGACAGGAGCATAGGTGAGCTGGTCGCGGATATGGCCCGGATGGGTTTCCAGGCAGGGCAGCTCGGCCAGTCCCTGCGCGTCTGGGAGAACATGCTGAGCAGGGATGTGACGATATTTCTGGGGCTGGCAGGAGCCATGGTCCCAGCAGGGCTCCAGGAGATGATCGCGTATCTCGTATCCAGAAGATACGTGGACTGCCTGGTGAGCACGGGCGCGAACCTGTTCCACGATCTCTGCGAAGGTCTTGGCATACGGCACTACAGGGGTAGTGCATGCGCTGACGATGCTCACCTCAACGAATGCAAGATCGACAGGATCTTCGATGTCTTCGTCTCTGAGGTCGAGCTGCACAGGGCGGATAAGCACATCTCGGATCTCGTGATGAGCCTCAGGACCGATGTCGCATACTCCTCCAGGGAGATAATGGAGCTTCTCGGGAGGGAGCTGCCTGAGACGACGATCCTCGGGGCTGCGTATCGCGCTGGGGTCCCTGTATTCGTCCCGGCTCTCTCTGACAGCTCCATAGGGATAGGGATGGTAATAGCCTGGCGCAACGGCCACAGGGTCATCGTGGACCAGATCAGGGATGTGGATGAGATAACTCAGATATCTGAGAAGTCCGCGGAGACGGGAGTGGTGTTCATAGGCGGAGGCGTTCCGAAGAACTTCATACAGCAGACGAAGGTCATATCAGAGCTCATGGGTACCTACAGAGGTGGCCACTCGTATGCGATACAGTACACCACAGATACGCCGCACTTCGGGGGGCTATCAGGATGCACGTTCAGCGAGGCCGTATCTTGGGGGAAGGTGGACAAGGAGGCGAGGATGGCGCAGGTATTCTCAGATGCAACGATCACCGTGCCACTTGTGGTCCACGCACTGAGGGAGCGTGTGAAGAGAAGGTACTCTGTGCCCAGGTTCACATGGAGGGGATCCGAGCTCGAGCTCGTCTACGAGCGGTCGCAGTGAAAAATATCGTCAAAAAGCTCCCCTGCTATTCCGGTGATACAGGGCATATTCCTCCCGGAAGTGAAAAGCTGCTTAACCAGTGTGCCGGGCCGGTCGCTGCTCCACCGACAATCAGAGCCATCTCCACTTTGAATGTTTTACGACCCTCGAGATCGGAGTCGCCTCAGGGCAGCCTGCTGCCCTGCAGTCCTGGAACCAGAAGGCAACGCACATGTCGCATTGGTGTGCATTTTCGATATGCTTCATCTGCATACCATCACATTCTCTGGCGGAGTGTAAGCTTGATACTTCCATGTGCAGACCAGCCGGTTCCCATGCACCGGGCTATGATGCAGCGCGTGCCATAAAAATGTGACCGCTCTTATACATTTGATGACTTGCTTTGAGAGGCACTGTTCCCGCTATGTGCTCCTGACGAATGAATGAGTGCGTCCAGCAACCAGTATGCTTGCCCTCTAAGTTGCTGAATACACAAGAGCGAATGTGACAAAAGGATGAAATCGTTTGTGGTGCTTGTTAGATTCATCCAGAAGCAATTCGAAACATGAGGTTAACCCTCCATCTCACGCTCTCATGGCAGTAAAATGCATCACGTGCAAGGGGCGCGGTCTCTGCGGCCGGCCTGTCTGTCCGCTGCTGATAAAGCTCGAGGAGCTTGCAGCGCTGCCAAGGATAGGGAACCGTCTCGCAGGAGAGTCACCGCCTGAGATATTTGTCGGAAGACACGGGTATCCGGTTGTGAGAGCAGGGCCCTTGGTGCCAGTTGGTGGCTCACCCGAGAAACCAGCGCTTGATATCTTCAGAATCATCTCTCTCAGAACCAGGATGATCAGGTCTGAGCTCGAGATACACGTTCAAGATGCGAAAAATCCAGGAAGGCTTCTGGAGAGCGCCCAGCAGATAGCGATGTCGAGCAAGCCTGTCGAGACAGAGGTCTCTTTTGTCAAACCTCCTGAGGGGAGGATGCTCTTCGATGGTGTCCTCTCTCCGATGGGACCGGGCGGCAGGATCGAGGACATGGACATCACAGGCAACCCGTTTGTTCCCAGGAAGGTCGATCAGATCGTGGGCGATACAGATCTCAGGGCGTCATCTGCAGTCTGCGAGCTATACAGCTCCTCGATCAGCGTCGACCACATCTCGCGCCTTCTCTCCATAGGCCTTCTCGGGCGTGAGCGCAGGCTTGTTCCCACCAGATGGGCGATAACAGCATCCGACGACATCATTGGAAACGCCCTGCGAAGCCGCATCCTTGATATGCCTGAGTTTGGGGGATACGAGCTCTACTCAGGGGGCATTCTCGGAAACCACTTCGAGATAATTCTCATGCCCGGGGCGTATTCGTTTGAGCTCATAGAGATCTGGCATCCCGGATCCGCATGGTCCCCTGAGCATCTCTGGATGGGATCTGACCGAGAGGGAGCCGCAGGACGGCGATCGTACAGCCCGCTCGCCGGCGGGTATTATGCTGCACGCCTGCCCGTGCTCGAGCACCTTCTCCGGATGAAGAGACAGGCTGGGGTTCTCGCGCTCAGAGAGATCACGGAGGAGTACTGGGCGCCACTGGGCGTATGGGTCGTGAGAGACGCAGCAAGAGCAGCAATGGCATCGCGCCCCCTCAGGTTCGAGACGCTGGAGGAGGCGATAAGATCCGCGGAGAGCAGGATGCGGACAAAATCGAGCGCGTGGAAGCATCACTCGAAATCCTTCTCCCGCCAGACCACTCTCTCATCGTTCTTCGCCGCGCATAGCGCGGCGGATCTGCAGTAATGGAACCTGAGCTCCTCATCATTTAGGCAAGGTGAGACAGAAATGTGACGAATGATGCTGCTTTTCCTGGAAGATAACTGTGCCATTACCCACAAATAATCAGTATGCTGCGGATCCATATGCCTAAATTAGGGGGAGCTCAGGATGGAAACTGGTAGGCCACCTAAGACCTGGATAGGCAGTGTGCCGAATTTGCTGTAAATTTCTCTCAAGCGCTGGTGATGCATACCGATCTGTTTTGAATTTACAGCAAATTTGATGCGCTGCCTGTGGATACACGCAAAACAATAACTTTAGGCACTTAGTAAATAGCTTCGCTCTTGTGTGTTTAGCAACTCAGATATCTAGCAAGCAGGTTGCTGGAATCACAAATTTAATCACACATTTATTTTCAAGAATGCATAGAAGGGCCTGTGCTTCTTCTGGCAAGCAATCATAGGGATAAGAGCGAATGGCTTATCTCCGCGATTTATCGGAGAGCTGGACGGGATCTTCGGGACCGTTGAATCCCTAAATTCTGTGCTAATTGGCTATAGAGCTCATCCTGTGATTTGGCGGATCGTATTTTCGCAGAAAGATGCTGAGTATATTGTATTTGATTGGAGTTACCAGAGATCGCCACTCTGACGATTCGATCACATGAGCCTCAGCTAATTCAATAAGATGAGCCTAAACATATTCGGAGGAGGCAGCTCTTCCAAATCCACTCAATGCAACTAACCACTCAATTATTTATTACCCAGCTTAAAAGTTTTTGGTCTCCCTCTGTAGGCCTGAATGGCTTCCCAAATGGGTTCGGGATCGATAGCATACTTGTTTATGTAATCCTGACGGCTAAGCTTATTTCCTTTACCATCCACATAGAGAACTGCGCCGGTTACCATATGAATTTTTCCAGCTGGTACAGCAGCAATTTCTGCCGGTAACGGCAGGCATGCCAGCCAGTCATCCCCCACCTCAGCCTCGTCGATCTCAGAAACCGTGCCACAGTTTGGGCAAACTACTACGCGTTTCATACTCATTATTCACATTATCTATCTAAATAAATCTTCGCTCATATGTGGTCAGCAACATGAAGCTCATATAGGCAGATTTCTTATGCACTCATCGATGCAGGAGTGCATAAGCAGGATCGCTCTTGTGTGTTCAGCAACTTAGAGGGCACGCATACTGGTTGCTGGATGCACTCATTCATTC
>NZ_JAOAKP010000057.1 GCF_026419855.1 Methanothrix sp.
GGCATACCCAGAGCGATGACGATGTCGCACTTGTGCTCCTCGATGAGCCGCTTCGCAGCCACAGGTAGATCCTTCACGCCCGGAACCGTGTACCTGACTATCTCCACGGATGCATGCTTCTTTATCTCGCGAATAGCGGCCCTGGCCATGTCGTACCTGGCAAATGTGGTATCTGCTATACCTATGCGTTTCATGGTGTGAACTCCTCTAACTGAGCTCTGCGGACTTTCACGCATTGCTAGCTCACTGTCGGGTGTGTGGTGCCAGACAATGCTCTTGGGGGAAGTTTATCCGCATGCAGGCAATTGATGATACTGTATTTATAGGCATAATACCACTGCAGAAAACCGAAGGCATAAATCAAGATCTGCACAAACCGCATACTGGAGACGCATTTTCATGAGCCTCTCAGCAGTTGGCACCAGTCTGAAGTCGCTCTGCGATTTGATGTCTGAGAGCGTTGCATCCGCTGTGAGCAGCGTCGCAGGGACATCGGGCGCTGGCACACACATAAAGATAGGAGCTGATGGAACTCCCACAAAGGCGATAGATCAGATCGCGGAGGAGGCGGCGCTCGCTCCTCTAAGGAACTGCGGCCGCGGATTCAGGGTTCTGAGCGAGGAGATGGGGGAGAGCGTGATCGGAGAGGATCCAGCTTACTTCGTCCATCTGGACCCGCTCGACGGCACATTCAATGCGATACACGGGATACCATTTTACGCAGTTTCCATCTTCATAAGCGATGGCAGTACGCATCTTGCGTACGTGTGCGACCTTGTTAGGGGAACGAGGTATTACGCAGAGCCAGGGGGCGGGGCGTATCGTGAGGATTCGTCTGTGGAGCAAATAAGGGTATCAGAAACCGCACGCCTCAGGGACTTCAGCATCTCCGCTTACACAATGCGGCCAAAGACGTCGAGGATCGTGGGCGTTGGAGATGTCGTGAGAAGGATGAGAAACCTGGGGGCAGCGTCGCTTGAGCTCTGCTATGTCGCAGACGGGAGACTGGATGCCTTCATCGACCTCCGCGGCTCTCTCAGGGTCGTCGATGTGATCGCTGGAATTCTCATAGTCGAGGAGGCAGGGGGCATGGTCACAGATTCTCTCGGCGAGAAGCTTCACCTCAGCAGAAATATGTGGGAGAAGACGGACCTGATAGCTTCAAATGGTCTCATGCACAGAGAGATACTGGAGCTGATAGAGGGTGGTACCCATTAGAATAGGCTTTGTCTCCCGGAACGATGCAGACTCGATACAACTTGCAGGATCCCTCATAGACCATTTCAAGGACAAGGCTGAGATTTTTGTTGAGCCGGAGCTTGCGGAGCATCTGGGATTGAAGGGCACACCGGTTGGGGAGATGGATGTTGACTTCATAGTTTCGATAGGTGGTGACGGTACAATCCTCAGGACGATACACAAGATGGAGGATCCAAGGCCGATTCTTGGTATTAATATGGGTACTGTGGGGTTTCTCGTCGACGTCGAGCCAAAGGATGCGGTCAGGACCATAGAGCATCTGCTTCTCGGATTCGAGGTGGATGAGAGGACCAGGATTGAGACACTGCTGCGGGGTGAGAGGCTCCCGCCCGCGACGAACGAGGTCGCGCTCATAACCTCCAGCCCCGCGAAGATGCTCGATTTCGAGATAAAGGTCAACAGCTCTCCCCTGGAGCGACTCCGTGCAGACGGCATGATATTCGCGACATCCACCGGATCCACGGCATACGCGATGTCTGCGGGCGGGCCCATAGTGGATCCGCATCTCGATGCGATAGTCCTGGTGCCTGTGGCTCCATTCAAGCTGTCAGCCCGGCCCTGGGTGATCCGGGGGGACAGCGTGATAGAGGTCGATCTTAAGCTCCCCGGGAAGGAGGCGCTGGTTGTCGTCGACGGTCAGACTATGGCCACGGTCACGCACGGTGATGAGATAGTCATGCGGAGAGCCGAGAGGCCGGCACGGTTCGTGAAGGCCAGCAGGGATGGGTTCTACGAGAAGGTCAAGGCAAAGCTCGTCTGAACAGCTAGAGGTCACAGCTTTACATGAGTGATGCATGCGCGAAGATGGATATCTTTTCATCACTACATCGCAGAACCATGCCCATGCGCTTTTATGTTGTGAAGATCGGCGGAAGCCTGATCTGGTGCGCGAAGGAAATTGTCCGGAGGCTCTGCATTCTCGCTGAGAGCGGTTACGGCTTTCTGGTGGTTCCAGGTGGCGGCCCGATGGCGGATCTTGTCAGGGAGCTATACAGCGGTAAGATGGTGAGCGATGAAGCTGCCCACTGGATGGCGGTTCTCGCCATGGAGGAGTACGCGTATCTCCTGGCTGATGGGACCGGGGCTGAGCTTGTGGATGCTCCATGTTCTTCGCCGGGTGTGCGGATCCTGAGGCCGTACAGGTATCTCCTTGAGGACGATAGAGGGCTGGAGCACAGCTGGGACTACACATCAGACTCCATCGCAGCTCTTGTGGCATGCCGGCTCGGGTGGGATATGATAAAGGTGACGGATGTCGATGGGGTCATGATCTCAGGGAAGCCTGTGCCTGCGGTGAGAGCCACTGAGCTCATGGGGCGCCAGAGCTGCATGGATCAGGGCTCCCTGAGGATAATCGAATCCTGCAGGGTAAGATGCTTCGTTCTCAACGGTTCCGTTCCCGATGAGCTCGTCGCGATGGTGAAGGAGCTGCCTGATAGGTGCCGCGGGACTGTGATCTGTTAGTACGCTGCTGGAGTGTTTCTGAGATCCCTCTGAGCATTCTGTGAATCTCCATATGCCGGTATCCATGCGATCGTTTTTACGGAAGCAAATCGTTGAATGGCATGGCTGAATCGGGAGCTAATAGTATGAACAGCTCCTGATTCCAGCATGCATCAGCGCGAATGATAATCCCATTAAGGGTAGCGCATAAAATTTGCTGTAAATTCAAAACAGACCGGTACGCATCTGAGCGGCTTGAGAGAAATTTACAGCAAATTCGGCACACAGCCCCCATTAAATGATTGGGTTGTATACTCGGATCATTGAACCCAGCAGCAGGAGACATCGCATGGTTTGTAATCAGCTGTGACAGTGGGTGCCGATTCCTGAAGTTCCATTCAGTGATTCAAGCACTCGATCCAGTGATCGCACAGCGAATGCATTTTCCGGCTTTTTGAGCTTGTGCGATCCAGATCGCAAAGTTTATAGCAGGACGTCAAGAAGGAGTGACCGGAGAAGCATGAAAGACGTACCAGAGAAGTGTATATCGTGCGGTGTTACCCTGCTTGGCACCGGAGGCGTCAGATTTCCATGTCCGAGCTGTGGTGTGATCATCGCCAGATGCAACAGATGCAAGAAACAGAGCAATATCTACACGTGCAAAAGCTGTGGTTTCACCGGTCCGTGAGGTGTTATAAATGGGAACTGTAGCCGCGAAGATCAGGGTCATGCCTGAGAGCACTGACATAGACATGGAATCGCTGAAGGAATCCATCAGGTCAGCTGTTCCACCATCCGCAAAGCTCCATGCAATGGATGTGCGACCGATCGCCTTTGGCCTCAAGGCGCTGATAGCCGTCGTCCTGCTCGACGACAAGGCAGGCGGTGGGACATCTGAGGTTGAGGAGGCGTTCTCAAAGGTGAAGGGCGTGGAGTCGGTCGAGGTCGAGGAGGTAGGCCTCATCTGACCTAACATTTTGTGGGCACGTAGATCAGCTGGAAGATCGCTACCTTCGCAAGGTAGAGGCCGCGGGTCCGAATCCCGCCGTGTCCATTTGACTATCTGCAGGCTGATGGCTGATTCCGCGTGAGGTTCTGATCCTGCCTCAGCTGGAGCGTGAGGGGCTTTCAAAAAGGCGGATGCATTCAGATCTGCTTCAGTGCACCGCCATAAACTGATTCACGTCTCAAAAAAATGAGGGTAGCTGCTGTCCTGATCATAAGGACAGTTGCTGTCCTCACCCGAGTATCCTGTGCAGATGGAACTGGTGCGGCCCCAGCTTACCTCCGAAGTTCCCCGCAGATATCTTAATCACCCCAGGAACCGTGCAGGCGGCTCTGATCCCGACGCGCATCGCCTCCTCGATCGCCTCCCTGCTTATCCCGTTGATCACGATCTCGTACCCTGCGGTGACATTCTCGGGAAGCACACAGACCCCCTGCTCCTTCAGGCTGGGGCAGAACGCAACATTCGTCGAGGCCTTAAGGAACTTGTACCTGCTCCCAACCTTGGAGCCGCTCGCGACCACACCTCCAGGGAACGGGGTTATCGTTCCTCTGAGCTTCGCTATAGCGTCGACAGCCGCCTCAGCGGCCATGAGCGCAGCGGGCTGGTTCTGCCCGAGAATGTAGAAGTTGCCGCCAGCTATCCCATCCACAGCCCCGATGGTCTCCTCGACGAGAAAATCCCCCTCCATGATGGGGATCTTGCAGAACTTCCTGTTGCAGTACTCGATCTCGCACTGGTATCCATCTCCAAAATAACCCAGCTTCTTTCCGGTGTCGAACTGCTTCTCAGCCTCAGGGAGGCCGTTGAAGACAGCAGTCGTGGGAGCTGTGAGGACGCACTGGCCTATGCGCGCCAGGAGCGATGCCTCCAGGCTCTTCCAGCTCATGTTGCATATCTGTATGTAAACACCGGGTCTCCCATCGGGTGTCTCGGTGCCCGGAACAATGCACTCGATCCCGGCCTCAGCGGGGCACATTATCACCGAGGTACCGAAGCCAGTGGCCTCGCGCGCCGCCTCGAGAGCCCAGCGCTCACTGATCGCGGTTATCAGCACCCTGCCGATCTTTATGGGGAACGCCTCCGCGAAAGTGTCATCTATCTCCACACCATTGATCTCCATTCACATCACCTTGGATTGTACACAGCAAGCTCAAATTCATCTCCTCTTTTAAACGCAGCTGCAGAGCATACCGGGCGCTCGAATGGAAGGCCGAAGAGGGATCTTGCTATGGTTGATGCGCTCGACCCTTCCATTGATACCGGCTCGAATCCGGTCTTCTCATACGTCGCCACCATCCAGGCATCTCCGTCCTGGAGCTCGAGCTCCCTGACGCGAAACTCACTGCGAGCCGCAATCCCCAGCACTGCGCTCCGCCCTGAGACGACGCCGGCAATTCTCGGCGTCCGGAGATCATCCCTCTCGTGACCATAGGCCACGAGGCTCAGTGCCACTGCGTCCAGAGGTCTTGACCCATCCTCGATCCGGTCGAATATCATGTCAGTGTGGTCGCCATTCGATACAACCGCGAAATCATTCGAGGCTCTTATGCATGGATATGTTATGTAGGGGTTCTTGAGGACATCAGCTGGGTCCATAGGATGGACGAATATCGAGGATCCGGATGCCGTTGCCCTGCGGTTGGGGAAGGATCTGGATGAGACCCTGTAGCCCACCCAGACCCCATCGCCGGAGCAGCCGACTGCGACTATTCTCCCGATGTACACGTGAGATCTCCCTCATACAGAAGCCCGAACTTCCGCGCGTTCTCATCAGCCATCTGCTGGAGAACCCTGATCATCTCCTCTCCACCCTTCATGCGGAAGAGGTGTCTGTACCTGCCCTGCGCCTTGAGGTAATCCTCAACAGGCCTCTTGACATGGATCTTCTTGACGCCGGCCAGCTCTCCATTGACGTACTCGTAGAGAGGCCATAGGCATGTCTCGACCGCGAGCCGCGCTATCTCCACAGTGGTTCCGGCCTCGAATGACCAGCCTGTGATGCACGGCGCGTTGACCTGTATGTATGCGGGCCCGGGTATCGATATGGCCCGCTTCACCTTCCGCCTGAGGTCCACAGGATATGCAACAGATGCTGTTGCGACATACGGGACTTTGTGTGCAACAGCTATTGCAGGCATATCCTTCTTCGGCCTCGGATTTCCAAAACTGACCCTTCCTGATGGCGTGGTCGTCGTTGATGTGCAGGGAGGCGTCGAGCTGCTCCTCTGCACACCTGTGTTCATGTACGCCTCGTTGTCGTAGCACACATACTTCACATTGTGCCCGCGATCGAACATGCCGGATATGCAGCCCATCCCTATGTCCAGAGTGCTGCCGTCGCCGGCTATGACAAACACGTTATGTTTTTTCCCGAAGTGCTTGAAGGCAGCCTCTATGCCTGAGGCGACCGCTGCTGCGTTCTCGAAGAGCGAGTGGATCCACGGAACCCTCCAGGCGCTTTCCGGATACGGTGTTGTCGTAACCTCGATGCATCCTGTGGGCGTCGCAACTACTGTGTTGGGCCCGGCGGCATCAAGGATCAGATTGATCACAGTTGGCATTGAGCATCCTGCGCATGCCCTGTGCCCGGGTGCAAGAAACTTATCCATAAAGAACCTCCTAAAGCAGATCCTCTCTCAGACCGAGGAACTCCATCTCAGACTCGATGCCAGTATCACGCGCTGCGATAGTCTTATCGACGACCCTGCGAATATCCCGGACTGTTATATCCCTTCCTCCGAGGCCTGCGGGGAACCCTATCACAGGGATCCTCGTCGGGGTGTTGTAGAGTGCGGCCTTCAGGTCAGTAAGAAGCGCGCCCTCGTTTCCTACTGTGACATCCTTCTCAATGACAGCGACGACCTCTGCGTCCTTCAGTGCCTTTCTCAGAGCCTCGGTCGGGAAGGGCCTGTAGCTTCTGATCTTCACAAGACCCACCTTCAGCCCCTCACTGCGCATCTCGTCTATGCAGTCCTTGATTGTTCCGATGACAGAGCCCATCGTTACAATCACAACCTCAGCATCGTCCGCCTGATATGTGTCTATGAGCCCTCCGTACCACCGCCCGAACTGCTCTGCGAACTCCCTCGCGACGGTCTCTATCTTCTTGAGAGCACGCCTGTGGGCCTCCCACTGCATGTATCTGAGCTCTGTGAAGTACGATGGATCTGCAAAAGCTCCGAACGTCTTCGGATTCTCAGGGTCTAAGATGTGCTTTGGCCTGTACGGCGGCAGGAACCTCTCCACTTCCTCCACGCTCAGAAGCTCCACAGGCTCGTAGACGTGCGTCAGTATGAACCCGTCCATGCAGACCATCACGGGCGTCAGGATCTCAGGATCCTCTGCGATCTTGTAAGCCTGTGGTATCGCATCAGCTGCCTCCTGGACATCCTCAGCGTACAGCTGGATCCATCCTGAGTCCCGCGCCCCGACGCTGTCCTGCTGGTCGTTCCATATGTTCAGGGGCGCGCTGAGCGCTCTGTTCGCCACGGTCATCACTATTGGCAGCCTCATGCCGGATGCGTTGTAAAGCACCTCCCACATGAGGGCAAGTCCCTGGCTTGAGGTCGATGAGTAGCATCTCGCTCCTGCAGCACTAGCCCCCACGAGTGAGGACATTGCTGAGAACTCAGAATCGACTGTGAGAAACTCAGAGTCGAGCTCGCCGTCTGCGACGAACTGCGAGAGGTGCTCGACTATGTGGGTCTGAGGTGTTATTGGGTATGCGCATATTACATCGGGAGAGCAGCACTTCACGGCATTTGCAACTGCATATGAGCCCTCAACGACCTTCATCCTGGCCATTCTCTCCTTCAGGCTCAGCTCTTCTTTAGCCATCATCTTCATTTCTCCTCCAGGACCATCTCTATCGCCTTTCTGGGGCACTCGTGAGCGCAGACCCCGCACCCTTTGCAGTACTCCAGATCCGGAACGAACAATCCATCGATCTGATGTATGCATCCCTCAGGGCAGTATATCTCGCAGAGGCTGCACTTTATGCATCTCTTGTGATTCACAACCGGAACGAAGGTTCTCCATCCTCCGGTCTTGTTAACAACAGTGCTGCCTGGCTCTGTCAGAGCTGCAACTGTTATCTTCATTTGACAACCCTCTCATAGGCTGTTCTTATGGCATGAATGTTCTTCTCACCCAGGCTGCCTGAAAATCGTGTGAGGATCGACTTCTCCAGGCTCTCCAGTTTTATCTCTTTAGTCGCTCCGCAGAATGCGCCGAGCATTGTTGTGTTGACTATCGGTCTCCCGAGAGTCTCAATGGCGATTCGAGTCGCGTCTATTGTCACCACCTCAGCCTCTGTGTTCAGTTTGATCGCAGAGGCATCTTTGTCAGTATTTATTATTATCTTTCCATCCGGCTTCAAACCGCCCGTCACATTTACAACATCGAGCAGTGTGACGTCCTGCACGATGACATAATCCGGCTCGTAGACCTGGCTTCTCATGCGTATCGGCTTATCATTGATCCTGGCGAAAGCCAACACAGGGGCGCCTCTGCGCTCCACCCCGAAGGCGGGAAACGCCTGGGAGAACCTGCCGTCCTCGAAGGCTGCGATGGCGATCATCTCCGCAGCGGTGACCGCCCCCTGCCCTCCTCGCCCGTGGAATCTTATCTCCTTCACCTGCAGACCTCCTCTCAAGCCGAGAGGCATCAACCAGATATAGCATTTTCGCGCAGAATGCATCCGAAGAGTTGAGCGGGCTACTCGCATATAAATATTTTAAAAAATAAAACTTAGATTGACTGGCTGGATGGGTTTATCGGTCAGATCTTCTTTCCCCCAAGATCTGAAGCACAAGCCTTCTGCGCCTGGGTCTGTTGTCCATATCGATAAAGATGATCTGCTGCCATCTGCCAAGGGATGGAGCACTTTTCACCACAGGCACTGTGAGGCTCGGGCCGATGAGCGATGCGCGGATATGGGAGTGGCCGTTGTTATCTCCCCATCGCCGGTTGTGCTCGTACTCTTCGTACTCCGGAGCGATCCTCTCGAGCGCTCTGCGCATATCTGCGATCAGCCCGGGCTCGTGCTCAATCGTCGTTACAGCGCCAGTGGCGCCCGGCACGAAGACCACCACAATGCCATCCATCACTCCACTGCTCCGAACGGCATCGACAACCATCGGAGTGATGTCCACAACGTCAGCATCACCCTTCGTGTCAAACTCGATATACCGCGTTTCGATCATAGCGATCTTCAAACGAAGAATGCAGGCTCAGTGCTCCAGCGGGATGACGATGTGGATGTCAATTTTACTGCATAACTGGCACTTATCAAAATGCATCAGGAGCAGAGCGCAGCATTCAGCTCCTTTATCCGCTCCTCTATCACCTCTACGATTGTGCTGTTCTCCATATACTCCAAGCTGCCCTGGCAGAACGGACATGTGAAATTGTTCTCGCTCGCCTCCTCGAAGACGAACCGAGCACATCCGTTCACACATGCGTAGAAGACGTGATCCTTCTCGTAGCGGAGCCTCGCGTTGAGCTTGTTTATCAGCTTCCTGACCTCTGCCTCAAGCGCGCTATCCAGGCTCTCAGGGCAGAACTTCCAGAGATACGTAAGCCATCCGCTATCCGGGTCTCTCTTTCTCCTGTAGACCGCAAGCCTGTGCTCGTAGAGCAGATAAAGAGATCTTCTCACCGTGTTGAGGCTGATCCCTGTGATCTCGGCGAGATGCTCGTCGGTCACTTCCTCCTCTGGCATTGCCTCGACGATCCTGAGACCCTCCTCGCCGACGATCCTTAGCAGATACGCCCTGTGGATAGGATTCTCCACTGCTACCACTGGACCACCACTTGCAGCCTCTCTGAATTACAAAACAAACAACTTATTATATACTCCTGATTACTTATAAAGCTTCGCAGACTCTGTCGGAATATATCGTATGTTTTGAAGATCGCTCTTGTGTGTTCAGCAACTTAGAGGGCACACATACTGGTTGCTGGATGCACTCATTCATTCGCCAGGAGCACATAGCGGGAACAGTGCGCCTTTCAAAGCAGTCATCAAATGGATAAGAGCGAAACATCCTCTGGAACTACTCACTCATTTTCCTCAGCACCATTCCGCCCGAGAGAAGAAACGCAGACATGAAGAGGATGATTGCGATGAATGAGCGCCAAGGCACTGGCTGGCCGAGTGCTGCAGCTCTGAGGCACGCACTCGAGTGTGTTAGCGGGAGGATGTACAGTGCGAATCTGAGCCATGCCGGTACCTGTGAGAGCGAGAAGAATGTGCCGCCGAGGAATGTCATCGGCATCAGTATCAGGCTGCTGAACATGGCCATATCCTCATGGGTTCTCGCAAGCAGAGCTGCAAGCACACCCATGGAGGCGAAGGTCATGCATGTCATCAGAAGGACGACAAAGAATACAGGCTTGATACGCATCGATGGCGCTATTGCAAGCGCGAGTAGGATGAACGCGGAGGAGCTTATAAGACCTCTAACCAATCCTATCATTGATCTCCCGATAAGCAGCGATATATCTGATACAGGCGCCATCAGAGATTCATCGAAGCTTCTGAAATAAAGGCGATCGACGTTGAGCCTTATGCCGGCTCCATTGAAGCTGGCGTTCATGGCTGTTAGAGCGATTATACCCGGGATGACGAACTCCAGGTAGCTCATACCGTTCATGCTTATACCTCTGCCCAGCCCTAAGCCAAACGCCATCAGGTACAGGAGCGGGCTCACCACTGTTGTGAGAAGATACCTGGCCCATCTTCGTTTCAGCGTCACAAGATCAGACCAGATTATGCTGTATATATCTGAGATAACCAGCATCGGATTCAAGTCTCACGCACCTTCTCGCCTGTCAGTTCCACGAATACGTCCTCCAGATTCGATTCTCTCATGACAATCTTTGTGTTATCCTCAAGAGATCTCACGTAATCTGCAGCTGCGTCTCTATCTGGAAAGTACCTGTACTG
>NZ_JAOAKP010000058.1 GCF_026419855.1 Methanothrix sp.
TGGCTGTAGCAGATGATGCTTTAATGGCAACTCAGGAGTCTGAAGCGAGCGCGGATGATGCATCTGCATCTTCTTCAACAACATTGTGGGCTGAAAAAGCAGGTATTGTATGCAATGTCCTAGATGGATCATTTTGGGTAAACTTGCAATCATATCGCAGCAGTTTCTCCATCAGATCTTCCGGAGAGACCCATATCCAGACAGGTGCATCCGGTTGGGGTGAGGTAGTTGCTAGCGCAGCAACTTTGTTTGACTTTGCAAGTGACTGGAAGTCCGTTGGTCAGAATAGCGAATTGCACGCGATAATGCAGTCAGAAGTTTCAAACGGCCAGCCCTCAGCGGATGTGAGGAGCTATGAAAGCTAATGCAAAATTCCATGTGCTGCTTGTAGCCGCACTGCTCCTTGCAGCGATCATAGCATGCGCATCCGGAGCCACCTGGTCTGGTTATGTCAGGACCGAATCCGGCGTCTGGTACATCGAGAGGACGGCCAGCAATCTCAGTCTGAGCTACGAGCAGTCTGTTCAGGGCCAGATATCACCAGTTGACCACCACGGGAGAATGCTGAGTCCATACCATTTGTACTACGTGGATATCAGAGAGAACGACGTGCGTGTTAGGGAGAGAACAGCTGCGCTGCAGGGAATCATCAGCTCAGAAGAGCAGTTGAGGCTGAAATCCAGCATCAAAAACTCAGTGAACATGACGCTCCACAAGCCAGCAGGATCAGACGTTTACACCGTGAGCTTCTACGAGAGATGGCCTGTGAATATGAGCTACAGCAAAAGCATGAGCTACACAGGCACCAGCATAAATAACAGAGAGTTTGTGGGCAATAATCAGGATTACGTTGGAGCTAATTTCCTCTACAGCACAGAGTTCTCAAAGGAACGCAGTCTTAACATGAGCCTGGAGAGTATGAATGCCACCGTCAAGGCCACAAATGAGGCCATTGTTATCGCAAAGGTAAATGCCACAAGGGACACACAGTACAGGCTCGCGTCCCACAGCACGGGCATCGCAGATATCAGATGGCGACAGATGGATGAAAATAATGATATCCTGAATGCAGGAGAGGAGAGATTCGTAGGCGTATACGACATAACCAAGAGCATCCGCATGAAATCCAGATTCTTCACACCTGAGAAAAAAGATGACTGGCTGCCATGCTGCGCAGGTGGCTGGGCAGATGTGCGGTCCTATGACAGAAAAGGTTTCGGAGCGAGCGCAGGCGGGGTGTTCAACTGTACATGTCACAGCGCATCTTCAGTCACGCAGTCTTGAAGCAGCCACTGGTCAGCGATTGGCAGAATCATTTATTTTAAATTTATTTTGTAATCATTTTGTTCATCTCGACAATCTTAAATCCCCTGATTCTTAACTTGATTTGAGGTCTTTGCGATGGAGAGCGGTAAAAAGGACCTGGAGGGGCTTTACGATCTTGCCATACCTCCGGGCATACCTGTGAGCGTCATAAGGGAGCTCGTAGAGAAGTTTGAGGTGGATCTTGTAAAGAGACGCGCCAGGGTCGATGTGATCGGGGAGGTCGACGAGCGGGAGATTCTCGTTCTGCGCGGCGATCTCGATACGATCAAGCAGGCCGAGAAGTACATGTTCGAGGCACTGGACAGAAAGCTCGAGGAGTGGAGGAGGGACGAGAGGGGCGAGAAGTACAGGAAGATGTACAAGCCCCTCAGCAAGGAGGAGCGCGAGAAGAAGGCAGCAGAGGACGTCGGCGGGAGCGCTCTGGACTCAAGCGGCGGCATGATGCGCTGAAAGCAGACCTCCTGCAGATGGTCCTGGGATATAAAGCATAACTTGCTGAGCGCCACCTCTCTGGCGTGTGCAATTGATGTGCACTGTTGCAGCCTGGCGGCTCGAGATTCCGGCCTTCACAGAATGTGCAGGGCCCTGTGCATCTGCGGGATCACCATCGCCCTCTCTGCTCCGAGATGCCTGGCTGCGATGCTGTGGAGCGCCAGAAGCTTGAGCTCGCTGATAATCTGACCGTAGACCGGCTGTATCACGATGGCATCCACATGTGGCATCTCGCGGCAGATGCGCTCCATGTCGTGCTCCTCAGTATCCTGCAGCACCACCACCTTTGCTATCGTGTATATCCCCATCTCAGATGATCTCTTTAAGCATGCGAGCTCATTCTCTATAATACGATCGCATTGGTCTCTGCTGCATCGAACCGTGCCTGGCAGCTTCACATCGATCGCCGCGATATCGATGTGCCTCACTATGAGAGAGAAGAGATCGAATGAGAAGCCGTTCGTCTCCAGATAGACCCTCATACCCAGGCTCTTCAGCTCTCCTGCAAGGGTTTCCGTGAACCCAGGCTGCTCGAGCGGCTCCCCGCCGGTTATCGATACGCTGTGAACCTCTGGAGATGCATGGAGCTTCACGCATTCTGTTACCATATCCACGGTGAGGGGGTTCCGGAGATCGACGAACGTGCGCAGGCCCGGAGCGATCTCGAGCCTGCATATCTCCGTCCGCCTCAGGTACGCCCTGGTATCGCAGTAGCTGCACCCCAGCGAGCATCCGGAGAGCCTCACGAAAACCTGTCTTCGCCCGAGGAGAGGCCCCTCACCCTGGAGGCTGGTGAAGATCTCTCCCAAATACCCCTCACTGCAGATACCCTGTCGGATCAGGAACCCCAGCCTCCATGAAACCTCTCCTGCGATGCTGGCATGACTCGCATGTTCCACAGTGGATCTCTCCATCGAGATAGCAGGACCATGTGAGCTCCAGAGGGGCTTTTATCTCGGTGCCGAGACGCACGATCTCATTCTTTCTCATATCCACAAGCGGCGCCACAACCTTCGGCGGCCGGCTGAAGGACGCGACTGCTCTTTCAAGAAGCGCATTGAAGCGCTCCACGAACTCTGGCCTGTTATCCGGATACGACATCGCTTCCTCTGCGTTGAACCCGACGTAGATGCTCTCAGCCCCGAGGTACTCGGCGTATGCGGCAGCCATCGAGAGCAGCACGGTGTTGCGGCAGTAAACCCATGTCGGTGGTGTTGAACCCGAATCGAGCGAGACCTCCACCCCCCGAGGTATTCTTGCTCCCCTGGTGGTCAGTGCCGAGAGGTCCCTGAACAGATCCAGTGTGGAGAGCATCAGATCGGATGCGCCGATCGCACTTGCGATCCTCCTGACCGACTCCACCTCACGCCGCTCAGCCTGCTGGCCATAACACACGTGTATGAGATACACGTCCATGCCGGATCTGCGTGCGATCGTCGCGGCGACGGTCGAGTCCAGGCCGCCGGAGCAGAGACACACTGCTTTATCACTCATCCACCATCACCCACTTATCGCGCCCCTCCCAGAGCCTGACTGAGATCAGCGAGGCCCTCTCAGATACACCGCTCATGTTCAGCTCCTCGCGCAGCCTTCTGTGTATGTGAGATGCGATCATCTCAGCGGTCGGGTTGTGCAGAACGCTGTTGAGGTCGTTATGATCAAGCTCGCTGACCACCCTGCCCAATATCTTTTTCAGCACGTAAAAATCCACGATCATGCCATCATCTCCTGGAACCCCCTGCAGAACAACCTCTACCCTGTATGTGTGGCCGTGGATCTGGGAGCATCTGCCCTCATGCATGGGGAGGTGGTGAGCCGCATCGAACTCCATCGATATGCCTATATTCATTCGAGGCGTCCCCGCATCCTGTCGATCTCATCGAGCTGATCGAGCATCTTTCTGAGAGCTGTGCGCACCGCATCGGAAAAGCTCACAAACTTCTTTCCATCGCCCACGTGCCTGTTCACATCATCTATTATGTGCTGTGGTATCTCAACCGTGACCTTCGGCATGGTATTCCCCTGGTATTCTTCCAGTATTCCCCAAAGAATTCTGGGATATGAACTTATCCCCTCATGCAGCGGTTCTGAAGGATTTCGGGAATCCATCGAGTTATATCGGCCTGCTGAGAACATAACGATAACGCTCTTGTGTGTTCAGCAACTTAGAGGGCAAGCATACTGGTTGCTGGATACACTCATTCATTCGCCAGGAGCACATAGCGGGAACAGTGCCTCCCAAAGCAAGTCATCAAATGGATAAGAGCGAACGACAAATGTAATCCTGGGGGCTACGGATATAAAAATAAAATTAAATTACATAGAATCAAATTTACGGAGAAACATATCGCATAAGTATAAATAGTTTGATGCTGAATTTGTCTTTTGGAGGTGATATGCCGGTCGGTGTAACTGTGAAATATAATATAAGATTTATCGCAAAGACAGTTTTAAGCTACCTCTCAATTATCGGCACGGGGGCTGTTCCCACAGCGGCTGAAGCTGATAGTTATCTCTCAGCAGGAAGTGCACGCAAGATCCATCAGCAATTGGTGGTTTTAAAACTCACCAATAACATGCTGCGCCAGATTTTGAATCGTGTAATGCGATGCGCGATTTTCTGCGATCGTGAACTTTGGAGACGTGTTTGGAGTTGAGAGAAATGGCCAACGCAAGATTGGATATATGGCTGAGAGATGAGAAGTGCAGACCCTACCCGATACTCGCGCCAGGTTTTCCCACATTTGACTGGGTGCGTGTCTATAACTGCATGGGCGAAGCAGTTACTGAACTGCTCCCGATTCCAAAGGATTCTGCACATGTGGTGGCAGAGGTTCCACCAGGATGTTATATTGTTGAGGGCAAAGTATGTGAAAATGACCGCAGAGGCTACAGAAACGGCCCTACCGATCGAGCAATAGTAACAGTAGGCTGCGGACAGATGGAATGCGTGAATCTCTTCGTTCCCCCGGTAATACACTGTGTTCGACGTGACCTAAATGCGATTCTTATAGCAGCGCATCGCCTGGTTCCTGATGAACATCTGGCAATCACCGCGCGAACCATGCTGGCTGCAGGATCTCTCCGGGAGGACGAAATTTTGCACGAGCTGGCGAAGGGAGTCGAGGCGATTCCAAATGTCCCAGAGCTGGCAGACATAAGGGAGTCCCTGAACAAAAACATCGATGTAATACGAAAAATTCCAAAAATAGATATAAGATCGACGAAATAAGATACAATACATTACAAAGATTACACTAAATTTTATTATTTTAAAATTTTATCATCAATTTCACATTCTGCAGTAGATATCAATTAGCTGAGTGGATCATCCTGTGATTCAGCAGATCGTTACCATTGCAGAACCTGAACTCCTCATTATTTAGGCAAGGTGAGACGGAAATGTGGCGAATGATGCTGCTTTTCTTGGAAGATAACTGTGCGGTAGTCTACCTACGACGTGTGGATAAGTGCAAAAGCAATAGCTAAAGGAGATTCATGGCCATCAACCACGCTGTAAGGCGTCGGAAAGTATTAACAGGTCCTGGATGTCGATTTTCATGCCGACAGCGTTCAACATAAACACCTCTCAGGGAGCCAGCCCATCAAGATCAACTCAACGAAGGTAGACTACCTAACTGTGCCATTACCCACAAATAATCAGTATGCAGCGGATCCATATGCCCAAATTATGGGGAGCTTAGGATGGACCAGAATATGGTGCATGCGCCATTCGGCAAAATGAAATCGCTCATACTTGCTTAGCAACTTGGAGGTCATGCAAATCGGTTGCTGGTGGCACGTATTCTCTCGCCAGGAGCCAGTGTATCCGTGGGCAAGTTATCATATGGACAGTAGCGAATGATATATCGCCGGGACCGTTGGGTCTGCTGCCATCGGAGATCAACCTGCTCCGGCACGCACCATCTCATGCCTTATCTCGTTGATTACCGCGTCCGTGAACTCAGATGTTGTGCATGGGCCGCCGAGATCCGGAGTCGTCACCCCTCTTGAGAGGGTGTTGTTCACGGCCTGCTCGATCAACCGCGCCTTCTCCTTTTCACCAAACCACTCGAGCATCATAGCAGCGCTCCGTATGGCTCCCACAGGGTTTGCTATACCCTTACCCGCGATGTCCGGCGCGCTTCCGTGTACAGGCTCGAATAGCGCCCAGCGATCTCCCAGATTCGCACTGGCGCAGAGCCCGAGGCTGCCGACGATGCCTGCGCCCTCGTCGCTGAGAATATCTCCGAAGAGGTTGGTAGTCACCATCACGTCGAACCTCTCAGGCCTGATGACCATGTTATATGCAGCAGCATCAACCAGCATCTCGTCATACCTGATTCCATGCCGTTCGGCGACCTCCCTGCATGTGTTTAAAAATAAGACATCGCTCTTCAGGACGTTCGCCTTGTGCACTATTGTGAGATGCCTGCGCTCAGATGCGATCCTGCATGCCACCTCCGCTATCCTCTGGCTTCCACGTTTCGTTATTATACGCACCGTCCTGGCCTCCTCATCGCCGAGCATCTCAATACCTGAATAGAGACCTTCCGTGTTCTCCCTCACAATGACTGCGTCGATTCTGCTGGAACGAAGAGGCCGTATGTTCGCATACAGATCCAGCTCCTTTCTAATTCTGATAAGAACACTCCTGTAATCAGGATCCGGAGGAGTCGTGATCGCCCCGAATAGTATGCAGTCGCAATCCTTCATCCCCTCGATATCATCATCTGTTATGGCATTTCCATCGCGTTTCCATCTGCCATAGCCTATATCAAACTCCACGAGCTCCCCGTCGAATCCAGCTTCATTCAGGATACGAACTGCGCTCGATATGACCTCAGGGCCGATGCCGTCGCCCGGCACCAGAGCGACTCTCTTCATCTACGGCTCTCCTTGAGTGATTCGGCCAGCGTTCTCAGCGCATGCTCAATCTGATGCGGCCCATCGCCCCAGTGGACCACGACTCCAGGATGCCCGTGCAATCTGATCAGCCCCCTCCGCTCGGATCTGCAGCACCTTGTGATGAACGGGCCTTCTGGCACCAAAAGATCCCCGCTAACAGGGCATATGTTGGTGAACATGTGCTCCCTCTCGCCGTAGAATGCCCTGAAGATCTCCCTGGATATCTCACATCCCACGATCTTCGGCATGGGAGATGTGACCCTGTCCGCATCTAGGGATCTTCCAAGACCGGATGCTCTGCACGGAAAGTAGACATCATCCTCCCTGAAGCTCCTGAGGTCTAGAACTCTGGGCTTGAAGCTCATCGTCAGATCCCCTATGACGCCGCATTCCTCGAGCTTTTCAATGACGTAAACAAGCCATGGCGGCTCAGGAGGTTTGACATCGAGAATCTCTATCTCGGTTATCGCCCCAGGATCAGGATCGTAAACGAAGGTGACATGCTCATCTGGGCCCCTGAAGATGACTGTGTTGACACCGCCCCTGCAGAGGTCCATCGCGAGTCTTATTAGATGCGCCCGGTTTCTCGTGTTCACAATCTCCGGATACTCCACGATCTCGTCGCCGCTGGAGATGATCTCAACATGTCTGGCTCGTCTCATGAACCCCTCGCCGTCGCTCTCGACCCTGTAGATGCATATGCCGTCTCCCTCGTATGATATCAGGTACCTCGTGGCAAAGTAAACAGGATCGCCACGCCTGGGCTCTCTGGAGATTCCTATCTGCTTGTAGTCCTCCGGGAATATCAAATCAGACCACGCTCCCTCTGCTTTCTCCTGTGGGCCACGAGCCCCCCATCGTTCAGTATCTCCATCAGAAAGTCCGGGAGCTTTCTGCCGGTGTACTCCCTTCCGCCGACAGTTACCTTTCCCCGGGAGAGATCGACCTCGACGATCTCCCCTGGATCACACACGACATCAGCCTCGATAAGTGGAAGACCGATGTTGATGGCATTCCTGTAGAATATCCTGGCGAAGGATCTGGCGACGATGCATGACACTCCTGCTAGCTTCAGGGCAAGCGGGGCCTGCTCCCTGGAGGAGCCACAGCCGAAGTTCTTGCCAGCCACTATGATATCCCCCGGCTGGACCCTGGAGGCGAACGACGGATCCAGCCCCTCCATAACATGCTCCGCAAGCTCACGCAGATCCTTTGTCCTGAGGTACTTTCCTGGAATTATGACATCTGTATCAACATCATCCCCGAAGACCCATGCTCTGCCCCTGATCATGATGCGGAGTGAGGATGCATCTTTAATATTCCTTTCTGCTGGATACAAGGTGGTCTTTCTACCATGAGACATGACATGAGATGCCGCAGGATCCGCAGGGCAGTGCGTCGCTGAGCTGCGATTCCTGTCATATGATTCTCTGGATCGCTTAGCAGTATCAACCAACAGCATGCGATCTCGCAGAATTGTACCCGCCGGCCGGTGTCATCCTAAGAACAAAAATTTTAAGTAAAATCAAGTAAACTTACTCAAATAAACAGAATCTAACTAAAGATAATATGCATACAAGAGCGCCAGGCGACCATGATTGATGGCATCTCCAGGAGCTCAAAGATCCGGATGAACTCGCGTGGAATGTGGCAGTAAGCCTGGATCTATCTGCCCACAGGTTTCTGCTGTCCATAATTTCCGCTTCTGTGGAGCTGCACACAATCGCCTGAAAGCCTGCTCGGTCTGAGGGCCTGGCAGCTCGATTAAAAGGGGGATGCTTGATTTATGGCATACAGATGCATCAGAAACATACCGGCGTGGAAGATCTGGATTATTGGTCTGTTCTTGTTTCCATCGCTGATTCCGCAGGCATGCGCGGACTTTGTGACGTTCCACGGTGATAACCAGAGAACAGGCAATGTGAGCGGTTCAGGCCCTGATTCTCCTGATGTTCTGTGGAGCACGAGCCTCACAGGACATGGATACATAGGAGGGTCGGCGGTCGTCTCAGGAGGCAGGGTCTTCGTCTCGAACTGGCCTGACATGACATTCACGGGAGAGCTTGGGCTTGCATGCATCGATGAGAGAAACGGAACGGTCCTCTGGGTAAATCCAATAGGCGGAAAGGGCGGGGCATCTACACCAGCTGTATTTGATGACAGGCTCTTCACGGGCTCGCTGACCGGTGAGGTTTACTGTGTTGATACAACTGGAAAGACCCTGTGGAACAGAACCATAGAGCGAGATCCGAAGTACTGGGGCGTCGCCTCCTCCCCTCTCATCGAGAATGATACGATCTACATCATGAGCTTCTCCGATGGCGCGCTCCATGCATTGAGTCTTGATGGCGATGAGCTCTGGAATCTGTCAACAGGAACCGTCTCGCCGTTCGCATCACCTGCCGCACTGGGTGGGAAGATATATTTCCCTGGCGGAGATCCAGCTCTCTACTGCGTCGACGCCTCCACAAAGGAGATCGTCTGGAGGACACCTGCAGATGCTGTCATCACATCGGGCCCCGCCATCTGGAACAGCACGGTCTTCTTTGTGACGGAGAGATCGATCACAGCTCTGAACGCCACCACCGGTCAGGCTCTTTGGCAGAGGAGCATCAACGGCACGAGATCCACTCCCGCGATCGCATTCGGCCGCATTTACGTGGGAACTGATGACAAACGTGTTGTATGCATCGATGCAAACGGCTCTCAGATCTGGGAGACTGAGGTCAACGGGCCTGTGATATCTTCTCCACTCTTCCTGGATAACAGGATATATCTCGGCACCAATACTGATGCAGGAACCATATACGCGCTGAATGCATCCGACGGATCGGTTGTGTGGAGATATTCTGTGGACGAGTACATTATGTCCTCGCCATCAGCATCTGATGGGATCCTTTTCATAGGAGCCGATGATGGAAGGCTGTATGCATTCAGCTCGCTGCAAGAGCTCCTGAGCGGTGAGGTCATGCTCGAAAACAAGAGCCTGAATGTGACTGTAAATGGCCGTGTCCACACAATCAGCATGAAAAGCGCGCTTGGGGCACTGATGTCGTTTGCATCATCGAATAACATCAACGTCAGCGTGAACGACTCGCTTATCAGCATTTACGGATTGACGGTCGAATCGATAGGAGGTCTCGTCTCCACCCCTGATAAATCCTGGAGGTACCGGGTCAACTATCCTGACGAGCCTGTGCCTCTTACTGGACCGGAGTCCCTGATGCTTAATGACGGGGATCAGGTGGTATTCTACTACGGAGAAAGGGATGCCAGCCCGGAGGACTGCCCCAGGATCGAGATAACCGTCAGGCTGCACAGGCCTGATGCGCTCTTCGTCACCGTCGGCCAGCAGCCATCTCTCCGTGAGGCAATGGAGGGAGCGCCGCTGAACATAACGCTCACATCGCCCGACAGGCTGAATCCAGTGATGGACCTCTCCAGATACTGTCTGATATTTCTTGAGATGATAGGCGGCGAGGCTGCACCTGTGCTCGAGAAACTTCTTGAGGATCCAAAGAGAAGGGGTGTGCCTGTGGTGCTCCTGAACTCCCCTGGCTATCAAAATCTTGCCAGTGTGAACCTGAGTGCACATCCGGATATAGAGCTGTACTGGGAGCACGGGGGTGTGGAGAACATGCGCCGGCTCATTGCATATCTGGCAGCGCATTTCTGCGGAGTTGATGTGAGGGTTGAGGCGCCCCTCCCTGCGCCGAAGGAGTACATATACCACCCTGATGCTCCAGATCTGTTCGAGAACATAACATCCTACATGGAGTGGTACCGGTACAACAGCAGCGCTCCAACGGTTGGAATCGCGAGCTACTATGGCGACATGGGCCAGCCAGACAGGATCGATCTGATCAGGACGTTCGAGAAAAGAGGTGCAAATGTCATATGCATAGGCTTCTCGAATGCATCCTCTCTGGAGAGATTCTTTGTTCTGAACC
>NZ_JAOAKP010000059.1 GCF_026419855.1 Methanothrix sp.
GCACAGTTATCTTCCAAGGAAAGCAGCATCGTTCGCCACATTTCCGTCTCACCTCGCCTAAATGATGAGGAGTTCAGTTTTGAGATGCGCTTTTGTGCAGCAGTTATGATGTGTGAGTCCGGGGGTCTGGCATTCCTTCTCATTATTGTGGTCGGATTGTTTGTTCTGATACAAAATTCAGCATTCTCATTTGCCAGATCGAGCAGCTCGAATGGCGCTGCTCTATCCATGTGTTTATAATGACTTGAGCTGCAGAAGTGGAGTTACGCTGCAGTTTAAACAGATGCACTGAGGATGGCGTGGAATTTCAAACTCAAAAAAGCACATTATAACCGTTACATTTTCCGTTAAATGGATACCATCGACCGACATTTTTTAATAATTCCTGTATGAGTTTTTGTTGGTTGTGCATTGCCAGCTAAATGTCTGTATGGATTGATGCTGCATGGATAATCGCATGCTTTTGACCGCACTGGGGCTCAGCCCAAAGGATACGACGTACATTCTGGAGAACAGAACCTGTACATCCTCTCTGTCTCCAGTGGCTCTGTACAATCTGCTTCCTGAAGATGGGCGGTTTGAGAGGGTGCTGGCCCTCTGCACGGAGGAGGTTCTCGAAAAGACATTTCCCGTACTCGAGCAGGAGCTACCTGTAAGGTGCGAGCCTGTGCGTGTGCCCGGCGGCGTCAGCTCGGACGATCTTCAGGCAACTGTGCATAACATACTGGAGAAGATACCGGCGAAGACCGAGCTGACGCTCGATGTGACTCATGGGTTCAGGCATTATTCGTTCCTGTTCTTCGCTGCGTGTCTTTATTTGGTAGCACTGAAGGACGTTAAGATCCATAGGGTCTGGTACGGGCGGTTGGATGCGAGGAACCCTGATGGTGCAGCACCGTTTATCGATCTGAGCATGCTCCTTGATATGGTTGACTGGTTCCGTGTCGTTCAGTCATTCAGGGACATGAGTAATCCGAAGACGCTGGCGGATATGCTGATTGCATACGGGAATGATGTGATAAAGCCGGACAGCAACATATCTCCTGATGCTAAAAAGAAGTACAACGCGGTCTCCAGCGCGGCAAAGGACTTTGCAGAGCTGTTCGGTATGGGTCTTCCGGTGGAGCTTGGCATAAGATCGGCAGACCTGCACAGGCTGATAGATGAGCTCCGGAACGAGGGTCATATTTCTGTGATAAAGATCCCTCTGGCAGATGATCTTCTGCTTGAGATGAAAAAGGTATCCGAGCGTTTCAGGCTGCCTGACAACAAGAAGAGCGATCTCTTTCTCGATCTCGAAGAGATCCACAGGCAGGAGAGGCTTATCGACGCATACTTCGAGGCCGGTTACCACAACAACGCCATCGGGCTGATCAGAGAGCTGGTCATCAGCAGGATGATGCTTGCGGATGGGGCTGAGAATAAGTGGCTCGATAAATCAGCACGGTTTAAGTTCGAACGACGTATAGGCGCTCTTGTAGATTACAGCAAAAAGAACAGTGCAGCTCTTACAGAGGACAAGAAGAAACTTGCAGCTATCTGGAGCTCCATCGTCTATGCCAGAAACGCACTGCACCACCACGGAATGACAAAGGATGCAGTGAGTGTCAAGCAGATCAAGATCCCAGACAGGTGGGAGGAACTCAAGCAACACCTCGATGACAATTCGTTCTGGGATTGTGGTTTTGGTGGCGGATCTGGAAAGCTTCTGGTATCTGCACTGGGCCTTCACCCTGGCTTTTTGTACACTGCTCTGAGAAACGTGAATCCTGAGGTATGCCTGGTGGTTGCATCACACGAAACTGTGAGCAAATGGGAGGAGCTCTCCAGAATGGCCGGTTACAGTGGTGATTTCGAGATCGAGGTGATGGATGCACATTCTTTCAACGGAATCAAAGAGATCGTGGATAGATTTGAGGAGCTTCTTGTCGGATTCGATGAGATTCTGTGCAATCTGACCGGTGGAACAGCAGCCATGCAGTACGCTGTCATGCAGTTTGCAAGGAGGGCAGAGCGCCTGGGAAGAAATGTCAGATGGATTGCGGTCATCGATAATCGTTTGCCCGATGAGCAGAAGCTGAACCCCTACGTCGAGGGGGAGGTGGTCTTTTTGGAGGATGCTGGGATATGATCGAGGCGAAGTTCAGTATCGTCACACCGCTCTTCATGGGCGGGGCGGATCCAAAGGTGCCGGAGCTGCGCGTGCCGGGCATTAAGGGCGCCATCAGGTTCTGGTGGCGCGCTCTGGCCTGGAGCTGGTACAGGGGAGATCTGGGCAGAATCCGTGATCTCGAGGGACAGATCTTCGGGAGCACGAAGGACGGGCAGTCCAGAGTGATCATGGATCTAAGTGGAGTAGATGCAAAGTTAGAAAAAGAGAATATTTTTGAAAAACTTAAAGATCAGGAGGAAAGATGCCAGGGCCTGATGTACCTTGGATATGGGCCGATCGATAAGGGCAAGCTGACCCGGAATTATCTTAAGCAGCCCGTTGATGCGACGCTGCGGATCAGGATTCGGCCGAAAGGCAATGATAAGAAAGATCCGGAAGCTCCTGACGGATCAGAAATTACAGATCAGATCTCGAAGGCCCTGATCGCCATGGGGTACTTTGGTGGTCTCGGATCGAGATCGAGGAGAGGGTTCGGCTCTTTCAATCTGACCGAGCTGAATGTGGATGGCAGAAATGAGTTCGTATGTCCCGAGAACAAAGATCAGCTAGGTGAGGAGATAGAGAAGTTTTTAAAAGGTCTGAATCGGTACAACGGATTGCCAGAATACACCGCTTTCAGCCCGAAGACAGAGATATATATTTTTAAAAATATGAACACTGATTCCCTGGCGCTACTGGGAGACGTGGGCTGGACGATGAGGGTATACCGGCTTGGCAGCGGGAATAAGCATAGCAGAAAATTCAGAGAGGATACAATTCTCGCTAAGAGATCTCTGAAAAGCAAGGTAGACGAACATCCAAGGCGCCTTTTCTTCGGTCTGCCTCACAACTATCATTTCAAGGATTTGAAAAAGAACCTCGAGATCATAGGTGAAAATCACGATCGCAGGGCCAGCCCGCTGCTGATACATGTTCAGAAGCTGGGTACAGAGTATGCTGCTGTTGCAGCTCTCATGCCTGCGAGGTTCCTGCCTCCTGGCGAGAAGATTCTGATGAGGCCTGGGGAAGAAAAGAATGAGAGTGAGGACACGAGGATTCCGGGGATGGGACATCCCAAAAGTCCCCCCACATCGCGTGTTGAGCTTGACGAGAATGAGGCTGAGGAGCTCACTGTGATCAGAGATTTCCTGGAATCCTGGAAGAGGGTGATCTGATGAGTGCAGATGAGAAAATGATCAATTTCACCATCGGTCCCGTCCAGGGGTTCATCGGGCAGGCGCGTCGTACCAGAGACCTGTGGAGCGGCTCGTTTCTCCTCTCGTACCTTTCCGGCTGTGCCATGGCTGAGATAAGGAGACTCAAAGGCAGCATAAAGGTTCCCAGTGTCAAAGAGGATCATCTGCTCAGCTGGATCGAGAATGATGGAAAGGGAATGCCACCCAGGATCGGCACGCTTCCCAACAGGTTCATGGCATCTGCGGACAATCCGGCTGTTGCTGCTAGATGCGCCGCGGAGCGGGTGAAGGGACAATGGAAGAACATTGCAGACTGCGTGTGGAAGAAGTACGTGGAGGATGTTGCAGACCACGGAAAGAACACACAGGAGATCTGGAGGAGACAGGTGGATAACTTCTGGGAGATCCACTGGAGTGTTGGCGCGATGGATGGCATGGAGGCGCGCAAGAACTGGAGGTTCTACAGAGAGTGGGCGGATGGGCGGCCTACCATTGAAGGCGGAGATCACTGCACGATCATGAGCGAGTGGCAGGAGATCTCAGGCTACGTGCGCGCGACAGATCGGAAAAAGCAGGATGACTTCTGGAGAATGCTGCGCAGGAATACCGGCGGCATGGATCTGAGAAGCGACGAGCGGCTCTCTGCGATCGCCCTGATCAAGAGGATGTTCCCTTCCGTCTCAAAGGATGCGATCGGGTGGGATGTGAACGCAGACACCTGGCCATCCACCCTCTACGTGGCAGCGATACCATGGCTCAGATCTGTGATCGAATCCGATTCTGGCAGTGCGAACATGTACGCGGAAAAGGCGCATCTTTACGCGAAGCACATAAAGAGAAAGGGTGTTGCGGAACAGATCTTCAACTGGAACGATCAGCCGCATGCGAGGAATGCTAGCGATCCCTTCCTGGAGATCGATGCAAACTTCTACTACACCACATCTCTGAGAAATCCGAGGAGCACGCCTCTTGATGGCACCCCGGAAGAGGGAGATGAACCGGAGGATGTGAGGAGTAGACGTGAGGAGCTGATCGGATCTCTGGAGAGGCTTTACGAGAAATACGGGAAACCCTCCCCGTTCTACGCCATGCTCCTCATGGACGGGGACAGCATGGGGAAGCTGATCAGGGATAGGGGAGAGGATGTGAGCAGGGCTCTCGCATCTTTCGCAGAAGACGTCGAGCATGTGGTCCACGAGAACCTCGGAGTCCTGGTATACGCAGGCGGCGACGATGTTCTCGCCATGCTGCCTGTTGAGCGGGCCATGAGCTGCGCATACAGGCTCTCAGTTGATTTTACACGTTCTTTCAAGGCGCACGGAATGGATGCGACTATATCCGCAGGCATGGTTTTCGCGAGCCACCGCGTGCCGCTTCGCTCTGTGATGCGGGAGGCACATTCGATCCTCGATGATATCGCAAAGGATGAAAATGGCAGGGGAAGCATAGCTGTCAGCGTCCTCAAGGGCAGCGGCAGGTACTGCAGATGGGTCAGCTCCTGGAGCGGCGCTGTTTCCCCGGAGACCAGCGAGGTCGTTCTGGAGAGGCTGGCGAAGAAATTGGGAGAGAAGGAAGAGCATGCATCGAGCTTCTTCTACAGGTTCAGGGAGCTTCTGCTCATGCTCTCCGGCGAGCAGCAATGGCGCCCCGGGATGTTCTTCGACCTCTCTCATCTGGAGGGGCTGGATGTCGAGGAGCTCATGCTGGCAGAGTACCTGAACGCGCTGGAGCACAGATCTGAACTAACCGAGGAGGTCCGCACCAGAGCAATGGGGTATGTGAGAGATCTTCTCTCGGTGAGCAGGAGGAACCCCGGGCCTGAGTATGGTATGGAAACTGGCAGTGAGATCTGCGCGGATGGTATGCTGCTTGTGAAGTTTCTCTCACAGAAGGGGGTCTCGGAGTGAGGTATCTCATTTTAACACCCATCGATTCCTGGTTCTTCAGGGATGGAAGACCGTTCCATAAAGGGGAGGCGACATCGGATGTTGGAGGTCTCTTTCCCCCAAGCGCGTTCACAGTCGTCGGGGCGATAAGGGCGCATCTGGCCCGAAGCATGGGCTGGCATGAAGGCAGCTGGAGCGATGAGATCTGCAGAGTGCTTGGAGATGGATATGATCTGGGAGGCCTCAGGTTCAGGGGACCTATGCTCTGCAGGGAGAGCGACCGTGGTCTGGAGATGCTCTTTCCGGCTCCGCTGAATCTCTTCGGGAAAAAGAGTGATCGGGGTTACGAGATGCGGCTTCTCCGCCCGGGAGCTGAGATAGAGTGCGATCTCGGAAGGGTCAGGCTTCCCGCAGCGGAGAACATCGATGGGATGAAGCCGATCTCAGGGTACATCACCGGAGGGCAGCTGAAACAGGTGCTGCGCGGAGAGGTCCCAGATGGACGGGTGATTCCTGCGGATGAGCTCTGGAGCTCTGAGTACGCTGTAGGTCTCGCGAGAGAATCGGAAACCAGGACCGCCAAGGAGGCGCATCTCTACTCGATAAACAGGGTCCGGCTCGAGAGAGGTGTGCATCTCCTCATGGGTGTTGAGGGGATCGATGATCTGCTGAGAGAGCTGGCTGGCGCAGTGATGCCTCTCGGTGGTGAAGGGCGCATGGCATCTGTGGATATCGCCAGTCCCGTGGATGATATCTCTGGATTCAGGCCCGAGCTCAGGGCTGCCAGCGGAAGGATCAGGTTCACGCTCGTGCACATCACACCAGCGTTTCTGGGCAGATGGCCTGGTCCCGGGGAGGGCATTCCTGGAGCTCCCGGGAGGGTCGTATCTGCATGCATCGAGCGGGCGAGGCGCATCGGCGGCTGGGATTCCGTGAGCCGCAGACCTGTGGAGCTCAAGCCGTTCATCCCTCCGGGATCTGTCTGGTTCTGTGAGGCTGATGAGGGTGAGCTGAACGATATTATGAGTATGAGCAGGGTAGGAGATTATACGGAATTCGGTTTTGGAGAGGTTGCTGTTGGTGTTTGGTGATGTTTTATGAATGGCATGATGCTCGGAATGCTTGCTGAGACCAATATACATTCAGGGGCAGGCAGGTCTGAGGGCTTTGTGGATCTGCCTGTGGCGAGAGAGGCTGTTACCGGCTATCCGGTTATAGCCGGATCCAGCCTCAAGGGCGCGCTGAGGGACGCGGCCAGGGAGAAGAATTTGGATGAATCGATCTTTGGCAGCGAGGACAGGGCTGGGGACATACTGGTATCGGATGCCAGGCTGCTGCTGCTTCCAGTGAGGAGCCTCACCGGTTCTTACAAGTGGGTCACATGTCCTCACATCCTGGAGAGGCTGTGCAGGGATCTGAAGCTCTGCGGTCTTTCTGATGGATTTGAGGTGGTGAGCGTCAAAAAGGGGGAGGCGATCTGGAGCGGGGAGCATCTCTTCCTGGAGGAGAGGGAGTTCAAGCATGTTGGCGGTATGGATGATAGGATGAAATCGGTTAGCAGTGTGCTGAAGAAGATGATTCTCCATCCCCAGACGGCATCCAGGCTCGAGAGGCAGCTTGTGATCATCAGCGATGATGATTTCCGGTGGTTCGCGAGCTACGGGCTGCCTGTAGCTGCAAGGAACCAGCTGGATGATAACAAGAAGAGCAGGAATCTCTGGTACGAGGAGTCGCTCGCTCCTGATACCCTCATGTATGCGATGGTGTTCGAGCGCAGGGATAACGCCCTGAACAAAGTGAGGTCGATGTTCGAGAGCAACCCATACCTCCAGCTCGGCGGAAACGAGACCGTGGGCATGGGGTGGTTCGCTGTGAAGATCCTGGAGAAGAAGGGTGAGGGGAAATGAGGAGCCTGGAGCAGGAGCGTGCAGCCCATGCGCTGAAGGCCGTGAACTCCATCCGGAACGAAAGCTATGCGAGCAAATTCCGGAGCTACGTCGAGCGTCTGCCAGCTGCCATCGTTATGAACGGCCTAGGCCAGGCGATGGCCGGCGAGCTGGCAGCTGGTGGAAGGGCGGAGAAGAACGAGGACGCTCTCGCCCACAAAAAGCTCTACGATCTGGTCGCGGAGTGGATCCGCATGAGGGGAATATACTCCTCTGATGAGGGGTTGATTGATGCGATTGTCAAGGGCGAGCAGGATCAGTATGTTCTCGCCCAGGCTGAGGCGCTGGCGTACCTCGAGTGGCTGAAGAAGTTCAGCCAGGCCTTCCTGGAGAAGGAGGTGTGATCACGCCCCGGCCTCTTTACAAGATCACCTCTGAGCCCCAGCCCGGGAAGGGGAATGCAGGGCTCTGGTACGACAAGTTCTGCGACAGGTGGAACAAAGAGTTTGACAGCCTTGGGGATCGCGGCAAGCATGAGTGGATCAGGACCGTTGTGGGGAATGTGGGAGATGGTGCTCTTCTCAGGGAGATGCAGGAGCGTGTGGTCTCGCTGATCTCAAAGTCGGGTGGAAAATCGATGCTCTTCAGGACCACTGCGCCTTTTGTCACGGGCCTCGGCCGGAGCCATCCTGTGGAGAACGGCTTCGCATGGCACCACACGCTGGGTGTCCCATATCTCCCTGGATCATCTGTGAAGGGGATGGTGAGAGCCTGGGCGCGGCTTTGGAGGGGGGAGGGCGATGAGGAGATCAGCCGGATCTTCGGGCCGGAGAGCGCTGGCAGCGTGGGGTCTGTGGTCTTCCTGGACGCCCTCCCGATACGCCCTGTGGAGCTGAAGGCGGAGATAATGACGCCTCACTACGGGCCGTACTACCAGGGGAGAGAACCTCCAGAGGGGTGGCCTGCGGACTGGCACAGCCCTGTGCCGATACCGTTCCTTGCGGTCGCTGAGGGCCAGGAGTTTCTCTTCGGGGTCATCCCCAGAAAGAACGCCATCGGTGACTGCGAGAAAGCGATTGTATGGCTGAGGGAGGCGCTGGAGTTTATTGGTGCGGGCGCGAAGACCGCGGTCGGATACGGCAGGTTCGCCAGCCTCAACGCAGAGGTCCCAGAGGCAGAAGCGCCCGAGCGCAGGACACCAGGGCGCGAGTGGCTGGAGAGGCTCGCTGGGGAAAAAGGAATGAGCTTGGTGGAGTTTGTCATAAATCAACCTAACGTGCTTGCGAGGAGTTGGGAGAGAATCGAGGACCAGGAGCTGAAGCGCTCTGCACTGCAGGAGATCAGGAGGATCTATGTGGCAAAGGGTCAGTGGGATGACCCACCATCGAAAAGGCTGGAAAAAATAATCAACCAGTACAAGTCCTGGGAGAACAAAGGATGAAGGTGATGGTCTGTCTTATCAGCGAGCAGCATGTGCCGAACCTGCTGAGCGTTCATGAGCTCCGGCCGGATCTCCTCGTGCTGATTGAGACCGAGGGGATGCGGAATAGGAATGCTGCGAACAACTTCCTGAAGGCACTTGCGATCGGAGGTCTGGATTACCTCACGAGAAATGAGGTCGTGCCGCTGAAGGACGGTGATTCAATAGAGGAGACCGAGAAGGCGCTGGAGGGGGTCTACAGGAAATACAGAGATGCTGAGTGGTTTGTGAACATCACCGGCGGAACAAAGCCGATGAGCATAGGGGCGTACGAGTTCTTCAGGCAGAGAGGAAACGCCAGGATACTCTACATCTCTGCATCAAAACAGTCAAAGGCGATCAACTTCTCGGGTGGGACGGACATACCTCTGAGGCACAGGATTTCCGTGGCTGAGTTCCTCGCAGGCTATGGCTTTGATGTGCTCAACCACGACAAGATGAAGGAGAACGAGAAAAGAAGCGAGAAATGGCTCGGTCTCGCGGCAGAGATCGCGGCAAGGAGCCGGAATGGCGCTGTTCTGGGGTTTCTGGCGAATCTATCGAGGATCTCGAACGAGCAGAGGGGCAGGGACAGGGGACTTGAGATCTCTGAGGCAGATGGTCTCTTCCTGGGCGATGATCATCTGGGCGAGATGATCGCCGCGAGCTTCGGGCTTGCGTATGATGACAGGCACTTCACAGGCGCTCTGGATAAGTATGCTGTCAGGTTCCTGACAGGCGGATGGCTCGAGGTATTCACGTGGGGATTGCTGAGGGGGCTTGCTAACGTCCGTGATAACGTCTGGGATGTGCATCTGGGTTTGCAGATCGGGGTGAAGAATGAAAGGCTCCAGAACGATCTGGACGTTGCATTCATGATCGATCAGTCCCTCAGGATCGTGGAGTGCAAGACCGGCGGACAGGAGCACGACAGGGAGGGGAGCGATACGCTGTACAAGATCGAGGCGATACGGAAGCAGCTCGGGGCTCTTCGTGTTCAATCGTATCTCGTCACGACCTCAGACAATGTGATCGATTCTGAGACGGGGAAGATCAGGGAGCATCTTGCAAACAGATCCAGGCTTTATGAGTGCACGATCATCGATCCGCAGAAGATTGTTGAGCTTGCGCGCATGTACCTCGCCGGTGATGCGAAGCTGAATGCGAAACTGGCGCAGGTCTTCCAGATAGGGCAGGCGGTCTGATGGAGAAGGTTGTCTTTTACCACATCGGAGTCGATTCGCCGATCGCGCCGGATGAGCCGTTACCGCCATTGCCGCCGATCCCCCGCGGCTCGCTTGTCGTCGTGGAGGGGCGGGCGCCGATATGGCGATACGGCCTCGCCCTCCATCTTCTCCACGGGTCTCCAGCAGCTGCGATCGCTTTTTTTGATCCCCGACTCGGCGCTGTCGTCGTTGTGTCTCACACGCCTGCGTACAGGCCCGGACAGGTCATCGACGTGACGCCGCCGTAGCAGCAATCATTGTTCGCTCTTATCCGTATGATGACTTACCAGAAGAAGCAATGGTCCTTCTATGCGTTCTCGAAAAATGAATGTGCGATTCCAGCAACCTGCTTGATAGACATCTGAGTTGCTAAAGATACAAGAGCGTCCTTGTTTTCCTGGAACTCGCTCTTCGACTCTCTTCCTCGCGGGCCTTCTCCTCCGCAAGTGAATTGTTTCAATCCTTGTTTTCCTGGAACTCGCTCTTCGACGTTCTTGATTTTGCGTTTGGATGCAGGAGTTTCGAGTTTCAATCCTTGTTTTCCTGGAACTCGCTCTTCGACAGTTTGGGAAGTAATCCGCCCGTACGGGCGGTTTGG
>NZ_JAOAKP010000060.1 GCF_026419855.1 Methanothrix sp.
GAGTGGTTGGGAGCCCCGAAATCCAGAAGTTTGCTGGTGCGCTACAGGGTAAACATGCGCGCAAAGGCATATTCATAACAACAGGGCGCTTCTCCGATCAGGCATATGAGTATGTTGCACGCATCGATAGCAGGATCGTGCTTATTGACGGGGAAAAGTTGGTCGAGCTGATGATTGATAACAATGTGGGAGTAAACACTGTCAGATCCCTACAGATCAAGAAGATAGATCACGATTACTTCGCAGAGGAGTAGAAAACATGGAGTGCTCCCCCTCCCTCGGTCGATGTTGCTTAACTCATTGTCCACCCGGAGGGGTTAACTCCACTAACCGGTCAGCCAGTGAGCTTGAGAAAATTTTTATACATTAAATACATAATTGTTTGTTATGAACTCTAGAAAGTTGGTCGTGGGTTTGGTTTTGTGTCTTTTCTTTGTATCGTCTGCAGGTGGTGCAGGTCTTGCCTTCAAGCAAATACCACTTCGTTCAGATGTTCTTGCTGTTGGTAACGATGCCGGAGTGGTTAATTATTATACCAGCGCGTTCGAACTCCCTAATTTGGCAACCAATACGCCCGCTATTCTAATGCTGATGACACAGAATGTTGATGACGCCTACAGCTTCATCACTATTAATATACCGCCAAATGATATACGTATTATAAATAATGCTCATTACAACGACGCAAGGACCTCAAGATATTTTGCGGGAAAGCTTCTTGAAACGGGCGATGCTTGGGCAACACAGATAGTCCCGATTCAAGCTGGTTTGCTGAGAACCACTGGGAATACTCTTGGGATACACACACGGACAGATAGCGGTGGCGCTGGAGGAAATACAGACGACATCAAGGTTACCAGAATATACCTGCTCTACTACACTACGTGACGGGGACATAGAATTACCTCTTTCACTCTCATCCATTTGATGACTTGCTTTGAGAGGCACTGTTTCCGCTGTGTGCTCCTGGCGAATGAATGCATCCAGCAACCAGTATGCGTGCCCTCTAAGTTGCTGAACACACAAGAGCGACGACCAGAATGCGAAGCTCATGCAGGCGAGGTCAGTCGGTTCACCAGTACAGCTCAGCTCTCCTGATGCAGATCCGCCTGAGGTGGTCGAGAGATCCCTGCACAGGCAGTGCTCCCAGGATCTCTTTTATGTACCAAGCCTTGGCGCGCATCAGCCCTGCTGCGTCGAGACCATCCAGCTCTGTGAGCAGAGCATCTGTGGCCCTTCTAGCTGAGCTGATGGAACTCTGAAGGTCATCCCCCATATCATCTGGATCCGAGAACTTTACTGCCGTACCCAAATCGATGATGGCATCTGAGAGCTGGACAAACCTTGACCAGTCGCTGCTGCATGTGCCTCCGTGCGTCTCTGCGTACCCGCACTCTGAGCATCTCCTATCTGCGTACTCATTGCAGAACGGGCACATCTCCGGCCTGAGGGGGAGGTAGGCAAGCTCGAGGAGCGCAAGCGCTCTGGCAAGCCTTTTGGTTCCATCAGGAGACCTCAACAGGCACTGCTCGACCACCCCAAGCACCCTTAGAAATTCCTCTGCCCTCGCCCTGATCGCGTCCCTCGCCCTGAACAGAGATCCATCTGATATTCGGGCTGCGGCCATCTCACAGTACGATCTCGTTTCTGGTTCTGGTGCAGTACGCCCTGAATTTATCGGATGGCTTCTCCTGGAGGTAGACATAGTCGTACTTAGTCTCGGATTTGTGCTCCTCGTACTCCTCACGCGCATCCTCGATGCAGTTTCTGCATGCGAAGAGCGGCACAGAGACGCAGAACGCTGTGTTCAGCCGGCCGTATCCTCTGGCAGCCTGTGTGGAGATCGTGAGATATCCGGGGCAATCTGTGCACATCCTCAGCGTCTCCTCCTGCCCCTCAGTTATCATGTCTGTATCGTAGAATATCCTCTTTCTCCGGGAGTAAAACCTGCCGTGCTCCTGCCTCGCCTTTTCCACAAGATCATCCCTGCTCTCCCAGATGGTGAGGAGGTGGTTCACAGTGGCCTCTATCGATCTCCTCATCTCAGATGTCAGGACAAACCTCCCTGGAACATAGTCTGGCTCTCTCACGTTGGAGTAATCGAGCCCGGCCATCGCCTGTATGATTCCAGTGTTGACATAGGGCAGCGCGCTCTCTATCGCATAGCCACCTTCGAGCACAGCCATATCTGGAGCGAGCATCTCGTTCAGCCTCGCGTAGCCCTGGGCTGTGAACCTCATGTTCGCGAGGGGATCTGTGTAGTGGTTGTCCTGGCCTGCTGAGTTGAAGACGAGCTGCGGATCAAACTCCTCCAGGACTGGGAGTACGAGGTTCTCAAGGACGTACAGTATCCCCTCATCAGTAGTCCCGGGAGGCAGCGGCACATTCAGCGTTCTTCCAAGAGCCAGAGGTCCGCCCATCTCGCTGGTGAATCCCGAGCCTGGATACAGCGTCCGGCCGTCCTGATGGAAGCTTATGAATAGCACATCAGGATCATGCCAGAATATGTCCTGAGTCCCATCTCCGTGGTGCACATCTGTGTCAACTATGGCGATGCGCCTCACGCCATACTTTTTGCGTATGTACTCGACCATTATGGCCTCGTTGTTGATGTTGCAGAACCCCCTGTTCCCGTGTACCACCCTCATTGAGTGATGGCCAGGAGGACGCACAAGAGCGAAGCCATTTCTTATCTCTCCCCTCATAAGAGCATCCGCCAGGACAAGAGTGCTGCCCGCAGCTATCAGGTGCGCCTCGGTTACCTGTGACTGTACATCTGGAACGCAGAAGTGGACCCTGGCTACGTCCTTAAGCTCGGCAAGGCGCGGCCTGTACTCGATGATCTCCGGAAAGTCCATCAGTCCTTCTTCAAATATCTGGTCTCTTGTGTAGAGAAGCCTCTCCTCCCGTTCGGGATGCGTGGGGGATATCGCCCAGTCGAATGCGGGGAAGAATATAAGGCCGGTCTTTCTCGCAGAGGAGGTCCTGGCAGGCCTCACGGGCGGTTCGATTCTCCTATCGATTATTCCTGCGATCCCTCTCCGCTCATGAACATCAGCTGCCATGCTCTCCCCTCCAGGATGCGATGATTCCTGCCGGGATCTCCATCCTGACATCGATAAGCTTTCCAACAGTCGACCAACCCCGGACCATATTGAAGACCTCACTGTCCACCACCTCCGCCTCGTCAGCGTAATCCTGGATTCCAAAGCGCTCTGCTCTCTCCCTCAGGAGCCTTCTTGCCATCTCCTGTGCCCCCTCAAGACTGAGGTTTCTGCCCTTAGCCTCGCCCAGCGTGCCGTCCTCCTCAACTGTGTACATGCCCCTCTCGGTATCTATCCTGAGGCTCAGCGTCATCGTGGGCCTGGCAACAGCAGCGCCTATCGCATTGGCCACAGGCGCGTGCTCCGGGATGATGGCAACTGCGTTGAGTCTCTTCGCAACCAGCGGCACCAGCGGCGGTGAAGCCCCACCGACTCCGACAACATTCTGCGGTCTGGCCTTTGTTCTCTGGAGCAGCTCCCAGATCCTGTATGCAGGCTCCTGCTCCCACTCGAGAAACATCATGTTCACGGTATCAACTATCCTGTCGACAACAGTATCAACTATCATTCTGGCCGCATCCTCTGTGCTGCATCCGAGGGCCTTGGCTATTATGCCAACCCCCTTCCTCGCAAGGGCCATGTCCCCAAGGTTTGTTAGTCCGAGGACCATGAGGGCATCGGTCGGCGTCGGCTCCGGCCCGCCCAGCGCGAATGCAGGCCCCGCTCTATCTGGACCCACAGTGATCTCTCCATTGGATGCTCTGACCACGCTATCCCCGCCGATGCCTATGGAACGAACCGCGAAGGCTCTAACATGCGTCAGCATATCCTCTATCTTAGCGCCCTTCGATGATAGAAGCGGTTTTCCGGAGAGTATCAGCGCGAGATCGGTTGTCGTACCGCCTATATCTATGACGACCGAGGTCTGCCCCTCCGGGGTCAGTGCCATTACCCCCATGACGCTCGCGGCAGGCCCTGAGAATATCGTCTCAACAGGCTTATCCAGTGATCTTTCAAGCGGTAGCGTTCCGCCATCTGCTTTGAGAATGTATATCGGGGCCTTTATTCCGCGCTCACGCATGGCCCGCTTCGCCTGCTCCGCGAACCGCCTGTAATGGTCGCGTGTCGCGAGGGTCAGCATGGTAGTGGCAGCTCTTCGCGGGAAGTTCAGCTGGCCGGAGACCCTGTGCCCCATCTCGACCTCGATCGCTGGGGCGGCCTTCGAGAATATCTCCCTGATGTGCAGCTCATGATCGTGGTTCCTCTGGCAGAACTTCCCCACGACTGCGACTTTTCTGTACCCCTGGTCGGCGAGGCTCTGCGCAGCAGCCTTTATCTGATCGTCCCTGAGCGGCGCGATCTCTCTTCCTCTGTAATCTATCGCGCCCTCTAAGATCACAGGCGTGGTCTTGAACCTGTAATCCCTGGGGTTGACCCCAGGCCCTGGTATCAGAACCAGGCCGACCCTGTCCGCCTTTCCCTCTGCGATAAGGTTTGTGATCAGCGTGGTGCTGAGCACCACCCTCTTGATCCTCTCAACGTCAACACCCTCGATTAGCCTGTCCATTGTTCTGAGCAGGCTGCCGAGGATCTCCTGATGGTCAGTAGGGCCGATGGCGGTCTTTACAACCTTATTGCCGTCCACCAGCGCCGCGTTAGTTGTTGTTCCACCGACGTCTATTCCTACAAACATCGTATCGCCTTTTTCCACAGCCCGCTAACGCGTTTGATGTATATCGGCCTTTTGGTGAGTGCACCACCAGTAAACACTGAGGCAGCGTTTAAGTGCCGAGACGGATCAGCGCTCTCCGGTCCCACTTTCCAGCATTTCTGCATCTGCAGGCCCACAGCTCATGTCCTCCGTGTGCTCGACCAGCAACTATATTGAGCTCCAGGAATCACGATCTATGGATGTCGGACACTCTCATCGCATTTCGAGACTTCGAGCTCCCGCGATTTGAGGTTGTGGAGAGAAAGTGCACCGGCCATCCGGATACACTTGCAGACGGGATCTCGGAGTCGATATCCAGGGAGCTCTGCAGGATCTACATGGAGGAGTTCGGCGAGATCATGCACCACAACGTGGACAAGGTCCTCATAATAGGCGGGAAGGCAGAGCCACGTTTCGGAGGCGGCCGGATACTCGAGCCGCCTGCCATCGTTGTCGGCGGGAGGGCAACGTCTGTTAGATCCTCCATGAATGAAGTCATACGAGACGCTGTGTCCTCGTATCTGAAGATGGCCGTAAGAAACCTGAACGAGTTCGTGGTGGAGCCCAGGACGCGGGAGGGGGCCCCGGAGCTGAGAAGCCTCATCGGTAGAGGTGCAAACGATACCTCCATAGGGTCTGGCTTTGCGCCCCTGCGACCGCTTGAATCCATGGTCCTGGAGATCGACAGAATGCTTGAGGGCATGAAGGGGGTAGGTGAGGACAGGAAGATTATGGCGGTCAGGTTGGACGACCGGGTGAGGGTGGTTGTGGCCGCAGCTGCCATCTCAAGGTACATCTTCTCCATGGATGATTACATCGAGATGAAATCCCGCATAAGGGAGACTATCCGGAGCGCTTACGATGTGGAGGTCGATGTCAACGCTGCGGATCACGATTCCAGTATCTTCCTCACAGTGACTGGAACATCAGCCGAGATGGGCGATGACGGCGCAACAGGGAGGGGCAACCGCGCGAACGGGCTTATAACTCCGATGCGACCCATGACGATGGAGGCGGTCGCGGGCAAGAACCCTGTGAACCACGTCGGCAAGATATACAACGTGATAGCGCAGCGTGCAGCCGAGGATATCTCAAGGCTGGACGGGGTACAGGAAGCATATGTCACGCTGGTGAGCAGGATCGGCTCCCCTCTGGATCAGCCGCTCATGAAGGCAGTGAGCATCGCCGGCTCAGAGAGAACTGCATACGAGGCTGAGTCGATAGTGGACGACTGGCTGGGGAAGGCGGACAGGCTCGTCGATGAGTTCATATCCGGCAGGATCAGGATATTCTGATCCCGAGATCTCCTGATGCATAATGAGAGCGAAAGGAGATACTGCACCTGAGTTTAGAAAGAGCTCATCAAGTGGCGTTTATCAGCTCCTCATAGCCGATGTAGCTCATGAGAGCATCCTTCTTGTCGCCTATCAGCTCCCTCTCTCTCCTAAGTATATCGCGAACAAGCGGAACTACCGGCTCCTCGCCGTCCCAGTTCTTCAGGAGTATCTCATCGGATCCTGTGGCAATGCGCACCTGATCAGCAACCATGGCGCACAGGAATATGTCGTCCACATAGCCCTCTGCCCCATGCGATTCCTCGGGGATGATATCTGATGGCAGTATGAAATATGCTATCGCTGCTATGACCAGCTTCCACATGCGCCTGGGCAGCTCCGGATCCCCGAGCATGCGGCTCATGAGCCTGTAAAACGCAGGGGCGTATCTCACGAGATCGCTGTGCTCTCCCTCATACCCCTCTATGTCCTTCTCGAGTATCTTGTCGAATCTATCCAAGGAGCGCCCTCCTTGAAGGCCCTTGATGGGAATTATTACCAGTTATAATTAACCTTTCCGCCGCGTGTCTCACGGCGATGCCTACATGCAATCGCGAAAGGTTTTTAATTCAGGCCATGGCTACCTCGGTGACCATGGGAAAGACAGGAAGTGTAGTCTGGCAGAAGATAAAGGGCCGAAAGGGACAGGTCCGCATGGTACCGAGCTCAGAAGTATCCTACAAGAAGCCTGGACCCCTTCACAAGTACACATCCAGCGGTTCCAGGCGCAGGTGGATGAAGAGGTCTGAGAAGGCTGCAGCCACCAGGTAAACCCCAACTTGTTCTGGTTCGGTATGGAGAGGTCGCCCTCAAGGACAGCTGGACCAGGTCGAGCTGGGAAAGGCTCCTGAGAGCGAACATATCCCACGATCTTCGCGCAGCCGGTATAGATTTCAGAATGACAGGGGAGGGCGGGAGGATATACGTCCACACCGCAGATGAGAGAGCGCCCTCCACGATCTCCAGAGTTTTTGGCGTCGTCTCGGTCAGCCCCGCCTACAGCGTGCATCCCCGGATAACTGATATCTCCGAGCTTGCGGTGAGCATTGCCCTGATGCGCTCGCCGAAGAGCTTCGCCATAAGAGCGAGGCGGGCCGGGAGTGAGATATCCAGCGAGAGGATAGCTGTGGATGTCGGAGCAGCTGTCCAGCGCGCCACAGGGGCAGATGTTGATCTTGATAATCCGGAGCTGGAGATATTCGTCGAGGCCCGTCCGGACAGGGCACTGGTCTTCACCGAGATCGTGCGGGGTGTTGGAGGCCTTCCTCTCGGCTCTCAGTCCAGGATGCTCGCGCTGATCTCCGGAGGCATCGACTCTCCGGTGGCGGCATGGCTGATCATGCGTCGCGGATCTCCCGTGTCGCTGCTCCACTTCGATGCCTCGCCATATGCTTACTCCAGAGAGCAGGTGATCAGACAGGCTGAGATACTTCAGAGCTGGATGTCTGGAAGGCGGCTGGATCTGGTGATGGTGCGCAACGGGTGTGCGATCGATGTGATTTCATCCAGATACCACAGGGAGACCTGCGTTCTCTGCAGGCGGCTGATGTACCACGTCTCCTCTATTGTGATGAAGCGGCTGAGAGCAAAGGGCATCGTGACAGGGTACTCCCTTGGGCAGGTGGCATCCCAGACACCTGAGAACATCATGGCAGAGCAGGTTGGGATCGAGGCGCCCATATACCATCCACTGATCGCGATGGATAAGACTGAGATCATGGATATGGCGCGCAGGATCGGCACGTACGATGCATCCACAGGATCTAAGCAGTGCCGGGCAGCGCCGAGGAGGCCTGTGACCAAGGCAAAGCTCGATGAGATCCTGAGAATCGAGGGGGAGCTGGGTCTGAGGGAGCTCGCAATGGAGCTCGCTGATGAGATGGAGATCGTGAGGATACGGAAGGAAAAAGAGTCTCCTGAAGATGCTGATTGACAGCTGCGGACGTATACATGTGCACTCGCGGAAGTCATGAAGCTCTGCAATCGTGGGTCTTGTACTTGAATCACCGGATGGAAATTCAGGAATCGACATTTTCAGGCACAGCAGATCACAAATCCCCGATGTCACATGCGGCTGGGTTCAATGATCTGAGTACCCGACCCCATCGTAAGCACCGGCTTCTGCAGTCGAGACCACGACCCAAGCCGATTGCTCCGGAAACATCTCGCATCTCGTTCTGGATGCTCAACTACATGCGCACCCACATGACAATGAACAAGCATATTGATTTCTCGCCATCTGTACAGTAGGAGGTCCACCTTCGTTGAGTTGATCTTGATGGCAGGCTCCCGGAGAGGTGTTTATTTTGAACGCTGTCGACATGAAAATCGACATCCTGGAACTGTTAATACCTGTCCGACGCCTTACAGCGCGGTTGATGGCTATGAATCTCTTGTAGCTATTACTTTTGCACTTATCCACACGTCGTAGGTAGACTACCTGTACAGTAGCATTTAGATGAATCGTCTATAAGTACAGGGATCTGCAACCTGGCGGGACGGCTATCTGAATTGAAGAGCTTCAAGCCTACAGGAGCCAGTGGTGGTATGGATATAAGCAAAACCGGCAGCATTTATCTTGCAATGATGTATGTTTACATAAAGTCTTATGAGGAGGCCATAAGCGACTTCGAGACCGCTGTCAAGGATACAGGGTTTGCGGATCTTGCGATAGAGGCGGTCAGAGAGAAGTTCCGAGAGAGGATAGAGAGAGTATCCAGAGAGCTTGATATGCTCTCGTCCAGCAGCTGATCCCCTCAATTCCAGCTATTTTATAGAGGATTCCTATTAACCTCCTGTTTAATGACCTACTAATGTCGATGCACGCTTTTATCAAAGTAGTTTTATATCAAAAAGCCGGGTTTTTAGGAATCCTCTATAGACTGTCCATCGTATCGAACATCAAAGCGCCTGTTTGCAGCCCGTGCGGAATGAGCACCTTGCACATCTCGCCTTCTGGCTGTGATTCCTCTGAGCACGGCCTTTTCTCAGCGTGCGCCTCATCTCATCCAGGGCGCTCAGCACCTCGGCCCTGAGCTCGTCATCGAGTTCTATCCTGTGGCGCCTGTTTCCGTAGATAATATACCCGTATGGAACATCCCTTCTGTAGAGATCCTCCATGATCAGGCCGTAGGCTGCAAGCTGTAGCTGGTGGCTCCTGTAAGGCTCCTCAGCATGTGTGCTCTTGACCTCGACGGGTATCAGATGTCTGCCCTCTCTGATTATATAATCTGGCTTTCCTGACAGGCCGTAGCGCTCCGAGCGCAGGATCTTTCCGGATCCGGAGAGATCAGAGTAGAGGGCATCTCCATCCGGCAGCCCGTACCTGAGACGCATGGATCTCGCCGCCGACGACATCTTTATGGAGAGAAGCAGAGATGCTGTGCCCAGAGCGAACATGAGCGGCGCGATATCATTCATGAATGAACCATCCGATCGCTGATACAACCATCAGAACCACTCCTGCGATCCGCAATATTCCTGAGAATCTTTCCAGTTGATGGGATCTCGAGAGGGATGCACCTGCTGCCCTGTGCATCTCCCTCCCCTCCCTGAGCTCCCTGCGCATGCGCCCGGAAGGTCGCATTCCCATCCTGCCATGGTACCAGGCAACAGGACAGTATGCGTACTCGGCGATCTCAGATGCAGATATCCACTCCCTTCTATGACGGAACATCGATCACTGAGGTCGGACTGTGTATTTATAAAATTGACGGTATGCTCAGCATGCCTGCTGATGATCCTGAGCTCCTAATCATTTAGGCGAGGTGAGACGGAACTGTGGCGAATGATGCTGCTTTTCTTAGAAGATAACTGTGCCATTACCCACA
>NZ_JAOAKP010000005.1 GCF_026419855.1 Methanothrix sp.
CACTGTGACCGAGAGTGTGCCGGCTGGGTGGGATCTGAGCCGCATAACTATCGAGGGCGATACTGATGGTGGCTCCACCACATCAGGCTCCACCGCGAAGATCGATCTCGATGCAGGCGAGACGATCGAAGTTACGTTCACCAACACCCTCCAGACGGGCGGCCAGGGCAAGCTCGACGTCAGCGGATACAAGTTCAACGACGAGAACGCTAATGGATTATGGGATGAAGGAGAGACAGGAATCGAAGGCTGGACGATCTATCTCTCGGATGGCACCACAAGGATCTCAACGACCACTGGAGATGATGGCAACTACAAATTTACGAATCTGCCCGCTGGTACCTACACTATCACCGAGGAGGAGAGAGATGGATGGACGAGAACCTTCCCTGCAGATCCCGGAAGCCATGAGATAGTGTTTGACGGAGAGGAGGACGAGAGCGTATCGGACCTTAACTTCGGGAACGCTCAGAGCCTCCAGCCGCAGGCCAGGCTTGCGATAGATGTCAGTCCGCATGATCCATGCAGCAATACTCCTGTGGTCGTCACGGTGAGCTGTGATAACCTGCAGGGCGATCTCTGCGGCAGCATTGCCAGCATGACCCTGTACTATGACTCGTCCTCGGTGGAGATGACGAAGGGCTCTAACGGCAGATGGACCGCGACAGTGCCAGGCCAGCCTGCAGGCACCACACTGAGCGTTTATGCAGTGCCGAAGGACTCTCAGGGTAACATCATAGCGGCTATCTGGACGACTGAGACCGTGGAGGTCACGTGGATCGACTGCGCTATCGACATCGAGAAGACAGCGGATAAGACCACTGTTAATCCAGGAGACACTATCACATACACCCTCACGGTGATAAACACCGGCAGCTCAACGATAGATGACGTCACTGTGATCGACACACTCCCACCTGGCACGCTGTACGAATCTGCGAATCCAGCACCATCAGGCGTCAGCGGCAGTGTCATCACGTGGAACCTGGGTGATTTGGCGCAGGGCAAATCTGTGGTCATCACGCTGACCGCCACGGTCGAGAGCGATGTATGCACGCGCCAGAGCTTCACACCATCAGATGAGCAGAACCAGAAGCGCGGCTTGGCGCAGCCTCCGACCGGAGAGGAGCGGCTCACAATAATGGCAGCATCTCCTGTAGATCAGGAGCTGATCGATTCCCTGTACAGAAACATGACGAGGCTCGAGGCGAAGCTGAGCTACGTCAGGAAGTACAGGGACACCTTCGATAAGGCGAACGCCACCCTGATCGTGAGCAACGTCACAATGAATGGATCTGTTTACACATTGATGAACTACACCAACACCACCACAGGCGATGTTCTCACAGAGGCGTACAATTCCTCTGGCGCTCTCGCATGGTCCCTCCTCGTGAGACCCCAGAAGTACGACTCACTCCGCACAGAGTACATCAGCGGCAGGGTCGTCTCCGAGAACTACATCACGAGAGAGCCCTGGGAGGGACTGCTCGTCGAGTACGATAAACCGTATCCAGGGTACACGAACCTAACGGTCACCTACTACCCGACAGGCGATACGCTTGTGGTGGTCAGGGACCAGTACGGCAATGTTGTGAGCAAGGAGTACAAGAAGCTGCCAGGAGTGCCGCCTGTTCCTCTGAAGCTCAAGAACTGCGCAGCAGTCGAGGGCATGATCGGTGGAACCAGGGTGCGTGACAGCTCCTGCGTTACTGTCGAGGTGGAGTGCCCAATCCCGCCGCAGGGCAAGCTCACCCTCGCCAAAAGGCCCTCCGTCGAGGTCGCATCAGTCGGCCAGACGATCACCTACACATACACGATCACAAACGGCGGAGAGATAAAGGTCAGCAACATCTACGTGGATGACGACAAGCTCGGAAGGATCAACACAGATCCGATAACCCTCGAACCTGGAGAGACCTATGAGATCACCAAGACATATGTTGTGAAACCCACGGATGCATCTCCGATAAAGAACGTCGCCATAGCAAAAGGCGAGGATCCAGATGGCAATTCTGTTGTCTCGGATCCAGCCGAGGCTGAGGTCGTGATCGCTGGGGAGGTGCTCTTCAACAAGACTGCTGAGCCAAAGGTCGTAAAGCCAGGAGACACGATAACTTACACGATAAGGTACCAGAATCTCGATGGAGGGACACTGTACGACGTCTACATCCTGGACCACTACCCGAACGAGGTTTATTTCATCAGCGCGACCCCCGCGCCGACGAGCGGGAACAATGTTTGGTACATCGGCGATCTCGCTCCTGGCGCGTCTGGAGAGATAGTGATACTCGTGGGCGTTGCCCAGGAGCTGGGCAACATGAGCTTCAGCATGGACCAGAGCGTGAGCGGCTCAGGTTATGTCAATGTATACAACAACCTCTGCACAATCCCGCCGAAGATAGTGAACAGGGCTGAGATGGTATACAGGCTCACAGAGAATGGAGATAGCACCAGAGCAGCTGCAGCTGCTGAGGTCCAGCTCGGACCGCCAGCGACATGTGCCAGGATCAAGGAGCATGGGAGCGGCTCATACGAGACCGAGGATCTTGTAAGATATGAGCGCGGGAACCGCACGATAACATGGAACAAGAGCCTCTCAGCGATGCACTACCCGACATCGTTCTCGCTCCCGAGAAACAGAAACGTGAACTACACGACGCTCTGGGTCGAGAAGCAGAAGGCTAAGAACTACGCTACCGATGCCTCATTCAGCGAGGAGTACACGTATGCCAGGAACATAAAGCGCGAGAGCTCCCTCCAGATGGACGAGAACGGCTCCAGGCTCATGGTGGACACAGAGTTCACAGGCATGGGTCATGTTGGAATACTCAAGGCAAGGGAGAGCAACAGGACGAAGAACGCGATGTACTGGGGCGGAGCTGTTTACGAGAGCAGGGAGGATTATGTGGGGAGCTTCAGGTTGTACGAGAAGATCGATGAATACGGAGAGCACCTGCGCTCTGAGAGCGAGGCGAGCGGCACGGGCTTCGCAGCCGTGGATAGACGCCTTGGATCAGCGCAGCGCTCCTACGAGTCAGGCACAGGCAGCTATGAGAGCTCCCAGCTGATGGACACCCTCAGCAGCTACATGCACAAGGACATCAGCCTCAACCACGCGCCTGCTAACTACACGTACTCGAGGGGCATGGCAGTGAACTACACCGGAAAGTGGTACGAGGGAATGTGGTCAAAGACCGACAAGAGCCTGATAAGCGAGAGCTTCTCATCGCTGAACCGCCTGGAGAAGGAGACTTACGCGCGGGGCCTGAACGAGATGGAGACCGAGGCGGAGTTCTCCGGAAGGGCTGACTTCAGGGTCCTCTACCAGGATCTCAGCGGCAAGGAGGGCAGGACCATCGACCTCGTCGACCAGTACATCGGTGATTACAAGGTGAACCGCAAGGTCGCGATAACAGGTGTATCGAGATACAGCTACCCGCACATCTCTGTGAGAAAGGAGGGCTCTGTGGACCTGACGAACAGCACATACGCTGATTACAGGATCATCGTCGAGAACGACGGCAACGTCAATCTCGGACCTGTGTACATCCTTGACATCTTCCCGCCTGGCACAGAGTACGTGGGATCATCTGCAAGACCGAGCGAGCTGACATCAGAGTACGCGAACTGGACGCTCATGCACCTCGGCATAGGCGATACTGCGACCATCTCGCTGACGCTTAACATCACCGAGGAGGTATCGAACCTGGTCAACAGGGTGATCGTCTCAGGAGTCCATGACGGTGAATGGGTCACAGCGAGAAACTTCTCCTCGACAAGGATCGACTGGCTCGAGTGCTGTCCATCTGAGCTAATAGCAACCAAGACCGCGAGGGTGTACAACGACACCGTGAGCTACAGGATATCGCTGAGAAACAGAGCGAACTACACGATGGTCGCATTCGTCATCGATTACATCCCCACTGATATGCAGCTGATCAACTACTCGCTCGCCCCGTCTCAGGTGAGGGAGAACAGGATCGAGTGGGCGATACTCGACCTCAGGCCCGGAAAGAGGATCGACATCGACTACAACATGAGGGCGCTCAGGAGCGGCACGTTCACCAACAGGGCCAGAATCGAGGCGTATCCGATCGACGGGCCTGGAGTGGTGGAGGCAGATCTTGCGGCCAGAGCATACGTCGGAGTCGAGATAAGGGAGCCGGAGCGGGAGGGCTGGACAGTTCCAAAGTGTATGGGCCTCAACTGCACCGAATCGTACAGGGACGACTGGATGTCGTGCACCACATGCGCGCCGGAGTAAAAGAAGAAGACGGCGGGGGATATCCCGCCGTTTGTTGCTTTTCTCAGATGTTCAGAGCCGGATGCTCTCGGAATGATAGTGCTGGCCGCTCTGCTTGTCTCCTCTCCTGAGCAGCCTCTCCCTGTGCAGGTACATCGCAGCCCTGTTCGCGTACTGTTTGTTTGTGGAGATGACCCTTTCCCTGAGCTCCGGGGTCACCTTCTTGATCTCCCGCGCAGGCACCCCTGCCCACAGAGTCTCCGGCGGCACCTTCGTGTCCTCGAGGACGAGAGCGCCAGCAGCAACTATCGCGCCTCTGCCCACAACAGATCCGCTCAGGACCGTGGCGCCTATGCCCACCATCGCCCAGTCCTCGATATGAGATGCATGCACAGTGACCCTGTGGCCGATTGTGACATGATCCCCTATGATGCATGGCGTGTCCGGCTCCACATGCAGCACCGAGCAGTCCTGGATGTTGCTCTCCTCCCCGACCTCGATAAACGCATCATCTCCCCTGAGAACACACCCGTACCACACGGAGCTCCCACGCTTCAGCACAACCCGGCCAATAAGAACAGCTCCAGGACTCACCCATGCAGTCTCATCAACAACAGGCTCGCACCATACCGCCTCCCAGTCAGATCTCTCTGCTGGATACGGCAGTTCAGGCGGTTCTGGTACCTGAACATCAGACCATCTGATCCTTTCGTACATGATAAAACTGTATAAATGGATCCGAGATATTAGTTGTGATGAGGTACAAAAAAAAGGCAGCATGCTGGTAGCGCATCAAATTGCTGTAAATTCAAAACAGATCGGTATACATCCTGAACTCTTCATCATTTAGGCAGGGTGAGACGGAAATGTGGCGAATGATGCTGCTTTTCTTAGAAGATAATGTGCCATTACCCACAAATAATCAGTATGCTGCGAATCCATATGCCTGAATTATGGTGAGCTTAGGATACATCACAGCAGCTTGAGAGAAATTTACAGCAAATTCGGCACGCTGCCGCATGTTCCCAGCCCCTCCGAGAACGCATAAATATCTCCACGCCAACCAGCTTCTGATGAATGTAATGGAGATGCTTGTTGTCGCGTTTGCTGTCGGGCTCACAGGCGCTCTCGCGCCGGGGCCGACTCTTGTTGCAACTGTGAACAGCTCACTGAAGAGCGGCTGGACCTCCGGGCCGAAGGTCTCCATCGGCCATGCATCTGTTGAGATGCTGATATTCGTGCTGATACTGATGGGCCTCAGCGGAGCCGCAGATGCATACAGAGTTCCGATATCGCTGATCGGAGGCACTGCCCTCATGGTATTCGGTGCGCTGACGCTGCGGGGAGCGAGTAATGCATCGATGTCGTCACAGGGATCCGAGATATCATCAAACCCGTACATAGCCGGCGCCCTGACGAGCGCGGCCAACCCTTACTTCTGGATATGGTGGCTCTCCGTCGGCTCTGCAATGCTGCTTGACGGACTCAGAGGAGGATTTTTTCTCGCAGCAGCGTTCATGATAGGCCACTGGGGCGCGGACTTCGGGTGGTACACGCTCGTATCGACGAGCATTGATAAGGGGAAGAGCGTCCTCTCAGAGAGGGGGTACAGGTACGTTCTATCCGCATGCGGCATATTCCTGATGGTATTCGGACTGTACTACCTGAGCGGGGTGGTCGGGTCTCTCGGATGGTGATGATGGTGAGATCAATCGCATATCTGAGATCGATCAGAGGCTACATCGCGATAGCCGTGATTCTGTTCTTCATGGCCGCCGCATCGGGATTCATGGCGGCTGAGCAGAATCCAGCGCTCGCGGAGGAGTGGATGAAGGAGCTGGAGATGCTGAAGTGGATCACAGATCTGCCGCCTCTCATGATAATGATTCTCATATTTGCGAAAAACCTTCTGGCATGCGCGATGGCCGTGCTTCTTGGGGTGGGTGCAGGCATAGTGCCGATGCTTGTCGCCATCTCCAACGGTGTTCTTGTGGGCATGGTCTCTTACCAGGTCCTCCAGAAGGAGGGCGTGCTCTACCTTCTCGCAGGCATCCTGCCGCACGGAATAGTGGAGCTTCCAGCAGTTCTGATGAGCATAGCGATCGGCCTGCGGCTTGGCCACATATTTATCATGACAATGATCGATGGTGATGGTGATCTGGGGGAGGAAGCGCGTACAGCCATCAGCTTCCTGATGTACAGGGTTGCCCCGCTGCTGTTCGTCGCGGCGGTGATTGAAACATTTATCACACCCCTCGCAATATCCCTTGCATCCCGGTAGTGATGAAGATGAATGATGCTCAGGAGACGCAGATGGTGAGGAAAGAGGAGAGGGAGGCGAAGCTTCCCTCAAAATCGAACTTCAGCGAGTGGTACCATGAGCTTTTGAAGAGCGCAGAGATAGTCGATGTCAGGTACCCCGTGAAGGGCATGAGCGTCTGGTACCCATTTGGCTTTGCTCTCAGAAGCCATGTATACCAGATAATAAAAGAGCTTCTCGATGTCGATCACTACGAGACGCAGTTCCCGCTGCTCATCCCCGAGACCGAGTTCATGAAGGAGGCCGAGCACATAAAGGGCTTCGAGGATGAGGTCTACTGGGTGACACATGGCGGCCGGGATCCTCTCGATGTAAAGCTCGCGCTACGTCCGACGAGCGAGACCGCGATATATCCGATGCTCAGGCTCTGGATACGATCTCACGCGGATCTCCCCCTCAGGATATACCAGATAGTCAACACATTCCGCTACGAGACGAAGCACACCCGCCCGCTCATCCGCCTCAGGGAGATAACATCCTTCAAGGAGGCCCACACCGCGCATGCCACCTGGGAGGAGGCGGCTATGCAGGTCGAGATCGCTGTCCAGAGGTACATCGAGTTCTACAGGCGCCTTGCGATACCCTGCCTGGTGAGCAAGCGCCCGTCCTGGGATAAGTTCCCTGGGGCGGATTACTCGATCGCCCTGGATGTGATAATGCCCGACGGAAGAACCCTGCAGGTCGGGACCGCGCACCTTCTCGGAACAAACTTCGCAAAGACGTACGAGATAACATACGAGGACGAGCATGGGGAGCAGAGGTACGTCAATCAGACATGTTACGGAATTTCTGAGAGATGCATAGCAGCCCTCATAGCCGTTCACGGAGATGATAAAGGTCTTGTCCTGCCCTGGAGGGTCGCGCCTGTCCAGGTTGTCATTGTGCCGATCATATTTGGAGATAGAGAGCCGATAATCAAGGTCTGCATATCCGTAGAGTCCATGCTCGCAGACAAAGGCATAAGAGTCAGGCTCGACGATGGTGATGAGCGGCCTGGCGCGAAGTTCTACAAGTGGGAGATGCGCGGCGTCCCTGTGAGGATAGAGATCGGCCCCAGGGACATCAAAAACGGCGTTGTGACCATTGTCAGAAGGGATGGGGTGAGAAAGACCCTTCCGATGGGAGAGGGGCTCGTGGATGCGATCCTCGCAGAGGCTGAGGAGCTGCAGTCCGTTCTATACGCCAGAGCTAAGGAGTTCATGGACTCGAAGATAAAACTTGTATCATCCCTGGATGAGGCGAGGGCGCAGGTTCAGTCCGGCGTCGCCAGGGTCCCTTGGTGCGGATCCGTGGAGTGCGGCCATGCTCTGGAGGACCAGGTCGGCGCGAACCTGCTCGGAGAGCCGAGAGGGGATGAGATACCTCCCATGCGCTGCCTCATATGCGGCAGGGAGTCCACAGGCTCGACGTACATGGCCAGGCAGTACTGAACGTTCCGGCAAGTGCGTGAGGATGCATTGTATCAATGGAATGATAGCGAGCAGCAGGGCGCAAACTCCGGTCTTCCGGCCGGAGAGGATGTCACAGAGCGGCATGTCGCAAGCTCAAATCTCCGCCCCAGGGAGCTTCCCATGAAGATAATGATAGCTGAGTATGCGGTCGCCACAGGCCTTGGCGGGACATACGAGATCGAGGGGAGGGCGATGCTCTCGACGATAGCCCGGAGCTTTGTGAGGTGTGGTCACAGGGTGGTTTACCCCACATCAGGACCTGTGGTCGATGCCGGCGTCCCGGTCCTGCTTGAGCACGGCGATCTTAAGAAATTTTTGAGCACGATCGATGCGGACGCGGGATTGATCGTGGCACCTGACCCCCTTGCGCCCGATCTTATCGGAGCAGTTGAGAGCAGAATGGTCAATCTTGGATCCGGCAGGGAGACTGCGCAGCTCTGCGCGGACAAGCTTGAGTGCACGCGGACCCTGAAGAGAGCAGGAGTGCCGGTGGCGGATATTGTCGAATCTCCGGAGTGTGAATGCAGTGTGTATGTCGTGAAGCCCAGGTACGGCTGCGGCTCAGAGGGTGTTGTCGTCTCCTCGTACCCCAACGCGCCAGAGGGCTGCATCGCGACCAGATACGTTGAGGGCGTGCATCTCAGCGTAAGCTTCATAAGAGGAGGGGATCGGTTCCTGCCGCTCACAATAAACAGGCAGCTGATAGAGATGAGGGGCAGCAGGTTTGTCTATGCCGGCAGCCAGGTGCCGTACAGGTCTCCGAGGGCGGATGAAATCTGGGACGTGGCAAGGAGAGCTGCAGGTGCGCTTGGCTTGAAAGGGTATGCGGGCATCGATCTGGTTGTGGGAGATCTACCCAGGGTCGTGGACGTGAACGCGCGCCTCACAACATCGATCGTCGGATGCGCCAGGGTCGTAAGATGGGAGCTGGCAGATCTCATACTCAGAGCAAGCTTCGGCGGGCTGCCGGAGAGCGTGGAAGTGGATGGAGAGATAACCTTCAGGCTGGACGAGCTCTAGGGCCAGAGCCCGAAGGTTATGTTCAGGGCCATTATCGCGACCCCGGATGCTATACCAGCGCCCACGACCATCTTCGGGTCGAGCTTTATCGAGGTCTCCTCGGACTCGAAGTACCTCATCAGGCCGGCCGATGACATAAGGCCCGGCCCCTCGCCTTTCTTCTTTGCCATGTGCCGTCCTCTTACATATCGGTTAAAGTAAATTTCGGTCAGCCTCTGCTACCCTGTGAATGGCCCCATTGAGTGGATGATGGTTTGTGGCAGAGGGAGTGGCAGGGCACAAGCCCTGGTCTTCAGGGCGGATGGGAAGTTGCCACAACAGACGTGCTGTTCGCGGAAGAGAGCCCTACCCGAGATCCAGCACGGTCCTCGCAGTGCTGCCATGTATATCAGATGCGACCAGCACTGCGATGTACCGTGATCCTGCCGCTTCCCTTTCAAGCTTCATATCGTAATGGAAGATTGGCGATCTCTTGAGGTAAATTGGCCTGTGGAACGCAAGGGTCTTGCCCATCAGGATGAACCTTATGGAGCTCCTGCCCTCGACGATCGTTATGTTGTCTCTCACATAATCTGAGTACCGCGCTCCAGGCCTGAGGGCCTCGAAGATCTCCTTTGAGATGTAATGGACTCTCCCATCGAGCCCCTCGATAGCGTGCAGCTCCAGATCCTCCCCGAAGTACGCGATGGCCTCGGAGAAATACCCATCATCTGTTATGTTCAGCAGGCAAGGTGCAGAGTATCTCATGTACCTGGAGATGTTCTCCGGAACGTCCCTCGCCTCGAAGGCCACTACAGGAGAGACACGCTCAGAGCCGCAGCTCACACTGTACACCACCCTGGGCCAGANGAACCTGATATCTGATTCGCTGCCTTCGGCATTTGCCTTATCCATCCAAACGACCTCTCCGCTCTTCTCATCCACAATGTATAAGGAAACACCCCCGAGATCCCCGTCAGGATCTGAGATATCCGCCTTGATTGCAATGCCGTCCGTGCGGTTCTCATAGGATGCGTCGATCCTTGGGGGATTGGATGAGATGTAACCGATAGCTGAAATCAGCCACTCGTAATCGCTGGGGGATACAAGCGCGCTGGGGCTCCTGGATGCGACAAAAGAGCGGTTGAGCGTTGTGTTTTTATCAATTCCGACGAACAACGTGGAGTACTCGAATAGCACCACGAAGAACGGTCCGGCCATCCGTACATCCGGCACATCTATCTCAGCCCAGCTCAGGTTTCTCCCGAAGTAAGCTGCTGAGAGATCTGTGCTCCTGTGGATCAGGTTCATATTCGCATCCCATATCTCCAGGACAAATATGCCATCGCGGTTGAGCATACCACAGACCGCAATCCTGGAGAGAGTCCAGTTCTCCGGGGGAGAGAAGAGGACCGCATGACCCTGGTCGCCTGCCAGCCATACACCATCGTCGGGTATACCGTCACTGTACTGGATCGCGAGATCCAGAGCATCTGAAACTGGAAAGAAGAGCAGCATCAGAATAACTGGGAGTGAGCCGAGTTTTCCGTAGATTGATCTCGGGCTGCGAAGCAGGGCGATCTGTTTTGAATTCGATGAAAATTCATGAGTCAAGTCCACACATCTGGGTGAAAGCGATCTGCACTCACTGCAATTTTGTACAGATTCTTCACACTGCCGAATAACAATCCACCTCATCGCACATCCCCCGAGCAGCTCCATATCGAATCCCGGAGATCTCTGATCATTTTCGTATCATCAAACTGGCAGCATGATAGCCATTCCGGGCCGGGAGATTTCACGGAAACAAGATCGTATCCGAGGCAGCCGCACATGTACACTCTTCTTTCCGGCACTTCATTTATGACAGCAGCATCGTAGGTGTTCATTCCAGCCCGGGACTCCTCGAGCCCTATGTTCTTTCCTCTGCTATCCATATCGATTACTGAACGTACATCGAAGCTCCCCCAGTAGGCGTCGAACCCCTCCGACGCCGGGGCTTTATCGGAGTACTGCCGGTATCTCTGCATGACAAGTCCGGAGGAGTGCGAGCTTATGCTGTAGTGGATGTTCTTGTTCGGACGGAAGAGATCTGATATGATCGTGTTTGTGGTGTCGTTCATCGAGAGCTGGAACCACGCGCTCTTGAGGTGCATGTCGCACGTGCGATCCTTTCTCAGATCCTTTGTGTAAAGATAAGATGTCCCCACCCGATCCAGATTGTTGATGAATGTCTCCCTGCTCGATATCCCTGCTCCTCTGTAGTCGATTGTGCTTGATGCGGTGAGCACAACAGGCCATGCCTCATTCACAGAAAGAATGTAGTTCTGTGTTCCCGGGATCTTGACAAGCGTTGATGTCACATTGACATTATCTCCTGCTGCCTCCAGGGTGACCCTGTCCTCCGCCTCCATGGTGCCGTTCTTAGCAGCCACACGCTCGCTCATGCTGACATGATTGATATCTATCTCCGCGTATCTGCTGTGATCCCCGGTGCCGAGAGCGTACCCGTACAGGTCCATCGAGATGTTCATCGTGAACCTCCTTCCGGTGCTCCATCCGGTATCGTATTCGTGGATCTCATAGCTCCTCCAGCAGGAGGCTGTATCAACAGATATGAGGAGAAGCAGAAGAAGAGCTGAGCGCGCGGGATGCTTCGGAGACATGCGATTGATCGTTTCATGTCATCCTATAAAAATTTCTCCGCAGCGCGGTTCCTGCGCTGCCGATCAGCGGTGCATCCTCAGCGTCGTTACCTTAGCGCAGAGATGCTGCGGAACCGCTCAACAGCCTCGCGTATGCATTCGCCAGCGTAATCGACGTCCTCCTGTGTGTTGTCCCTTCCCAGCGTTATCCTGAGGGAGCCGTGGCATCTAACCGGATCCAGGCCTATGGCCCTGAGCACATGGCTCGGCTCCAGCTTCTTCGAGGAGCATGCTGATCCTGTGGAGACGGCTATGCCCTTTGAGTCGAGGTATAGAAGCAGCGACTCACCCTCCACCCTGCCGAAGCCGAAGTTAAGGTTGATCGGGAGTCTCCTGGTTGGATGACCATTGAGCCAGGAGTCATCGATGTTCGAGAGCACGAACCTCTTGAGTCTATCGCGCAGCGCTGTGAGCCTCTCTGCCTCTCCCTCCATTATCTCAGATGCGAGCTCTGCAGCTCTGCCCATACCCACGATCCCCGGCACGTTCTCGGTGCCAGACCTGAGCCCCCTCTCGTGCCCTCCTCCCTGGATTATGCTCTCGATCTTTGTGCCCTTTCTCACATACAGCGCGCCGACGCCCTTGGGGCCGTAGAACTTGTGGGCAGATACTGATAGAAGATCAACGCCAAGCTTCTCGACATTCACGGGTATCTTGCCCACGGTCTGGACAGCATCCGTGTGCAGGAGTATCTCTCTCTCCGAAGCGATCTCCGCTATGCTCTCCACAGGCTGAATCGTGCCTATCTCGTTGTTCGCATGCATGACAGATATGAGCACGGTATCATCACGTATCGCCCTCTCGATCTCTGCAGGATCTACTATGCCCTGATCGTCCACCGGGACGTACGTGACATCGAAGCCCGCCCGCTCCAGCGACCTGCACACCTCCAGAACAGCGGGATGCTCTATCGATGTCGTGATAATGTGCTTTCCCATGCCACTGAGCGCGACGCCCTTGAGCGCCAGGTTGTCCGACTCTGTGCCACCGCTCGTGAAGTATATCTCCTCAGGGCTCGCGCCAATAAGCGAGGCGAGCTTCTCCCTCGCGCCCTCAACGGCATCGCGCGCCTCCCGGCCGAACTCGTGGAGGCTTGACGCATTCCCATACCTCTCTCTGAAGTAAGGCAGCATCGCCTCCAGGACCTCGGGTGCGACCGGGGTCGTGGCCGAGTGATCCATGTATATGCGCCTCATGATCGTCAAATCCTACTGCATTCGAGTTAAAGCTTCTCTCCACTCGCGAGCTCGATCCGCTGAATGCCTTTCATGAATCGCATACATCGGACAGCATCGAGCAATCACTGCAGCCAATACAGCGGATAATTACAGTAGATAAATTTAAATATAATCAACGAACTAGTTTCTCTGGAGGGGGTAGCTCTGAGATACAACTGGGCTGGCGATACGATCATCCGGGACACGATAGTCTGGAGCAAGAGGGCTGTTCTGGGGAACGAGAACGTCTTCATCCCCACAGATATCAGAGAGTGGATATCATACCCGGACAGCGAGGTCATCAGGCTCGCCCTGAAGGAGATGGATCTTCCAGCATCCAGGGCGGCAGGGACGTTCGACGAGAGGGCCTGGAAGGCCTGGAAGTATGTGGCTGAGAATGTCGAGTACGTCTCAGATAAAAAGGCATTTGGCATGCCGGACTTCTGGCTCTTTCCTGTGGAGACGCTAACCCTGCGCAGGGGAGACTGCGAGGATTCGTCGTTCCTGCTTGCCACACTGATGATCGCCAGCGGGATCAGCGAGCACTGCGTCAGGGTTGTGATCGGGAAGGTGGTCACGAGCAGCACAACATACGGGCACTGCTGGGTGGTTTACCAGAACGAGAGTGGAAACTGGTGCCTGCTTGAGAGCACCCTGAACTCGGTCCCGCAGAGGCTGCCTCCCGCAGATCCATTCACAGAGCCGGAGAGCAGAGACAGGTATGAGCCGCAGCTCTGCTTCAACCGTAATCACCTCTGGTCGATAGCGCCCGGCGAGATGCGCCTCTCGGAGTACATCAACGCCAGAGAGATCTCAGGCGGGTACCGTCCTAGGGGTTCAGAGATCTGAGTCGTGCCTCGATCCCCCGCCAGTGCGACCCCTGCCAGTAGACCTTCCCGCACTCTGAGCACATCCATCTGCCATTTCCAATATCGAGGAGATCGCCGTTGCATATGGTGCACCTCTCCGGATTGAGGCAGAGGTTGATGCCCCTCTCCTGCACCTCTCTCAGCTGGTCGTCGATATGAGATGATCTGATGAGAATGCATCTGACTCCGGACCTCTCACATAGTTCTGCCAGAGACCTGTCGCGCGTGAGCAGCGTTCTCCTCTCTCCTGCCTGCGCGACGAGATCGCCATCGTTCATCGACCTGGGGTTCTCCACATCATGCCCTGCAAGCCTGAGCCATCTTCCAAGGCGCATCAGCATGTGGTCCACCACAAACTCAGCCGTAGGGAGACCTCCGCAAAGCGCACCTAAGCGCACCCATTACGTCCCTGTAACAGCTGCACCAGATATATAGCCATCTGGATCAAACCATCTTCCGGATGAGAAGGGTTGCATGGGGAATAACCGGTGGAGGCCAGTACCTGGCGGAGAGCGTGAGGGCGATGCGTGAGGTCGCAGCCCGGCACAGGGTATGCACATTTGTCTCGAAAGCAGGCGAGGAGGTTCTGCGCATGTACGGGCTGCTCGATGGTCTCCACGAGATCTCCAGAGGGAGCTACCTGGAGGAGATCTTCCTGGAGAGGGAGTCTGGAAGTAGCTTTCCAATGACTGGGAGGTTCATGCTCGGGAGGTTTGACATGCTGCTGATCGCGCCCGCGACATCGAATACAGTGGCGAAGATCGCATGCGGTATCGCGGACACGATCGTCACAAACGCGGCTGCGCTGGCTGAGAAGGCAGATGTGCCGGTGCTCGTGCTGCCGACTGATGTGAGGGAGGTGGTGACGAGAGCGCCGTATGCTGTGAACAGGGGGTTGTGCGAAGCATGCGAGATATGTCCTCCGCAGACAGCCTGCCCAGGGGGTGCGATCTCTGGAGATGAGATTCGCTCCATAGACCTGATGCGCTGCAAGGGCTGTGGTACGTGTCTGCCCCTCTGCAGAACCGGAGCAATATATGCCGAGAGGATGAACGTCAGACGGAGAAGCATAGATATGAGAAACATTGAGCTCCTCCGGGAAAGGGGCTACATGATCCTGGAGTCGCCTGAGGAGATACCGGCGGCTGTTGAAGGTGTGATGATCAACAATAATATAGAGGTGCAGAGAACCGAATGATAGAGAGCAGCAGGGCGCAGGCCCCAGTCCTCTGGCCGGAGAGGAGGTCACATGCCCAAGCTTCGTGAAGCGAGCTCATCCACAAAGGACCCCTGGCCATCACGTGGCACCAGTGGCAAGTGGGGCATCATATTGACAGGAATGTTCAACCATGCCCTGCAGGTCATGCACTGAGGCTCTTTTCCAGGCACACCTCAGCAAATACCGATCCCATCGAACCGATTCTATCGAACAATATGCTTAACCGATGAAGGCCAGCGTTTCCGATAGTCATGTTTTTGTAGCATTGTGTAATTAAACGTAAAATATGGAAGGTGACATAACATGCCCTGTCTGCAACTACGCCACTGAGCACACTGTTTTACATGCGGGCAGGGATCTTGTGGTGAGATGCGAGGCATGTGGCACTGTGCATTCGGTTGCATCTCATCATATGAGGATGGCTCCCCTGAAGGTTATAGTGAGCTCCGGACCGAAATCGAGAGTGTACCGTGTAAGTGTTCCTCACAACGATATGCTCTCGGTCGGCTCTGAGATAGTGGTCGATGATGGGCGGAGCGATGTTGTCGTTGCAGAGGTAACTGCGATAGAGGCAGACAGGAGGGTGAACCACGCCACTGCGAAGGACGTGAGATGCGTATGGGCAAGGGCTGTGGATGATGTTGTGGTCAAGATTTCTGTGTACAGGGCGGGCAGGACGAGATCGTTCAGGATCATGACTAAGGGCGACGAGGTTTTCGCGGTCGGCGATGTCAGAGAGATAGATGGCATCAGGTACAAGATAGTGAAGATCAAGGGACGTGACGGAGGATTCCCGGAGAGTTCGGGGGCCAGAGATATCGTGAGGGTATGGGGGCGGCAGCTTTGAGGAAGGAGAGGCTCATCGAGAGCCTCAGGAACTACGTGGGCGATAGGGTTGTTGAGGCGATGTCGAAGGTGCCCAGGGAACTCTTTGTCCCTGAGGAGCTCAGGCCCATGGCATATGAGGATCGCCCTCTCCCCATAGGCTACGGCCAGACGATATCTGCACCGCATATGGTGGCGATAATGTGCGACCTCCTCGATCTGCATGAGGGCATGAAGGTCCTCGAGGTCGGAGGTGGCTGCGGGTACCATGCCGCTGTGATGGCTGAGCTGGTCGGACCATCGGGCCATGTCTACTCGGTGGAGCGCATTCCGGAGCTGGTTGAGATGGCGCGAAGGAATCTGGAGAGGGCCGGATACAGAAACGTGAGCATGATCCTCGGAGACGGGACCCTGGGGTACAGCGAGCAGGCGCCCTACGACAGGATAAGCGTCGCGGCATCCGCGCCGGATATACCTGAGCCGCTTAAGGAGCAGCTCAGGCCCGGCGGCAGAATGGTTATCCCCGTCGGCTCGTACTCACAGGACCTTCTGGTCGTGACAAAGAATCAGGAGATCCGGGTCGAGCGGGCCATGGGCGTTATATTCGTTCCGCTAATAGGGGAGTACGGCTTCAAGGATGCGTTCTGGTAAGATGCGCATTCAGGTTGGTGCTCTGAAAATATATCACTGATTACCCCCAATACATGCTGATTTTCCAATCTTTGGAGAGTGTCTCGTCAATGATATGCCGCCTGGCTGTACTGGAAGCGACACCCTCTTCAGCCTGAAGACCCGGAGTTTACGCCCTGATACTCTCTATGAGTTGCATACTGGTCTCTGTTGCAGTCAGTTTCTGATGCCGTCTTGGGACGATCTTTGGGTACCACATCTGATTCTGAACACCGCCTATCTCTGGCTTGAGTATCCTTGGATCGATGCGGGTGCAGCCGAAATTCCCGTGTTCGTCTGTGCTGATGGCGCAGAGAGAGGCGAGTACGACACAGGAACAGCCTGCCCTGTTGGGATCCCCACGATCGTCGGCGCGGCAGATACTGTGCCAAGCCAGACCCTGGCCGATACCTGGCTGAATGTGTATCCGGGGGCAACTGCAGTTATCACGTAATACCCTGATGGCAGATCCATGCCGTAGTAGCCGAGCATATCAGTGTTTATGGTGAAGCTCCCGCCCTCACCACCGGAGATTATGACCCTCGCCCAGGGGATGCCAGCGCCGTTCTGGTCGACCACACGCCCGACCAGGCTGTAGGTCGTCGGGTACCTCCCCGGATCGACGAGCACTGATACGTTGTTTGTGAGAAGCCCGCCCACCCTCATGACGTATAGATGGGATGTGAGAAGATCGGCGTGGGCTCCTGTTATCCTGTACCAGCCTGGCATCATGAGACCTGTCGAGTAGACCATCCTGCCGTTATCATAAAGGAGTAGATTGCCCGGAACTGATGTGCGCACCCACAGTATGATAGGGTCTCCCAGAATCACAGATGCCCTGGTTGTGAGCATGCCACCCTGCTGAACATAAAGAATGTTCGGCAGCCTCAGCTCGTCCTTTATGCTCAGCCCTTCTGCGAGGGGATCCATCCTCTCGATAACCATCTGCTGTGAATCGAATGGAGCATACGGGTCCCAATCGGGTCGCTCCACAGCAAACGGGTTCAGATAATCAGTCTCAACAGTTGTGACGGTCTGCTGCGGCGTGCTCCATGGCGTCAGCCAGTCAGGCTGCTTCGTTCCGGCAGCCCCGAAAGCCTGGCAGGAGCCGACGATGAGATTGAGCAGAATCGCGAGCAGAACGATGTGCCTTACATGATCCATACTCACTCCCCAGCAGAGTATAGAATACTGGGAGATAAATATTGCGTGACTGAAGGGTCGCGCATGAGTTAGCTCATCCCCCTGATCCGGCGGATCGGTTAACCTGCAGAAGAGAGGAAAAGCCTACAGTCATTTGCGTCACTTCATATAAGCTAATTTAAAATTTGCCGGGAATGTCGCACTTCATACACGATTTTATGTAATATGCAATATTATATCAACTTATGCGGAATACTATAATGCTGCGCATTGGGATTACTCGCCTCTCCGACGATTCAACCACATGTGCTTACAGTCATTTCAGCAATCGAACGCCTGGGGGCCGCATGTTTTGGGTGGTCTTGATCTCTCCGATCTGCAGTCGAATTTATGGCATTCAGATGTGCCCCTTTCCGGCCAGACGTAGATGTAGATGTAGTTCGACCAGTCGGTTGTGCAGTAGGCGAGTATATGCCATCCGACCTCCTCTCCGTAGAACCATGTCGGGAACCATCCGGTGGGCTTATAGCCGAAACCCTTCACATTCGGCGAGCAGTAGTATTTGGGGAAGGTGCCACATGGGGCCCATTCGTACGACCAGTATCTGCCAGGGCGCCTGATGTTCGACCAGAGAGGGAGCCACTCGCCCTGGACAACACCAGCTGCTGTGACAAGCTTGTTTGGCCACACCTGTATGTAATATGCGTTACATCCGCACCTCTCCTCCGGGCATCCGCAGGATGCCACCCGCGGGAATACAGGAGTGAGGCCTGCGTAACATCCATCCTCTGAGCATTCTGGATAGATCTTGCTGGAGTCTGGCAGTATCAGCTGCTCTGTGTTCACATCAGGAGGCGTCGGTGCGCCCTGAACGCTGGACCCAGTGCTCGATTGGACGGACTGGATCACATTCGAGCTCTGGACGTTGGAGACCGACTGTATTATGTTGGTGTTCGACTGTATCACAGAGGACGGCCAGACATAGATGTAGACGTAGTTCGACCAGCCGTTGCAGTAGTAGCTGATGATATGCCAGCCAGGAGCATCTCCGTAAAACCATCCGCGCTTGAACCCGGGCCACGACCAGCCCCACCACCGGACCTTCGGGGCTGAGCTTGATGGGTACCATTCATATGTGTACAGGTTCCCTGCGGAGGCTATCTGCGCCCAGAGGGGCAGATATCCGCCAAGCCTGCAGCCGCCAACCGTTTTTAGCCCAGAGGAAGTCTGCACGTAAAGCCTGTTCCCGGATGTTGATGAGCCCGGCCAGTACCAGACACCGCTGGGGTCGAATGAAAGGCCTGATGGTGGTGTGGCTGAGCTGAAGTCGAGGCTCCCGTCAGGCTGGAAGCTCTCAGCGCTCGGCTCCTGCAGCTTCAGATCCGTCGGGGTCATTCGTTCTGCATATGGTCCCTGTGCCTCTGGGGCAGCTGAAAAACCGCCGAGAATATTCTCGAGGCTGCTCCAAGGCTGCTGGTTTGACTGCGAGTTTGCTGCCGGTGGCTGAGCTTGAGGGTACTGCGTGCTCTGCGGATAGCTCTGCTCACCCATAGATGGTGGGCTCTCGAGAGGTGTAAAATCGGAATATCCCTGAACACCACCATCGCCTATTGCACCACAGGCGGCATTGATAAAGACAAACAGGATAAAGATGGAAATATAGAGCTTCAATACGACCCCGACCTTACATGCTACTCCAAAATAGTATGAGCACTTCATCTATATATATTTTGGGAGGGATCCAGCCTGTGCGTCCCAGAACCCATATCAGCATGATCCATGATAAGGCGCATGTGGTCGCATCGTCGGAGCGGCGAGATCTGGTAACCTTGAAGCAGTCGGTACTGTACTTGAATCGCTAAATGGAAATATCAGGAACCGCATTCTCAGGCACAGCAGATCATAAATCCGCCGATGCCATATGCTGCTTGGTTCAATGATATGAGTACACGACCAAGCGGTCAACAGTGTCTCTTCCTGGAGGGTTACTGATCCGTCAAACCACAGGGATGAGCGCATGACAAAAAGTATTTAATTGATAATAATGATGATTTGTTGAGGTGATCCTCATGTGCTCTGGTCCCGGGTTCAGCCTCATCAATGTGGGGGATGAGGAGCATATACTGGCGAAGGAATACACATGCCTGGACTGCGGCAGCACATTCAAGGGGCTGGGAGTCATACCATCCTGCCCGGGCTGCAAGTCCAAGAACGTGAAGCGCGTTAAGAAGCACTCAGTGTGAGCGTGGAGTCCCTCCTGCGCCCACTCCAAAAATGACACACGCCCTCAAAGCTACTGCGATGCACGTTCCATGCGCACCTATGTGCGGCTATCGTCTGATGGGCGGGCTCATCCGCACTTCTCCAGGATCTCGATGAGCCTGTCGACATCGTATTTCTGTATGAGGTTCAGAAGGCGATCTGTCTTGCTGTAGAAGTTTCTTATTCCGTCGATCCTCTCTCTGATCCGTGTTGCCTCCAGGCTCTCAGAGTCTGAAAGCGCTCTTTCAGCGCGATCGAGGGCCGCCGTGATTGTGCTTATCTCTTTCCTGACGTGGTTCAGCATCGCATTTCTGAGCATATCCGTATCCGTCACCGGTATGTATCTGTACCTCTTCTCCCCGGGCGTTATCACCCTCTTTGCAACGCCGATGCCCTCAAGAATGCTCATGTTCGTGCTCACGGTGGACTTGCTGTAACCTGTGAGCTCGACCAGATCATCAAGAGATAGAGGGGTTTCAGAGAGCATGAGGATTCCTCTCAGCACCCCAAGCGCATCGCTGTACCCCCGCATTCTCGCGATCTGCACACATGCCTCTGTGATGTATCTCCTGATCTCCTCGAGCTCCTGGTTCATCATGCGAACCTGAGCCGGAAGCGTTAAATACTTTTCGTAAAGACTGCACGTTCTGTAATCTCCGTACACACAGAAATCATCTCAGGTGAGGTCCATAGACAGAAAAGAGAGGCTTGGCTGCTGGATCGCAAAGAATCCTGAAATTATACTCATTGCTGCAGTCCTTCTCACGCTTCTCTCCCTTCATTACGCCCAGCAGATAGAGATGCATGGGATGAGGACAGAGGATTTTGTAGATAAGGGATCGATGCTCTACCAGACCTATGAACACCTCTTCAAGGAGCGGTTCGCAACAGAGTCGATAACTGTGGTGATTGAGGGCGATGATGTAACAACTCCTGATGTCCTGAAGGCCATGGACAGGCTTGCTGTGCACATGGAATCGGTGCCTGATGTCCTTTCTGTTGATGGCATATCGCAGATCGTGAAGAGCGCGGCTGAAAAGGAACTCGGAAGGAGATACATTCCAGATGAGCAGATCCTTATAGACACGCTCCTACTCAAAGGGGATGCCAGGCTGCTGCAGAACATACTTCCTGACAGGAGGCACACGATACTCTCGATTGAGCTCCCGCTCACGCTCTCAGAGGGAGAGCGCGAGGAGGTGCTGCACGAGACTGAGAGGGCGGTGGCCATGGCGGAGTTCCCTCCAGGTGTGGGCGTTACGGTCACAGGAAACGCGGCGCTTGGTGTGGCCATTAAGAATGAGATGTCAAAGAGCAACGCGAGCCTGCTTGTCGCATCTGGAGTCCTCATGATCGTGGCGCTTCTTCTCGTCTTTAGGCATGTCAACTGGCCTCTCCTGCCACTGCCAATTGTCTTTCTGGGCATAATCTGGACATTCGGTATAATGGGGCGGCTTCACATCCCGATGACGATGATATCGATGTCAGCCTTTCCAATACTGATCGGCATAGGTATCGATTATGCGATACAGTTTCACAACAGGATCGAGGAGGAGTTCTCCAAGGGTGGATCCATAAAAAAAGCTGTTGTAGAGACAGTGGTCCATACAGCGCCAGCTGTCCTGATAGCACTGGCGATAACAGCAGCCGGATTCTTCTCGCTCTTCACATCAACAGTGCCAATGATCAGGGAGTTTGGGGTTCTCTGCCTCATAGGGCTCATAATGTGCTACCTCTCAGCGCTCTTTGTTGGAATAACAGTGCTCTACGCGGCGGAGAGGAGCGGAAACAACAGAAAGAACCGGGCAAATAAGAGGGCAGAAGGCGCATCCGAGAGCACCGTCACTGAGACGGCCATAGGTAGAGCTGTAAGGTCTGTCGTCAGGTTTTCGCTTAAGCGTTGGGCTCTGATACTCCTGCTCGCCCTTGCACTATCGCTTGCAGGAGTTTACTCTGACACCATGGTTCCTGTGGATACGGATTTCAAGAACTATATGCCACAGGACCTGCCCCCTCTGGTTCAATTCAGACACCTGGTCGACATATTCGGAGGGAGCGATGAGCTCAACATAATCGTGCAGGGAGATGACATCACAGATCCGAAGATACTGGAATGGATGAATAACTTCGGAGATTACATCACAGAGTCTAGGCAGCAGGTGTATTACGTAAACAGCGTTGCTGGATATATGAGGATGCTGAACAACGGTTCGATTCCAGAAGACGCGACCTCAACAAGATACCTGCTTGGCATCATGTCGTCTTCGATGAGAGATCGGTACATCGACGGGCATGATACAGCTGTTATGGACATCAACATAGGCAACGCCCTGCGGGACCTTGGTGAGGAGGGGGTCGACCGGCTTATAAAAGAGATGTACAAGGATGTCGAGTGGTTTGGGGTGCCTCCTGGAATCACTGTCGTGATAACAGGCAATCTGGTTGTGATGACGACAGTGATCGAGGCGCTCACGACCGGAAGGACAGAGATGACTTTATTCGGACTGGTTGTGATATTCTTCATCCTGCTTCTTATATACAGGGATCTGATAAAGGCGATTGTGCCGGTCCTGCCAATGCTCGTCGTCATAGGCTGGATGGGCGGGGTGATGTACATCACCGGCATGAAGTACACACCACTTACAGCCACGCTTGGTGCCCTGATCCTGGGCGTGGGTTCAGAGTACTCCATACTCATGATGGAGAGGTTCTATGAGGAGCTTGAGAGATGCAATGACATCGATCAGGCCATATCAAGAGCGTCGTCGAGCATAGGATCAGCGCTGGTTGCATCCGGCCTGACCACTGTCTTCGGCTTCGGCGCTCTCATAACATCTCCGTTTGTCATAACGAACAACTTCGGCACGGTGACCGTGCTGGCTGTGATATTCGCGCTTATAACAACATTCACAGTATTTCCCGTGCTCCTCATTCAGCTTGAAAGAGAGCGGGAGAGAATCCAGAAGCTGAATTTTATGATTATCGATGCAGTTAAAAGATGCGCAGGTGCTGTTTGATGAGATACGAATTGATAATGCTGTTGATCCTTGTTGCTCCAGCAATGGGCCAGAGCAACTACATCCCTCCGGTGATAGAGGGTGAGAACTACTGGAACATGTACGGATCCCCAAACCTGACCGCTGCGATAAGCGGCACGAACGAGTTCGACAAGGGGGACACGGTCACGCTATACATCGACCTCATCAACTATGGCAGGTTCATGAGCTTCGAGAAGGACAAGACTGCATACACTCCGATGGAGATGGCGCTTGCGGCCAAAGAGCAGGAGCTTGAGCAGGCCAAGACCACTGCCATAGGAATAGTTGCGACTCTGGTATCAGAGAGCGATCAGATCGAGGTCAAGTCCGGGGATCAGGTTGTGGAATCTCTTAAATCCGGTGACAAAACAAAGAATCCGCTCAAATTCGCGGTGAAGATAGCGAAGCATGCGCCAGCAGGCGTGTATCCGCTCACGCTCAACCTGAAGTACGACTACCAGTACAATGTACAGGTCGATGCAAACAAGTTCGATTCAGCTACAAACAACCTCATAGGGTTCAGGGCAGCTTACTGGTACCAGAAGGCGAATCAAACGGTGATTGTTCCGATCGTCGTGAAGAAGAAAGCGGACTTCGAGATAACCGATGTCAAAGGAGTCCTCAGGGCCGGAGCCAAGAAGGAGGAGCTTCAGGTGACATACAAGAACATAGGCGAGGAGGGTGTGAGCGATGCCATCGCCAGGCTGAGCATATTCAAGCCGTTCTCGTCAACAGATGATCAGGCGTATATCGGGAATCTGGGGCCGGGCGAGGAGGCGACCGTGACATTCCGCCTGGATGTGGACTCGGATGCAACCCCCAAGGAGTACGGCATAAACAGCGAGATCAAGTACACCGATGTGCGAGGAGATACTGTGATCTCAGAGAGTATGAAAATCCCCGTCAGGGTTGAGCCTGCGTCCAGATCGATGATGCTCCCGGCGCTTGTGGTCCTGGTGGTACTGGGCGGTGCAGGCGCTTACATCTACAGGAGGCGATCTAACAAATCCTGAGGTTCAGCATGTCGCTCAAGCAGTGCATAGTTGTCAGGGATGATCTGAAGCTCTCCACAGGAAAGCTCGCGGTCCAGGTGGCGCACGCCTCGATAATGGCCATGGAGCTCGCCAGAAAGGAGATAGTAGAGCAGTGGAAGGGGGAGGGCATGAGGAAGATTGCTCTCAGAGGCAGAGATGAGGAGCACCTCTTCAGGCTGAAGTCAGAGGCAGAATCCCTGGGGATACCGGCCGCAATTGTCAGGGATGCAGGTCTCACAGAGATACCTCCCGGAACCGTGACAGCCCTCGGCCTCGGGCCGGCCCCGGACGAGCTAATGGACAGGGTCACCGGCAGGCTCAGCCTGTTGTGAGAGCCGGACACGTTCAAAGAGAACAGCGGACTATGTGCTGGATGTGAACCACTCCCGCGCTCTCAACAGCAGCGCCTTCAGCATCCTTCTACCATTTTCGAGTGCAATCTGCAGATCTCCTCACTGATCCAGGTAGCATATGCAGAGATGTAATCGGGTCATGTGCTGATTCCGACCCCGCGAATGGAATCGGAAGTTTGATCTCCATGAGCATCTCCTGGTTGCCTATGAGACGCGATCTCATGGAGATACTCGTATGTCCTGTTTGCAGGGGAGATCTCGAGCTCGAGATCTTCGAGGAGAATGAGAGGGAGATACTCACGGGAAAACTCACGTGCAGATCCTGCGGTGAGGTGTATCCGATAGAGGACGGGATACCGAACATGCTGCCGCCGGAGCTTCGCGATGGGCGTTAATACACTAGAGAAATATTTATAAAATATGATTGCATCTTTATCCTGGATGGAATACGTGATCAGGATAAACGACAGCGCGGGTGAGGGCGACCCGGAACCGATATTCTTAAGGCTACCGCCAGGCGGCAGCGATGAGGTACGCCTCCGGGTCGTCAACCTCGGCGAGCCGACCAACCTGGCTGTTAAAACGGATCAGAGCATCAGCCGCCACGTAAAACCGGAAAAGATGAATCATTACATAGTGCTCGAGGAAACCATCCCGATATCGGTTAGGATGCCGGAGACCGCCGAGGCTGTGAGCGGAGATCTGCTGCTCATCACAGATATCACAACAAAAAAGATTCCGGTGACGCTGGAGGCTGAAGGGATGTACAGGGATGACAGTGAGGATTTGGATGCGGATTTGGGTGAGAATGAGAACCTTGATGATTACAGTGATGGATACGATTCTGAAGGTGGTCAACCTCGTTCATCATCAGGAAATCCACGTGATGGTTATGGTGATGAAGAGGATGATGAGGATGACCGGGGTGATGCGGGTTACTACAAAAGCGATCGGTACCGTCACGGCTCCTGGACAGAAGCTCGCGAGGGCGAGAGCATTGATAGATATGAGCCTCGCCCCTTTTATGATATGTACACCACAAATCTGATACCGTTCGCCCTGATCCTGGCAACAACCATCGTACTCATGGTGCTGACCTTCCACACCAGAACTCTGCCGCTATTCCATGGAGCGCTCGCCACATCCATGATGATCGTCAGCCTTATCATCTATGGCACAGCTACCCTGCTGAGATCTTAGCTCTGGATGAGAGTGATCTGTTTGAGGTACATCGTGGTCACCGGCGGGGTGATGAGCGGGCTCGGCAAGGGCATAACGGCAGCCTCGATAGGCAGGCTGCTGATGAACAAGGGGTACAGGGTCACTGCCATAAAGATAGACCCCTATATCAATATAGACGCGGGGCTCATGAGCCCGTTCCAGCACGGCGAGGTCTACGTGCTCAAGGACGGCGGCGAGGTGGATCTAGACCTCGGCAACTACGAGCGCTTTCTCGACATAGAGCTAACAAGGGATCACAACATCACAACAGGAAAGGTCTACAGCACGGTCATCGAGAAGGAGCGACGCGGTGAGTATCTGGGAAAGACCGTCCAGATCATACCGCACATAACAGATGAGATAAAGAGGCGCATACGCCAGGTATCGAGGACCGGAGGAAGCGAGATCTGTCTCATCGAGGTCGGGGGAACCGTTGGCGACATAGAGTCGATGCCGTTCCTGGAGGCGATGAGGCAGCTCAAATACGAGGAGTCTGGCAACATATTCTTCGTTCATGTTACGCTCGCGCCGATGACCTCTGATGGCGAGCAGAAGACGAAGCCAACACAGCACAGCGTCAAGGAGATGCGCGAGCTGGGGCTTCAGCCAGACATGATAGTGGTGAGGTGCAAGAAGCCCCTGCTCCCGGAGACGAAGGCGAAGATCGCGCACTTCTGCGACGTCCCAATAGAGGCTGTGATCAGCGGGCATGATTCGGATGACATCTACAGGGTTCCGCTCCAGCTCGAGGCTGAGGGTCTCACCAGATACATCATGAAGGCCATGCGGCTGTTCCCCCTGGAGGAGCGGAGGGACTGGTATGACCTCGTTCAGAGAATGGACGCTGTCAGGGAGAAGGTCAGCATGGCTCTTGTTGGAAAGTACACATCCGGATCACAGTGCACAGATCCTATGAAGGATGCGTACCTTTCGATACGCGAGGCATTGAAGCACGCAGGCATCGAGGCAGGGGCGATGCCGGAGATCTCCTGGATAGATGCTGAGGATCTCGAGAGGCTCCAGCCTGAGAGGGTGCTGAAGGACTTCGACGGCATTCTAGTACCAGGTGGATTCGGGGTTCGCGGCACAGAGGGCAAGATGAACGCCATAAGGTATGCCAGGGAAAAAGGGATACCGTACCTGGGGATATGCTTCGGCATGCAGCTCGCAGTCATAGAGTTCGCCCGGAACGTCTGCGGTCTGGAGGGCGCTTCCAGCACCGAGTTCGGCGAGACGCCGCATCCCGTAATTGCGCTGCTCCCCGAGCAGGAGAAGGTCAGGCAGATGGGTGCGACGATGCGGCTGGGCAACTATCCAGCGCATCTCCTCGAGGGCACCCTCGCCCACAGGATCTACGGTACCACAGAGATCGTGGAGCGGCACAGGCACAGGTATGAGGTGAATCCAGCATACATCGAGATACTTGAGAAGAGAGGGCTTCTCTTCTCCGGAAGGAATGGGGATCTGATGGAGATCATGGAGATCCCTGGACATCCGTTCTTCTTCGCATGCCAGTTCCATCCTGAGATGAGGTCGAGACCGGGCAGGCCGTCGCCCCCATTCCTGGCATTCGTCGAGGCGATGAAGGCGCAGCGGCTCAGGAGAGCAGGATCAACGTGCACTCTCGAACTGACCGCGTAGAAAACGCTCATGACATGAAGTCGGATATGTGGATGATCTGCAGCCACTGCCATTTTCGTAAGAGTTACCTTCGGGTGGCTTTCCCTCGCCCTGAAAGGCGGTGCCTTCCTTTCAGCACTTCGGCCATGTCGAAGCAGTCGAAGCCTTCGAACGGAGTCGAGGGCTTCATCGATCTGGCTATCCAGTACGCCTGGAGCCTATCAAAGCATCTTCTCCATGTACGGGGCGTTCAGTCTGTAGCCCAGAGAGGCGTAGTAGCCCCTGACGCCTATGCCGCTTGTGATTGAGATCCTGTCGTAGCCTCGATCCCTTGCAAGCTCCTCCGCGATCTCGACAAGCCTCGCGCCGATACCGCGATGCTGCCATCCGCCCCTCCTGCCGAGAGGCACGAGCGGACCGTAGACATGCAGCTCTCTGATCCGGGCCTCAGCGCCCAGCCTCAGCCTTAGGAATCCGACGAGAGTGTCATCCACTGTATCAAAGGATATGAAGTGTTCCTTTGCTCCGCATGCATCATAGCTCTCGATGTTCAATGTGATATCCCCATCGGATATACCGCGAAGCCCGGCCTCTCTGCACCTTATACACCTGCACCTCAATCCGCGATCCTCGAGCCTCTTCCTTGCGAGCTGCCTGATGTTGCTCTTCTTGACGCCAGCAGCTATGAGGTGCGCAGGTATATCCCTCTGCACACGCTGGAGCCGCGTGTATCTCGGGAGAATCTCCTTGATTCGTGAGATCAGCTCAGCTGCCTCATCATCGGAAAGCGGCTCGTAATCGCCACGCATCCACATCCTGTGGAGCTCGGTCCCCTCGATCACAAGTGTGGGGTATATCTTGAGGTAATCCGGACGGTAATCGCTGTTCTCGAAAAGCTCCCTGAACATCCTGAGGTCCATCTCGGGGCTTGATCCTGGAAGCCCGGGCATCATGTGGAACCCGACCTTCAGGCCAGCCTCTCGCAGCAACCGGTTCGCCCTGATGGTCTCCCTCACAGAGTGACCTCTTCTGATCGCGCTGAGAACACCATCGTAGATGCTCTGCACCCCGAGCTCGACCTTTGTCCCACCTAGAAGAAGCATGTTTTTTATATGATCGCTCCGGCACCAGTCGGGCCTGGTCTCGAAGGTTATGCCGACGTTCCTCACGGCTGCACTGCTGTTTGCTTCTGCCACCTCCCTGAAGGATCTCCAGCGTGCGCTGCTCACTGCATCAGGGTAATCGTTCATCGCCTCCAGGCATCTCTTCACAAACCAGCACTGGTAACCCAGGGGCCTGGATGTTATTGTCCCTCCCATGAGGATGAGCTCTGCCTTGTCCACGGGATGGCCAATCTCTGAGAGCTGTCTCAGCCTCGCAGAAACCTGAGCGTACGGATCAAAGCCGTGCTGTACGGCTCTGAGCGCTGCGGGCTCCTGCCCTGTGTAGCTCTGTGGGGAGAACCTCTCGCCCAGAACGCCTCCGGGGCAGGGGACGCATATACCATGCGGGCAGCACGCCGGGCTCGTCATGACAGCGATCACAGCGACCCCTGAGAGGGTGCGGGTCGGCTTTTTGATCAGCAGCTTCAATCGCTCCCTCTCACATGGTCTGGCCGCGGCGAGTATCTCCGGGTTGCCTGGTATCTCGGGGAGCTTCAGACTGACTGCAAGCGCCTTCTTCGCCTTTTCGAGATCCTCCTCGCTCCTTATCACACCAGATGCAATCGCTTCCACGATGTCTCTGAGATCTCTGTACATGTGCCTCTATCATACCTCCCAGCGCGCATTTGGCGGCAGCCTGCCAGGAGATGAGGGTGATTCTGCGGGCCAGCCGAGGGAGATTATGGCGACCGGCACTACACCCTCCTCGATGCTCAGAATATCCCTCACCATCCCATCATCGAACGCCCCATTCCAGCATGCGCCAAGGCCCATTGCATGCGCTGCAAGCAGCATGCACATCACAGCAGCATCAGCATCCTGGATCGCGTAGAGACTACCCCTGTCGCCATAACGCCTGCTCGATCTCCTAACATCAGCACAGACTACGATGTCCACAGGTGCAGAGGATATGTGGCTCTGGCCATATGCTGCCATGGCCAGCGCCTTTCTGAGATCCTGTCGCATCACAACCACGTACCTCCTAGACTGAAGGTTGCCTGCAGATGGCGCCAGCTCAGCTGCCAGGAGCAGCCTCTCCACAGTATCCCTGGATACAGGTTTCTCCTGATATGCCCTGATCGATCTTCTTCCTTTAAGCGCATCGAACAAGTCCATGAATCCATGTTAACAGTCTGTGGATTTAGATTTATGCAACCTCTCGTTCACCCGACGCAAAGCTCACCGCATTCGCACGGTATGCACTCGAGATGCTCTGCAGCCGGGTTCTGCTTGTGCCTATCCACTTCAAGGCGCAGCTCAAGCCCGCAAGCCGGACTTCGAGACATTGTATCATCGAGCTCCGTGCAGCTCGCACATCGCATGGCACAAAAATCGTAAATATATTGAGCGTGGTTCAGCCAGAAAGGAGGCTTATATGGATTTAGAGGAGTTCATCAGGAAGATAGACAGGCGGCAGATGATCGCAGTTCCAGCTGCCGTATTGGCTTTATCTATCATTATTCTGGCCGCCACGTATTTCACCACAGGATCACCGGTCAGAATGGGGATCGAGTTCACGGGTGGTACGCTCATAACAGTGCCCGCTGACGAGCCTGAATCACAGGTTCTAAGCAGGCTTGCGGGTTATGATATCACCGAGCTGAGAAGGGTGGGCAGCAGGTACTACATCCAGCTTCCTCCAATGGGATCTGAGGAGTACAAGAACCTGGCCCGGACGGTGAATGAGCAGTTTCCGGATGCTGAGCTCAGATACATAGGACCTGTGTACAGCAAGCAGCTCCAGAGCGATGCTCCGAGGTACCTTCTGATGTCGTTCATTCTCATGGCTCTGGTGGTGTTTTTCGTATTCAGACAGCCAGTCGTCTCCGGCATCGTCGTGCTCTGCGCCCTTGCGGACATAATAATAGCTGCAGGGATGATGACCGCTGTGGGCGTTAAGCTCTCCCTCGGCACGGTCGCAGCCCTTCTGATGCTCATAGGCTACTCTGTGGATACGGACATACTGCTAACTGTGAGGGTTCTCAAGAGAAAGGGCCCCTTAAATGAGAAGGTGCTCGGGGCGATGAGGACAGGGCTAATGATGACATCCACAACCCTGTCTGCGGTCATCGTGCTGATCCTAGTATCGAGCATAATATATCTGGTGTCCCCCACCTTCACGAAGATCGATGTGATCTCAGACATATCTGTGGTGCTCTTCTTCGGCCTCCTTGCGGATATGATGAACACCTGGATAACAAACGTCCAGGCTCTGCGGTGGTACATGCAGCGGAATCCAAAGCTGGCCAGGGGTGGTAAGAGATGAGCCTTGCAGGCAGCATTTCGAAAGATCCTAGAGTTGTCATTTACATCGCAGCTGTAGCTCTCGCTCTGATCTTCATACTCACTCCGATACCCGGATATCTGGGCATGAACTCCGGCCTCAAGTACGGCCTGGACCTGGAGGGCGGCTCGTGGCTCCAGCTGGAGCTGGAGGGGGCAATTGTCCAGCTCGATGTCGATCCAGTTAAGATCCTGGAGAAGGAGTTCCAGGGCGACTGGGTTGTAGAGGATGTCTCGAGAAGAGGCGAAAATTACGTAATAACGATAGAGGGGAAGGTTCCAGAGGCTCTGCCTGATGATCTTGGCTATCCCGGGTCAAAGGTTCTGGTGAGGGACAACACGACCAGAATCACTGTGCCTGCCTCTCCTGAAGGCGTTGTTGTGAACTACCTCAAAACGCGTCTCGATTCAGATGTCAGGATTGTCGGGCTCGAGCCGGTGCGATACGAGATAAGGTCGAATGTGACAAGGGAGCAGCTCGACTCCATACTCTCAGAGGTCGGTGGCAGGGTTGCTCCCGGAGAGGACACGTTCATCAGCGGCCTCACCCCCGAGACGGTCGATGAGACCAAGGAGGTTCTGGACAAGAAGCTCAACCGCCTCGGACTCAAGGATATCAAGGTGAGGGTCGTCGATAACAGATTCATAACGATAGATCTGGCGGGCGTCAACGTCTCAACCGCAGAGGAGGTCGTCGGCAAGCCAGGGAAGTTCGAGATCAGGATCCAGGTGGGTCCGAATGAGACCAGGCATGTTGTGTACGGAGATGCTGTTGAGTCTGTGGAGCTTCCCAGGGGAGATCAAAGCGGGATGTGGGGCGTGCCCTTCACATTGTCAGAGGAGGGTGCTCTCACCTTCCAGCGGATAGCCAAAGAGGTTGGAGCCACCAGGAATCCGAAGGCGCATGAGGTCTCCATGTACTTGGACAAGGATGAGATCTTCAGTGCCCCTCTTGCTCCTGAGCTTGCATCGGCTCTCGATAAAGCGCCCATGAGAAGCCTGGTCGCAGAGGTCGGCGCAGGTGATGCCGGATCCAGGAAGGCCAAGGAGCTGTACATTCACCTCAGGGAAGGCGCACTGCCCGTGAACGTCAAGATCATAGGCTCCGGTCAGGTCGATGCAGCTCTGGGATCTCAGTTCAAGTTCCAGGTGGCCCTCGCCGGGATCCTCGCGATACTTTCCGTGGGTCTTCTGGTCTTCTACAGGTACAGAGAGAGGAGGATCGTGCTGCCTATCGTGTGCACATCATTCAGCGAGGTCATCATGATGCTCGGCATATGGTCAGCGGCCGGCTGGCAGCTGGATCTCGCGAGCATCGCCGGAATAATAATGGTGATAGGCACTGGTGTTGACCACCTCTTCATAATAACAGATGAGCTTCTGCACGGAGAGAGGATAACAGAGAGGAACGAGCAGGAGGCGAAGGGTGTTCTGCTCACAGGCAAGATATACCTCGCCAGGCTCTCCAGGGCGTTCTACATCATCCTGGGAGCGGCTGCAACCACCATCGCCGCGATGATACCACTCCTCTGGATGGGGTTCGGCGCGCTCATGGGCTTCGCCCTGATCACCATAATCGGCGTTCTGATTGGTGTGGGCATCGCAAGGCCTGCGTACGGCAGGATAATAGGCTACATCCTGGGAGAGGTCGCGTAGATAGAGACTGGAGCCCTCTTTTTATTTTATTCAACTGCGTATTATTTGCGATCTGGCTTAATGGAGAAACGAAATAAGCGAGATGAAGGTTCGGCATCAGTTGCGCTCTTCTGGTCGATAGACCTGCTGGCCATCCAGATGCTCTCGTCTGAACGTGATTCGCATGAGAAAAATCGATACGAAGCTGATGATGAAAGCGGTGTGGCAGCTGCGTGTGAGACGCAGGCCCTTCGTTCTCTCCCACACAGTGAACACCGCCTGCAACCTCAGATGCAGCTTCTGCCCTCACTGGCGCAGGCGCGGCCGCGAGATGAGCCTTGGGGAGATCACAGAGATGCTCGATGACGCAGCGCGATTTGGCATAGGCGCATACAATGCGTGGGCCACCGAGCCTCTGCTGCGTTGCGAAATTTCGGATATTCTTAGGCATGCAAGATCTCTGGGAATGGTGACATCGCTGGTGACGAACGGCATTCTGCTGATCGAAAGGATGAATGATCTGGAGAGCCTCAACTATCTTACAGTCTCGGTGGATGGGATCGAGAGTCTCAGGGAGATAAGGGGCATCGATCTCGGTGAGATCCTGGATGGCATCGTGGAGGCCAGGAGGAGGGGCATCGAGGTCCTGATGAACTGTGTCATCAGTGATAAAAATCTCGGAGAGCTTGCGCATCTTGTGAAGCTGGCCGAAAAGATCGATTCATGGATCTCGTTTGAGCCGCTCCACGAGTTTGATAATGCAGAATGCGATGATCTGAGAATCAGAGATCGGGAACGCTACAGATCAGCTATCGGAGAGCTGATCGATCTGAAATCAAGAGGCGCTCCCATAATCAACTCGATCACATACCTCAGGATGATACAGCAGAGAGCGCCGGCGTTCAGATGCCATGCATCTGATCTGATACTCCACGTATCAGCGGATGGGAGCGTTTATACCTGCCGCGTCCACGACGAGCCTTTGGGCCATGTATCCGGGGGCATATCGAACATCTGGCGTGAGTCTCGTGAGATGCGGAAAAGGATATCGGAAGGCTGCGGGGGATGCATGTTCTTCGGCTACGTCGAGAACAGCCTGCTCTACGATATGGTTCCTGAGGTCATGATGCACTACGAGTGGATGTAGCTATGCGATGAGATACTCGGCAGTCTACCTTCTTTGAGTTGATCTTTGATGGACCGGCTCCCTGAGATGTGTTTATTTTGAACGCTGCCGGCATGAAAATCGACATCCGAGACCTGTTAATACTTGTCCGATGCCTTGCAGCGCGGTTGATGGCTGTGAATCTCCTGTAGCTATTGCTTTTGCACTCATCCACACACCGTAGGTAGACCACCCCACTGCCCAGAAGATCTCTTATAACCGGTGGTGAATCTCAGTTCATGCGTGTTGGAGTAATCACCAGAGGCAAGTACGGAGAGCGGCTCATAGATACGATATTGAAGCACACCGACTTCGATGTGGTGCATGCGGCTGTGCCGGAGCTGCTTCCTGGATTCATCGAGGACCCGGATGAGTTTCTCAGGAGCATTGACCTGAATGAGGATGTATTCAGCGCGGATCTGATTGTCATGTACACGCTGCATCCGGATCTCACGCCAGCGATTGCGAAAATGGCCGGTGAGCACGGGGTGAAGGCGCTTCTGATCCCCGGAGGCATCGGAAGGGCCGGATCGATAGAGGAGCTGCGCAGCATCTCTGAGAGGTATAACATCTACATAGAGGTGGATGAGATCTGCTGCACCCTCGAGAAGGTCGGGGTTGATGCCGTGGACAAGTTCGCAGAACATCTAGGACGACCGGAGCTGAGGGTCGAGCTGAACAGCGGCAGGATCAGCAGAGTGGATGTGATTCGCGGATCACCCTGCGGCAGCACCTGGCACGTGGCACGAGAGCTCATCGGAAAGAGCGCCGCTGAGGCTCCATCTCTTGCAGGCCTGGCATGCCAGCAGTACCCGTGCAGAGCTGTGCGCGGCACGCCTGGGGGTATTCACACATCGGGGGATCTGCACAAGAGCGCGATGGAGCAAGCTCTTGGTCTGAGATCAGAGCTCATTCTTCCGAGACAGTCAAGGCCGATCAGGATAAGGGGTGGCGTTGTTGAGATGTCTTGATGTCGTGGAGGCGACCGAAGCTGTTGTATGCAAAGCGCAGGTCTCCCTGCCCAGGTGGGTCGTTCGCTCAATAGAAGGTGCCCTTTGCAGGGAGAGAGATGAAATAGCGAGGTACCATCTTCAGACCATACTGGACAACATAAGAATAGCGGAATCTGATGCACGCCCGATGTGCCAGGACACAGGCCTTCCCGTCTTTCACGTGGAGATCGGCGAGAGGTGCTTGCTGGATTTTGATCTGCGGGAGGCGATCGCTGAGGGGGTGAGGAGAGCAACAAGAAAGGGCATGCTGAGACCGAATGTTGTGGATCCTCTGAGCAGATCGAACACAGGAGACAACACCGGCCCAGGCATGCCGTATCTCATTGTGGATCATGTGGCTGGGGATTTGCTCAGGATAACCGCGTTCCCAAAGGGGGCTGGCTCTGAGAACATGAGCTTTTTGGGAATGCTGAACCCAGCGGACGATCCGTTTGAATACATCCTGGAGAGCCTCGCGGATAGGGTGTCGAATGCATGTCCACCGGTGTTTGTCGGAGTGGGGATCGGCGGGACGTTCGATCAGGCAGCAGCTCTCGCGAAACGCGCTGTCATGTGTCCTCCAGGAGAACGCGAGGAGGAGCTGCTGCTTCTAGAGAGGATCAACGATCTCGGGATAGGCCCTATGGGCCTTGGTGGGGACACCACAGCTCTGGGCGTCAAAATAGAAAAGGCGTTCTGCCACACAGCGTCACTGCCTGTGGCTGTCAATCTTCAGTGCTGGGCGAACAGAAGGGCCAGTGTAACAGTGACGGAGGAAGGATGGAGCATAGAGTGAGATCACCACTCTCGGAGAGGGATGTATCAAAACTCTCGGCAGGAGACATCGTGTGGCTCAGCGGTACCGTCTATACAGCGAGAGATAAGGCCCACCAGAGGCTAAGGGAAGTGAAACTCGATCTTAGGGGCGGGGTGATATATCACTGCGGACCGCTAATAAGAGACACGACTGTTGTATCCGCAGGTCCGACGAGCAGCGTGCGGCTGGCGCGCTACCTTCCAGAGGTTCTGGATCTGGGGGTGAGATGCATCATCGGGAAGGGCGGGATGCCCGGAGCTGCGGAGCTCATGAGAGGGAGAGCTGTCTACCTCGCCTACCCTGGAGGATGCGGGGCTGCAGCCGCGAGATCCCTGAGCGTCCGCGGTGTCTGTCTACCAGAGCTGGGAATGGCGGAGGCTGTCTGGGAGCTCGAGGCCACAGACCTCGGCCCAATGGTCGTGGCGATAGACTCCCACGGAAGGGATCTATACAGAGAGGTGAGAGAATCTGCAAAGAGGCAACTGAAACGCTGAGAGCTGCTGCGGTGGATCTGAGGTACCTCCTGAACAGAGGCTACCCGCCAGGCCCTGCGGTGAGGTTCGTGGCTGATCGCTATTATATCGATAAGGATTACAGAAACATCCTCTCCAGGGCTGTGCTCTCAGATGATGTTGCACACACAAGGAGGCAGAAGGCGATCGGCCTTGAGGATCTCAGGGGGAGATCGCTGCATATCGATGGGTACAATGTGCTGATCACCATCGAGAGCGTCATCACCGGCGAGGATATCTTCCTCTGCGACGACGGCTTCATAAGAGACATGCGCTGTCTCTTCAGAAAATACAGGAGATCCGAGGCCACGGATGAGGCGGTTCAGCTGATGATCGATGTGATATCAAGATCAGGACCGTCCGAGATCCTTCTGCTCCTGGACAAGCAGATAAGCAGGTCTGGCGAGCTGGCCTCTGATATATGCGAGGCGTTCTCAGCCGCGGGAATCCCCGGTATCGCAAGAACCGCCAGAGATGTGGACAGGGCTCTTAAGAATTCCTCCGCGGTTGTGGCAACAAGCGATGGTATAATAATAGATCACGTCTCAAGCGCCCTGGATGTCCCGGCACTGATAGCAAGAAGGATGATGGTGGAGCCGATCAGGATATGAGGGCTCCAGATGTTCACACTCGATCTGGTGATTTCCGGGTAGTTTCATCGTTACGCATGTTCTCGCAGATCCTCATCCGGCCAAAAGATCCCGCTGAAGGTTGCTGCTGGCGCTGGGAGCCCCGAATGAAATAGCTCAGGAATTCGCACTGATTGCCCCGTCAGCCACTCCCGGCCTGAAGACCGGAGTTTCCTCTGCAACTGTCCTGGGAGTATCCGTGCTGCACGTACACGGGCAGCCACCCTTCTCATCCGTGCTCTTTCCTGTACATCCACATAGCTCCGAGGACCTCTGCAGCCTGCTCCGGCGTGGAATAAACCGGTATGCCAGCGCGCTCCATTTTTATTGTGTCGTCGATCACGAACTCCTTGGATGCAACGACCGCCAGTATGGGCCTTCCTCTGTAGTCGATGGATCTGAGCGTATCGATGTATGCCCCAAGCATCTCTGTCTGTATGACCACTATAAAGCTGCCAACGTCCTCGCTCCTGACAGCGATCTCTATTGTCCTCCTGACCTGCTCAGGTGTCTGGTCGAATGTGAAATCAACGGGATTCATGCCAGAGACGTATTTCGGCAGCACCCTGCGCAGCTCGTCCTTGAGCTCGGGGGAGAGCTCAGCAAGCCGCATTCCGTTCATGGATATTGCATCTGCAGCCGCAACGCCCAGCGAGCCGGCGTAGGAGATCACGAAGACTCCGTCGTTCACGGGCAGGGGCTGCTTCGAGAAGGCCCTGGCGAGAGCGAACATGTGATCGTTGTCTCGTGCCCGAATGAGACCGGCCTGCCGGAAGACTGCGCTGTAGATCTGGTCGTTTCCCGCAAGCGATGCTGTGTGCGAGGAGACTGCCTTCTTTCCAGCCTCGGTCCTGCCGGTCTTCAGGACCACAACCGGCTTCCGCCTCGAGACCTCCCTGGCGACATCTATGAACCGCCTGCCTCCCTTGACATCCTCCAGGTACATGCAGACCACCTTTATGTTATCGTCCATCCCGATGGCCTCGAGCATGTCGGTCTCATTGAGGTCAAGCTTGTTCCCTATCGTCGCAATGATTCCGAAGTCCAGAACCTTCCTCAGGCCCCAGAGGTAGCCTGCTGCATAGACTCCAGCCTGGGCTATGAGCCCTACGTTCCCACGGTTGAGCTCGTCGACAACCCCTATCGATTCAACCACTCCGCAGTTCGTATTTATGATGCCGGAGCAGTTTGGTCCGAGAAGCCTGCATCCATGCCTCCGCACTATGGACAGAATCTCCCTCTCAATCCTCTTGCCCTCATCGCCGAGCTCTGCGAATCCAGCGGACTCAACAACTATGTACTTCACGCCTGCTGCACAGCAGTCCTGCACAACCTGCGGTGTCATGCCAGCAGGCACAAGCACTATCGCGACATCAACAGACTCCGGCACATCCTTTATGCTCGGATACGCCCTCACGCCCTGGACCTCGGATGCGTTCGGATTGACGGGATAGAGCCTGCCTTTATAGCCATGGGTGAGCAGGTTGTAAAAGACGTTCCATCCAAGCTTTCCTCTTGTGTTCGATGCCCCGATCACAGCTATGCTCTGCGGATAAAACAAACCCCTCAGATCACCCGCACTCTGAGAACGAGTTGCATCTGCAGCTGATGCCGGGGATGAGCTATCAAGTATGATCCTGGCATCAGCTATCGTGTATCCCCTGGGATAGACGAATACTGGGTTGAGATCCATCTCTTTTATGATCTGATGCTTCTCTACGAGAGCCGACACCCTGAGGAGCATGCTCTTGATCGCATCGATATCCCCCGAGATGCCGCGGTATCCTCTGAGCAGCGGGTAGCCCCTGATCTCCCGGATCATCGACTCGGCGTCCTCCTCAGAGATGGGGATGGATCTGAAGCTCACGTCCCTGAACACCTCCACAAAAACTCCTCCGAGCCCGAACATGATCACCGGCCCAAATGTTGGATCTCTAGTAACTCCAATGATGACCTCTATCCCCGGCCTGGCCATCCTCTGGACCGAGACGCCGATCAAGCCCCTCTCCCGGAAGATCTCCTCTATCTCGTGGTATGCAGATATCACAGCATCCGCGTCCTGGAGATTCAGCCTCACCCCGCCAGCATCTGATTTGTGTATCACATCTTTGGAGAGAACTTTGAGCACAACAGGATAGCCGAGCTGGTTCGCGACTCTCACAGCCTCATCGGCACTAGATGCGAGATGGGCGCCGGTCGTCTCCAGCCCTGCGTCCATGAGAATGCGCTTGCTCTCGTGCTCCATCAGATATGTCCTTCCTTCCCCCAGCGCCTGTGCAGCAATTTCCTCGAAGTTACCGGTCATGTTAAGCACCTCCGCCGTTGAGTGGATGGTCACGTCCTGGTAGTGTTGAGCGATATGTCAACCATCTGGCGAGCATCTTTCAGGAAGAAATACATTTTGTGTCAAGCTGTGACAGACTGTGCAAAAGATCATGTTCAGATACACAGAGGATCAAAATCGATGACTGCGGCATGTTCCGAATGGTCCGCACAGATGAACTCACCGGTCCGGTTTGTGGAGGGAGCAGCTGTAATCGAGATCTCTGGATGAGGAATTCCATAAAGCCCCTGTAGATCGTGAAACTGCGCAACTGAAATTACAGCATGCGGTCCTGTAGAATTCCGGAGAGGTTGGGACATCTGAATCCCATTTCTGTATAAGATTTTGTGGATATAAATATGCTTCGGCATTTACAGATCACAAGTTGTGGGAGGTTTGGTATGCACTAGCAGACCGTCTGTTATGCAATCCGATCCAGAACTCACATGCAGCGCTCGTTATGCGGAGAGGGCTATAAGGCTGAAGATCGGAGTTGCGGTGTTATCAATCCACATGCGTTATGCAGGTCCAGTGATAGTAGCCGAACATCGGTGTGCCGGTAACCTCGTCGAACTCGTCGAGCTCACAGCCGCATATCTGGCATCTCTCCCCGTCAGGGACCTCAATCTCGGCGTCGTTCCAGATCACTATCACATCTGAAATGTGCGATCTGTGAGGATATATTGTTTGCTCCTCAAGCCGAATGGCATCATGGTTGCCCGCGGTGCGGTGAGACAGACTGATCAGATAGCGCTCAGCTAAGATTCGCGTCCGTTGTGGTGGAGGTGTTGGTTGATACATCAGCAAGGCCGGGTTTATTCCCGTTGGGAATTAGAGTGTATGTCGCATTGCCTGTAACAACAACCACACATCCATCCGCAGGGGTCGCGTCGAATCCATGGGTGACAAGAAGGAATGCAAGATCCAGAGATGTCATGAGAGGATCATCATATGAGCTCAGCAGTCCCATCAGCCCGGAGTCCATGCAAATCGCTGGGGTCAGCAATAACAGCATTGCACAAACAGAGATACCAACATGTCCGTACATCTGTCTCACCGATCGATACTTTCGATTGGAACGTATTTAAGGGGCACAGAACATAAAATCAGTATCTCAGGACAATATCAATTGTACGTAATCGCAGTCGGCGCGAATCTGCAACGAGATGGCACTGTATATGCGATGAAGTAACATTAAAATGTAGAATATTATGCGTCCACCTGCGCTGCAGCTTGACCAGCCTGATTATAGTCCTTTGCGCCACTTCATATAAGACAATTTAAAATCTGCTGGACATTTCGCACTTCATACATGATTTTATGTAATATTAAATATTATATCAACTTATGCGCAATACTATACATTCGAACGGTGCGCGAGGAGGTTATTATAGAGCCGAGGTACCTGCTTCGATGGCCGCAGAAGCTGTGAAAGAAATGATGCAACAATGCTGTCAGACGTCCAAAAGCCCCTGGGGCGAGACAGAATAAAAAAGTTTGTAGGCCTTTGGCCTACACAGCTGGCATGACGAGGGATCTCTCGCCGGCAGCGCGGAACTCGCGCGCACCGCCCTTGCCGAAGCAGAGCCTGATGTCGGTCCAGTCGAAGACCAGCGCGGGGTTGGCAAAGGCCACCTTGACCAGCGGGTTGCATGCGAAGGCGTCGCCGCGGCCTGCGTGGGCAGCGCTTGAGATGCCTGCATACTCGCCCTGGTGACCGACGTTCATCGCGTAGTTCGGATAGTTGGCACCCCTCAGCTCGAGTGGGTTGCCCTCGTCCGACTGGTACGAGAAGACGTTGGCCGGGCCGCACTGATCCTGCAGGTCGTAGCCGAAGAATCCCAGGCGTCCCCAGGCCTCCTTGTGCAGGAGCATGGAGAGATACCAGCCAGCAAGGCCTGCCTGGCTGTTTCCGGTCATTATAGCGCAGGTGATACCGGATGCAGCTGCAAGGACAGACGCCCTCTGGGATCCGCCGAAGTGATCCTCAAGCAGGGTCGGGAACGACTCGTACTGCTCGATGCCGTAGAGGGTGACCTCTGTGGCCAGATCCTTGACGACCTCTAGGTTGGCCGGCGCCTTGGCAAATCCGCCGTACTTCTCTATGCCGTAATCGACGCCGTAGTAGGAGAAGTCATCCAGGACATCGTTGGTGTACGCTGCTGTGGCGTACTGTGTGAATCCGACGCCTCCGGACATGTAGCTGCCCAGCCAGATCTGATCGTAGAGCATTGTGCCTGCAGCGACCACGTTCAGGGACACAGCAGTCGGATCCCAGGGCTTCACCCTCGATGTCTGGACCATGTCAGCCATGAAGCCGAAGCTCAGGCCGCCCGGGTTATTGGGTCCGCGAGCGCGGCGTGCTGGCAACATGTCGGACATCTGGAGAACAGCGGCATGCTTTGCAGCATACGCCAGATCAGCGACTGCAGCCTCACCAGCGCACATGTTGTACGCATCGATGAACGTCATCGAGAGCTGCATCGCGCTCCACCTTGAGGTGGTTCCACCATCGCAGCTCCGGACCACGATTGTCGGGATGTGGATGGCCTGCCATGTGGTCTTGCCGATGGCCGCCTTGAGCTGCTCCGCCTGGTCTGTCGGGAAGAGCTTGTTGATATCTATGAGGTACTGTGGATCGATCTCGTCCGCGAGGTCGTCATCTCCGGTGAAGACCCTGACGTTGCAGTCTTCTACCAGCCCTGGATGTGTCTCAACCATGTGCTCCTGGACCACGGCCGCGCCGGGCATCGCGTGGTTGAGGATCTCCAGGTAGTTGTTGATCGTCTCGGGTGTGACCTCCTTGCCCAGGCGCTTCTCGAGCACCTCATGGGCCATATCGAGGCCTACGATGACCGTCCTGCGGATATCGTCCCACATCTGCTGCATCGCAGGGTTGTTGACGAAGTGCAGGTCGTCACCCTCAACTATATACTCGGTGCCGGACAGCTTGTAGGGGACCAGCTGCCTCTGGCCCAGCGGAATTCCACCGCAGTGCACATATGGGTTGTAGAATGATATGCCGCGCTTCCCCTCCAGCTTCTTAGCATACTCCATGAACTCTCTCTTACGAGCGCTCTGCTCGGGACCGAGCCTCTTGTACTCGGTCTTCTGGCTCGAGAGGTCGAAGTCCTTTCCGAACTTCTTGGTCAGAGCCCTAACGAATAGCTTCTTGGTATGAAGTTTTGCCATTTATCTCGCCTCCTCACTCCGGCCTGAAGCCCCACTTTGTCCTGAGTTCCCACATGTGGTGCAGGGCCTCCAGCGCCTCGTCGAACTTCCTGGCGCCCACCTTGCCACCGTAGGATATGTTGTCATACCTGAAGATCGTTGTCCGCTTCTTGAGCTCCTCCTCGCTCATCGGCTTGCCGACATTGATCTTCTTGTCCAGCGGTATGCCGACCTGGTTCTTGACGTAGTAGACGTTGCCGTCGGCGCCCAGCTCGGTCCTGGCCAGCATGTCGAACATCATGCCGTTCTCCTCAAGCCTCAGGGAGTGGCCGTGGACCGTGCAGCCCCTCATGGAGCACCTCGCGACGTCTGTCATCTCGGAGTCCATCAGCTTCTTTGTGTACGCCTCGATATCCCTCTCACGGGCCTCTATGATCTGCCTGCCTGAGAGGGTGCCGGGATCTGCGCCTCTGCAGTTGATAGCTGCCCAGTAGGACCTCCAGTACGGGATCGACGGGGCGAAGTACATCGAGTCAGTGAACTGGGAGTACCTGACGCGATCGCCTGCCGCAGCGCCTGGTGTGGGCTCGACGAGCTGCCTTATCGGGCAGTCAGGCTCACCCATCTCCTTCAGTGGTGGATGGGTGCTCGGGTAGTCGGCACCTGGGGCCCTGTGGCCCATGATAGCAACTACATCTGCCTCGGGAATATCTCTGAGCTTCTCGAGGTTTCCGGACATGTGCTTCCTTCTGTTGGCGCCAACAGAGGTGTTGCCGGGATAGTATTGGGGTGTGTATGCCATATTTATCTCTCCTCCTTCTTGTCACTATCCTTTTCAGACAGAACGGCCAGAGCTGATTCCTTCTTGGCTCGCGGATCGACCAGTCCTAGGATGCGCTTATCTGCATCCTTTCCGTACTTTGCGTAGTCGGAGATCGTGGAGATCTCGCGGAAGAACTTCCCCCTTTTAATCTGGAAGCTGAAGGGCAGCGCTCGCTCACACGCTGCCTGGATTCCAGGAAGGAACTCCTCGCCCTCGAGCTCCAGTCGGATTCTGCCGACCTTGACCCTGAGCTCCAGGACCTCGCCTCCCACTTCCACAAGGAGGTTTCGATGCTCCTCTATGGGCAGGCCCTTTCCAGGACCGTATGTCACCGTTCTCGGAAGGTTGGGACCCTGGATCATCATTCGGACGATGCCTCCACTCTTGTAGAGCTCGTTCAGGAGCTTCTGGGTCGTCTCCGGCGAGAGAAACCTGCTGGGGAAGATCTCCACCTGGACTGGTTCCGATTCCGTGTCTGATTTAATAGTGACCATGTGTTTCGCCTATCTTAGATTGCCTCCGCCACCGATACAATCGGCTCACGGAACTCCTTTATCTCTCCGTAGATGGCTCCGACGAGGCCGGATGTCATCTCGGGTGTGAACATCTGTGTACCAGCATCAAGAGCCACAGCAGCCGCGACGCAGGGTATGGCCATGCCTCTGGAGTGCCTGGTCACGATGTGGTTGCCGTTGAACACACCGGGCCCGCCGCCGCCGTAGATCGAGTGGCTGAAGAACGAGAAGCCGACTGCAGTACCCATCACCCTGCCGAAGTCGCAGGCAGGCAGAGCGGTCTCCTTCTCGACGAGGTCGTTGTAGTACAGCAGCGTCGAGGATACAGCCTGGGCACCCCTCAGAGCACCGCAGTTGACCATTGTGGCAGCGAGAACGCCAGCCGCGTTGTACGCGTTCCACATGGAGACATCATTGGCCTCGTACATCACATATCCGGAGGGGAACTTCTTGCCGGGCTTTATGACCTTGTCCTCAAGCGCCCTCTCGACGACGCTGTGGACGACCGTACCGATTGTACCGGTCTTGCCGTTCTTCTTGACCAGATCATAGACCATGTTGTCGGCGTTGAGGCCCTGGTACGCGAGAGCAAGGAGCTGATGCCTCTCGAAGATGCCGATCGCATTGCCCATCTCGAACTCGCCCATCTGCTCAAGTATTGCGGCGAGGGATGCGGCATTCATGGCGTTTCTCTTTGTGATCGCAGCGATGTGGTTCGCCATGACGTTCCTGTATGCGAAGCCCAGACCCTCATCATTCTGGGGGATGTTGAGAACTGATGCGACGTTTCCGCCGTTCATGCCGACTGTCTGCGGGTACTCACCCCATACTGCGGCATGGATCATCGGAGCATCGAAGAGCCCCGCCTTGAAGTGCTGAATTATCGCCTCAACTGTGGCGGCTGCGGCAGCTGTCATTCCAACCACGAACTCAGAGGCGATCTCCGCCCTGGCCGAGGGGATCTGGACAAGAAGCTGCTTGCCTCCACCGAGGACCTGCACATTTGTATCGTCGCCGGGTGTTACCTGCAGAAGGGCCTTTATCTTCTCAGCGAGCGGCTTTGCATTTGCAACAATATCGTAGTTCAGCTCGCGGCCCCTGATCTGCCTTCTGCCGCCAGCGACGCGTCCTGTCTTCAGTGCATTCTCAATTCCTGCCAGGTTTACTGCAACAGTTCGCCTTGTCAGTTTCGCAAGCTTTTGGATAGCTGCGTTTCTGAGTGGGCTGATGGCGCTGAGGTCAACGTCACTCTTTAAAAGAACCCCACGGTCACTATATATGTCTATCTTGTCAGACACGTTCCTTATCCTCCTTTACCTTCTAGCAGAAAGGCGCAATGGAAACCGTCCCCTGGAGCGATGATACGACATCAAGCCGTATCCAGGTCCGGCCATATCATTACAACCTCCCGCCGCTAATACAGTCGATGCATATCTACTTAAATGTTTTGATTGAGATTTGAAATAAATACTAAATTATTTTAATAAGATCACACAGCAAATTTATAATTAACAAAATTCTTTAAAAAATGATACTTATTTTAATAACCACAGACATCAAACATCACACCAACCAGAGAATTCGCATTACAGATCGCAGGAGCAAAACTAGATGGTTTCGTGGAAGAATAATTTCTGCGCGATACCGCGGAGGATACATGAAGGATACATTATTATTTATAATATTTTATAATTAAGTCTGGTGTGATCTGCCTTGCGAATACCGATCATGCTCCTGAGTCTGTAGATATGATATTTGCTACATTTATACAGTAGATTGGCGTAAAATACTCGCATGCTGTTGTACCCTTTGGTGCCAAACATTAATAAGATATTAACGTTAAATTTAACAATTGAAAAAGCCATACGAGCTGTACTGCCTGATGTCCAGATATCACCGTGATCGGATGTTAATTTGAATCTGAAGATAAGCCCCCAGAATTAAATCGGGCATCCTTCATACGATTCGCTGAGCTGGGCACTCGGATCTGAACCCGCTGAAATCACCGGAGCGTCTCATCACCTTCCATATCTCAGAGAGGGGGACATCCATAACGTTCCCGTAGACCCTGCTGAGGTAAGGGCACCCTCTGACACCACCATCCACGCCCACATGCAACCAGCGTCTGCCTGCCATGCATCCCAGCATCTCGCCCTCGAAGTACGTGCTTGCGAAGACCCTTGGACCATCCTGGGATGCGTTCATCTTTCTGTAGAAGCGTATGATCTTCTCCCTGTCGATACGGGTCAGACGCTCTTCCTCCCTCCTCGGTATCGCCTCCCAAACAGATAGCTCATGAACCCCGAGCTCTCTGGCAAGCTCGTAGAGCTCAGGAAGCGTGTTGACCCTCTCGGAGTTCACATGAGTCGACATCGTCACCAGCAGGCCTGCCTTCAGCCCCATCCTGATGGCATCCAGAGCTCTCTCATGGGCTCCGACGACGCCACGGATCTCATCGTGGATCCTGGGATCTGTGCTGTAAACCCCTATGATCAGGTTGTAAAGACCTGCATCCCTCAGTGCATCGGCAATCTCAGGGGTCATCTCAAGCCCGGGGGTGAAGAGATTGACGACAGCCCTCTCCTTATCCACATACCTCACGAGCTCGATGATGTCAGACCTGAGGAGAGGATCTCCTTCTGTGAACGTTATTATGCACGCACCCATATCCAGGGCCTGGTCTATGACGCTTCTGATCGCCTCTGAGGAGAGCTCGCCCTCGCCCTCCTGAAGCGTGCAGTGCTCACAACTGCACCCGCATTTGCGTGTCACCTCTATGCTCACCGTCTGAGGAACCTCGCGGCCTATTGCTATTCTGGCCTCATTTGTGATGAGCCGCCTGAATGGCCCGCTCGGTATCGGCGGCAGCCAGGTTGATGGTATTATCGCATCGCCCCTCACAAGCGCGGGCTTCTCCTCCGCCAGCCTCTCATTTATCTTCTTCAGTATCGGCTGGACCATAAGCGAGAGGGCCCCATGCGCCTCGATCCTCCGAGCCTCATCGATGAAGTCTACCGTAAGGGCTGCGGTCTTTAGTAGCTGAGTCATTGATGCGTAATAGCCCCACGTAAGTTATAGCTTTATCGCTCTCCGAAGAGAGTTCCTGGCATTTTCCCCGGGCTACTCTCAAATCTCCTGATAGGCAAAGCCGCTGCAGCTTTTTAAAGTGCGGGATGCTCTGCATGCTCCTCCTAGAATCGGAACTGCGGCATCCATCGAGCCTCCTGGTCCGCCAATGGGGACGGTGCTGCACCAGATAGATATAAGTAAAAGTAACCATCGTTCTTCTGCGTTATCTGTCTCGATCATCAGGATGGATTATGAGATGAGTCTGAATAAAGGGGATATTATAAAGCTGGAATATACAGGGATTGTGGACGGCAGGGTGTTCACATCCACAAGCGCCGATGTCGCAAGAGAGAATGGCATATACGACGAGAATGTAATCTACGGCCCCAGGATTGTGATTCTGGGAGCTGGCCAGATAGTGCCCGGGCTCGAGGAGGAGATAATAGGAAAGGAGCCAGGGCACTCAGGATCTGTCGAGCTGCCACCTGAGAAGGCATACGGCGTTCGCGATCCGGGAAAGATTGAGACCGTGATGCTCAACAGATTCAAGGAGGAAAAGCCGTATCCCGGGATGCGTGTCTCTGTCGATGGTAAAATAGGGACTGTGACAAGGATCATAGGGAGAAAGGCGACGATCGACTTCAATCACCCCTTCGCCGATAAGACCGTGAGGTTCGATTACAGGATTCTGGAGCGCATAGAGGACAGGGAGGAGAAGCTCAGAGCAATGATCAAGATATTCAGCGATATCGAGCTCGAATCAAAGATAACAGACGATGTGGCAGAGATAACAGTCCCGTGGGAGATCTCCTACTTCAAGGACTGGCTCATGATAAGGCGCTGGCTCGCAGACATGGCCCTTAGGACACTGGGCCTGAAGGAGGTCAGGTTCGTCGAGAGACACACGCCGGAGGACAGGTTCCGCGCTGAGCTGATATCGCCTCCAGAGAAGCCAGCGGAAGAGAGCGGAAGCGCAGAATCCTCTGAGGGCTCTGGAGGCGAGAACCAGCCTGGAGCGTAGAGCTTCAGCTCTACAAACCGGTGATCAGGTCTCGCAACATACCCATGATCCCGTGCAGCAGGTGCACTAGACCCTCGGTGATACACCAGCGCTACTCAGGCCTCAATCTGTGCGCTGAGCACTTCGAGGAGGACGTCCAGAAGAAGATCCGCGAGACGCTCCGCGCCTACAGGATATTCTCCAGAGGGGGCAGAGTGGCTGTCGCCCTCAGCGGAGGGAAGGACAGCTCTGTTCTCCTCTACACGCTGAAGAGCATATTCTCCAACCGCAGGGATATCGAGCTCATCGCCCTTATGGTCGATGAGGGCATAAGCGGATACAGGGAGGATACGCTGCAAGTAGCTGCTGCGCTCGCAGATCGGCTCGAGGTGCCCCACATCACCCTCAGCTTCAGAGAGGAGTTTGGCATAACCACTGATGAGATCGCAAGAGAGGATCTCAGCCAGGCTCCATGCACCTACTGCGGCGTCATGAGAAAGAACCTGCTGAACAGAGCTGCCAGGGAGCTCAACGCGGTCGCCCTTGCCACGGGCCACAATCTCGATGATGAGGCCCAAACGATCCTTATGAACTACCTGAGGGGCGATGTCGACAGACTCTTCAGGCTTGTACCGAAGCGTCCCAGGGAGGGGATGGTCTACAGGATAAAGCCCCTCAGGAGGATTCCGGAGCGCGAGGTCGCAACATACGCGATGCTCCATGGGATATTCCCTCGCATGCACAAATCCTGCCCGAACGTCCCGAGGGCCATGAGGCTTGAGGTCAAGAACATGTTGAATGAGCTGGAGGCGCGACACCCTGGCACGAAGTACTCGATCCTGAGGGGATTCGACAGGATCCGCGAGCTCGCGCCCGATGTTCATCTGGATCTCCAGCGGTGCGAGAAATGCGGCGAGCCTGCAGGGAGCAGCATTTGCAAGACCTGCCAGCTGCTCGAGGGACTTAGAGCAAAGCCTTTAAGTCATAAAAGCAAGAACTCATGCCCCGGTATTCGCCTCGGTAGCTCAGCTGGTCAGAGCGAGTGACTTGTAATCACTAGGTCGCGTGTTCGAATCACGCCCGGGGCTTCTCCTGTGGGGGTTATCATGCGGAGAATGATTGTGCTGGCGATCGTGGCCTCTCTCATGCTCTCACCTGCCCTATCGATACCGAAGGTTGTGGAGAAGGATATATCGAAGAGCGAGCTAGAGGAGCTGGAGGAACTCTTCTCGGGCAGACAGGAGAGCCAGGCCAAGGCACAGGCCTCAACCACACCGGAGGCATCAGAGTACTCAGATTACTCAGGCTATGTCTCTACAGACCGCACGTCCATAAACATGATCTACAGCCCCCCTTACATTGGCGATCTTGTAAACAATACGCTGTTCTCGGAGCTGTCAAAGCTCATGAACGTGAGCATCTCGTCTCCCTATATTTCGCTCAATTTGACAGCGCCAAGAACCACTTACAAAATACGCCACGTGATAAGCTGAGGCGCTCTAAGCTATCCATTTGCGCTCATATTCATATGATAATTCTTGTGGAGATACTGGTCCTGAGGTGCATTCCTGGTGAGCGAGTGAATGCATCCAGCAACCTCCTACTCTGAACTCTAGGTTGCTTAATACAAGAGCGTCCATCTGATATCCTGTAAAGTGCTCAGCCATTAAAATACCACCAAATGATACCCAAGCTTGCATGGCGCCGAGCTTTTGGAGATACAGGAGCGGTTACATCTCTGAGACCGTTTTACAGCACACTTTGCCTGCAAGCCCAGAGCAGCTACGACCCGCCCATGGGGAGATCTGGAGGGCACAGCCTGCCCTCAGATGCGTCTCCTTCTCTTGATATCGAGCCGTGCCTTGCATCTCGGACATGCCTTCGGCTTGCTCACCCTCGCCACCCACTGGTATCCACATTTAGTGCACTTCATCTGTTTCATATGTACATGGTTGTAATAAGAGTATTAATAACTTTCCATTGATGATAATATTTTGGTACTACAAAACATAATCATAAATTTTGATTTTTTGCTCGGCATGCACATGAATGAGAGATTACATAATATTAATATAAATTAATATTATCTACTCGTGTGTATGCATGCACCCTGGGCAGGATGATCACCTCTATCTCGATGCCGAACTCCTCCGCGTAGGATCTGATCCTGCGCTCAGCATGCTCAACCATGCCGCCGGATGTTATGATAAGGGAGCTCTTGCCTGCTATCGCCTTCAGCACGCACTTGTCCACAACCCCATAAGAGAAATCGAGCTCGAGAAGCTCCTCGCTTGCGACCATCTTGGCCTTCGTTCCCATTGCGCCGATGTAGCTCACAGCGCCAGATGAGAGAATATCGCGAATCCTTGAGGGCGGGGTGCCGGAGATATCGCATATGTATATCCTGCCGGGTTTTCTCCTTGATCTTCCAGCAGCTGATTCTATCAGGTGCATCAGATCCACAATGTTTCTGGGCATCTCATCCACAGGCGCCAGTAGACCCCTCCCGAGCATCTCCCTGTATATCTCCAGGACCGCGGGTAGCTTCAGGCGCGCCTTCCGGAGCGTATCGGGATCCGCGAAGACCCTCTCAGGCGTGCCGGTGCGCACAATCTCCCCGTTGTCCATCAGCACGACCTCATCAGCCCACCGGTACGCAAGCTCCACATCATGGGTTGAGATCACCACCGTCTTCCCATAGAGGTTGAGCTCATCGAGCATCTCCATGATCTCCTCAGATGTCGCGGGATCCAGGTTGCTCGTCGGCTCATCCAGTACCAGAACCTCAGGTTCCATAACAAGGACTCCTGCTATGGCGACCCGCTTCTTCTCGCCGCCGCTGAGATGGTGCGGTGGACGGTTCCGGTGCTCCTCCAGGCCCACATAGCTCAGTGCATATCCAACGTATCTATCGGTCTTCTCTTTCGGATACCCCAGGTTCAGGGGACCGAATGCGATATCCTGCTCAACCGTGGGGGCGAACAGCTGGTCATCAGAGTTCTGAAAGACCATGCCCACACTCTTTCTGATATCCACAAGAGATCGAGAATCATACCTCATCGGCTCGCCCTTGAAAAGTACAATCCCTGATGATGGCCTCAGAGTTCCATTCAGCATCAGCAGCAGCGTGGATTTTCCAGCGCCATTGGGCCCGACGAGCGCAACCTTGCTGCCGCTCTCTATGGAGAGCGTTACGTTCCTGAGAGCAGCATGCCCATCGCCATAGATGTAGCACACATCCCTGAGCCCGAGTATCTCGCTCAAGCTGATCCACCCCTGATGACCACAAGGAGAAGCGCTGTGATCGAGAGAATGTAAATAACTGATACCACAAGATGATGGGTCCTCAAAGCATTGCACTCTCCCAGAGGCATCATTCCGTTGTAGCACCTGGAGTCCATGGCCAGCATGAGCTTCTCTCCCCTCTCCCAGGCTCTTATGAAGAGAACGCTGGCGAGCATCGCGAAGGAGCTGATGGAGCGCCTGACGCTTGAGTAGCCCATCCTCATCTCCTGAGCGCTGTGCACCATCATCGCCTCCTCAAGAAGGACGAAGATATAGCGGTATATGAGCATCGAGAGCTCAACAAGCGCCTCCGGCGCCCCCATGGATCTGAGAACGGCGAAGATCTCACTCATCGGGGTTGTTAGAGCGATGAAGAATAGGGAGGATGCGCCGCCGATCGTTCTCGATACCAGAAGCACTCCGAGCCACAAACCCTCGTGGCTGAGCCTGAGCGCGCCGATGCTCATCAGCGGCTCCCCCGGGCTCAGGAGCGCGACGACCGTGGCGCTCAGTAGCGCGAATGAGAGGGGTATTGCGGTGAGGCCTATGTACATCCTCCATGGTATCCTGGCCAGCGCGATCACAGCAGCGCTCAGGCATGTTGAGACAGCGAGAGGCACAGCAGGCGTCGGGGATGCGATGCATGCAATTATGGAGAATGCACCTATCGCTAGCTTGAGCTTCGGGCTTACATCTCTCAAACCGTTCTCATGCGCGTAGTCATCCAGGAGCCTGTGCATACCCTAGTTTCCATCTCCAGCTTTCCTTCTGTAGTACCCCAGAAAGTATCCTATGACCAGGCCGCCGATTGCAGCCTGGAGGCTGAAGAAGAGGCTCTCGATCTCGCCGCTCGGCGGCTCCCAGAGGGGCTGGAGCCAGGGTGTGTAGCTTCCGCCTGTTATCTCCTCTATCACACCCTCAGCCTTCGAGTCAGCTCCCTCCCACTCGTGCATGCCGCTCTGACTGGTCCAGAGGAATGCCAGGAAGAAGATGAGAACCGATGCGAGTGCCACGATCTCTCCCTTCATGTCGCACCCTCCTGCAGTTTCACCAGATCCGGTTTTGATATCACATTGAGTCTCAGCAGAACCTCACTCCTCGCCTGGAGTATGTACTTGAACATCAGTGCTGAGATCACACCTTCTATACCCGCCAGCGGCACCTGCGTGATCGCGAACACCGCAGCAAATGCCTTCAGCGAGAGAAGAACGCCACCATCAGCAGCAGGAAATGCAAGTGCGAGCTGAAGCGATGTCACAATGTATGTCGCGAGATCAGCCAGTGCTGCTGCCAGGAAGACCGCAAGGTACAGGTTGAATCTCTGTGATGCTCTGTACACCAGATAACCCACGACAGGCCCGGCTATCCCCATGGAGAAGACGTTCGCTCCAAGAGTACTCAGGCCTCCATGTGCCAGAAAAAGCGCCTGGTACAGAAGAACGATTGTGGAGAGGACGGATGTTATCCATGGCCCAAAGAGTATGGCGCCTATGCCGGTGCCAGTGGGATGCGAGCAGCTCCCTGTGACAGAGGGAAGCTTCAGGGAGGATAGCACGAATATGAATGCACCGGCTACCGCCAAGAGCGGCAGTGTCTCGCGCCGCTCGCGCGCCATTCTGCCAATCCTGCTCACTCCGTAGGCGATGAAAGGAAGCGATACCACAAACCAGATCTCCCACCAGGGATGCGGGAGGAACCCCTCCATGATGTGCATGTGCACCGATCCGTGTACCAGATATATAAAGATTACTTGATTATGTATCAAAAAAGTTTAACTCAGCTGCCGATAGGACACTGCGAATGCTTGCATCTGAGCAATGTAACAGATGTACAAATATCACCAAGATCGACAGGAGCCATATCAGGACGGTGCCTCTACAGTCAAGCTATAAGATTTATCCTGAGCTCCCCCTCACTCATGCATAGCGAGACAAAATGTGACGAAGGATATCGGTTTTCTCGGAAGGTAACCGTGTTCATTACTCACAGAATCAGTGTGCTCCCTGCCTAAATTGTGGAGAGCTCAGGATTGATAGAGATTAGCAGGGCGCAAGCTCCGGTCTTCAGGCCGGATAGGGGGCCACAAGATCGGGCGTCAAGTTACACAAAACTCAGTATGCCGTTACCAGTTCGGAGTTCTCTGTCATGCGGTCAGGACTACGATCACGCATATCAAACGCGAGGGGCCTGATGATGCCAGCCTCTTCTCATTCCCTCTGGAACAATCTCAAGGATGATGCTGTAGCTGCCCCTCGCGCTGCCTTTGTTGATCCTCATGCTCCCCTTGCCGAGCTGCAGATCGTCGTTGATCGTGAGACTGATGTTGCCAACAACCTCACCATCTTCAGCATCTTCTCCAGCTCTCGCGTCTTTGAAGCTGATTCTGGCCAGCTCCGCATCTATGCTTGTCACATTTCCGGATCGCGTAAGAGAGACCCCCCTCAGCTGATAAACCTCCTGCGCGAACCGGAGAACGCCTCTGTATGTTATGTTGCTTCTGTTTATCTCAGTTCGTATCTCCTCAATGCTCAGATTTGACGAGAGCAGCTCCCTGGCTCTGGCCGGATCCACCTCCCTCATGCCCTCGATCCAGATGCTCAGCATGGAGGATATGTTTTCGCGCAGAGCGATCCCGCGGTAATGGAGCATTGGGATCATGCAGCCCTCCTGCATGCACATCACATGCTGCAGCTGATCCAGCTCCTGCGGAGGACCTCGTGGAGGCATATCAGAAGGTGCATCCATATTCAGATGCATGCCTGAGAAGGAGATGCCAGAGGATGAGCCAATAACAATGAATCCCACGATCAGGGCAACTGCCAGTTTATGCATAAATCACACCACGCCCAGATGCTCCGGCTGAGATGTACAGATCTACTACTGCAGGTGCATGGATAAATATGCAATGGGATATGCATGAAAATAAAGGTTAGCAGGACTGCCGGCCTGCTGAAGTCCGGCAATCCTGCAAGGGAACCCCTAATCATAGTCATCTCTGCATCTTTCCGAATCTTGGTCCTTCCATCGGGCCCTGTGCCCCGCCCATGGGCCAGTAGGGGCACTCCATGTAGCCTTTTCCCCTCATCTCCGCAAGCGTCGTGTTGTTCATCTCCGCGAGCTTCTTCTCTTTCAGCTCTCTGATCTCCGCCAGTGTCATGTTCTCCAGCTCGGCCCTCTTCTGCTCCCTGAGCTCCCTGATCTCCGCGAGCGTCATGTTGTCAAGCTCCTCCTGAGTGATATCATCCATGAGGAGCCACATGCCGCCAGGCCCCCTCTCAGGGCCCCACCCTCGATCATCGAATCTGCCGCGCATGCAATCATGCATGGACATCGCTGGCACAGCAAGAAGTGCTGTGAGCGCCAGCACACCCATAATCTTCAGTGTTGACACATCATCACCTCGTCCTCTCGGACAGGATCATCTCTGGCTGAACGATATAAAAGAGGCATGCAGTACGAACGTTCTTTTTGGGGTTTTCCTTTGAGATCAGAATGTTCAGGAATGTTCTTTTCTTGAAACAAACCAATCTGTGATCTCTATAACGTTTGTTCTCCCCCATTCCCTCTTTTTTATCAGCTTTCTCCTTTCCAGAGAGTTCAGAATGCCGCTCAGGGACGACTTGGGGATGCCTGTCTCGTACCTCAGATCCGCCTGGGTCATGCGCCCGCTCCTCTTCAGGAGGGCCTCCATGACAGCTTTCTCTCTGGCGGTCAGAGTCTCTATAACCGCAGCCATCTCTCTCGTTATCTCTATCGGCTCAGAGCCAGGAATGAATGGAGCCCGTGGGATCTCAGCAGGCTGATCAACATCTTGCGTGTCATCGTGCATCTCACCATCATAAGAAGCGGTGTCAGAATCGATTTCAGAGCGGAGCGATTCATCCGATTCTTTCCGTGGAGCATCCTGCAGGCTGCGCGCCTGCAGCTCAGGTTGCGGTGTTATTACATGTGATCCCATCCTTCTTCTAAGGATCAGGAAGGCACTGCCAGAGGCGATCAGTATCAGAGACGCTGCTGCAACTGCAAAATAAGCCTGGCTCTTCTTTGCAGGCGGCAGAGATGCATTTATCGATGATGTGTTTGTGGCTGTCAGGAGAGGCTGTCTGTATTCAACAACCACAGAAGGATTCACGAGATCGTAGCCCTGAAGATCGACAGCCAGTGACTGGTTTGTGGATGATACAAGATAGCTAAGGCCATCTGAAGGGCTTATGCTGCTTAGCATAGCATCTCCCGGAAGATACAGCATCATGCTGTACCGCTCGTATGATCCATAAGTCTGGATCTGGAGGGTCCATGCATCCCCAGCCTTGGATGTGAGCGTGTTTGTGAGAGCATAGATCTGAGATGTGGAGTTCTCATAGCTGTACTGGGACGAGTTCAGAAATGGGAGCCCCTCAATGCTGTCTGTGTATCCGGTTATGAGAGCCTTTCCGGTCCAGTCCAGGTAAACATTCAAGACGAGAGAGCGATTCTCATAGGCCGAGAGAGCAGCAGTGCTCATTACGAGCAGAAAGAGGATGCAAAGCCACAGGGCCTTCGCAGCTCTGATCAATAGCCTGGACGTTAGGTTCATACTGCCTTCACATGCACAACTCTTCTGGGTCTACTTGCTTCAATATGTAGAAATGGTTTTCGATGTCAAAAGCAATGCTGAACTCACACGTATTACACTTAATTTCCTGAAGATGTCATAATGACATGTCTGTGGACGATCCCTTGAAATGTCGTATCTGGCTCAATTACCATGAATATTCCCAAATAAAAATCACTATCCTGCGACCCATGTCATTCTCCTCCTTTTGGCCGCATGTTTCACTCTGATCACTCGCTCCTCAGCGCCTCGATAGGATCCAGCATTGCAGCCCTGTTGGCAGGGTAAACCCCTGCTATTATTGTTGAGAGTGCTCCGAAAAGCAGACCTATGAGCATCGACTGTATCCTTATGGCAGAGGGCAGACCTGCAAGAGATCCTATTGCAAATGATACGACGATGCCGAGCACTATCCCTATGACGCTGCTGACCACCCCAAGCAGGCCGGCCTCCAGCAGGTACTGGATGCGGATATCGCGCGTCGTTGCGCCGAGGGCCTTCATCACCCCTATCTCGCGGATCCTCTCCTTCACGGTGAGCATCATCACATTTGCGATGCCTATACCGCCAACGACTAGCGATATTGCGCCTATTCCAGCAAGCGCATACTTGATCATGCTCAGTATGCTCATCAGGGATGAGAGCATATCCCTAGCTGTCGTTGCATCATATGCCTCGTCCTTATGGTACCTATCCAGATCGAGCTTTATCCGGTCGACCACATCATCGACGCTCCCAGGATCATCGACTGTCACCTGGAAAGTTCCGTAGTAGTAGTTCTCCCTTCCCAAAAGCTCCTTCATGGCCTTATGCGTGACATACATCTGGGTGTTGATGTTGCCCGCTCTCATTCCGGAGGACTCTTCCTCCCTGAGAACCCCCACAACCTTGAAGTCCATGTAATTATCCTCGTAGTATACCCGTATCCTGTTCCCCGGCGAGATCCTCATTCTGAAGAGCCCATTGGCGACACCGCTGCCTATCACGATCGATGTGTAGTCAGATTCTGTGAGAAATCTCCCCTGTGAGATCTTCGATTTGAGATCGTGCTCCTTTTCCGGATCGACTCCGATCAAGGTGGCGGAGGCGTTTTTATTTCTGAAGCTGACTATCACACCTGCAGATGTCTGGGGAGCCACATTTCTCACTCCAGGTATGTTCTCCAGGAGCTTTGTGTCCTTGTCTGTGAACTTGGCCGGCTCCTCCGGGCTCCTGCCCGGCGGCCCACCAAAGGTGAACCTGCCTGGAAACACATGTATGACATCGAGGTCCAGCGTGCTGAACTGTGACGAGACGCCGGAGTACAGGCCCTCGCCAACAGAGAGCATGACCACTATGGCCATAACTCCTATTATTATCCCAAGGCTGGACATCAGCGTCTTGAAGCGATCTGCCTTGAATCCTATCGATATCAGATCCAGGATATCATAAAGCTTCATGTTGCAGCCCCTGACACTAAACCTTCAATCTCTTTCGCCTGTAGAGGTAGGCTGCAGGTATCAGGAGCAGAACTGCCACGCCAGCAAAGACAAGATTGTTCCGCCTCGGCTCGACTCTTGGAGGCGAGTATAGTGTTTCATATGCCTCAGACTCATGCCAGGTCTCGCCGTTCTTGAACCTCGCAACAAAGCTCAGGTTCAGGGGCGCATTCAGCTCCATCTGCCCCACCGGATTCACTTTGAAGCTTATCGTGAAGACCTCATCAGGGTCCATGGTTCCGATGTAGTATTCCTCGGGCGAGAACCTGACGCCCCTCGCGGACGGAATTATCGTGACTGCATTCACCTTGTTCTCGCGCGGGTTGGCAACGTTGAGATTGACTGTGCCCATGGTTGTATCCTCAGCCCGCGTCAGCGTGACAGCTGCCGGATCCACCTTCACAGGTATCGTTCTGTGGATTGCTATGCCATCATAACCGCCCTGAACCTCGAAGTCGAGAAGATGCGTGCCCCTTGTGGCATTCCCGGAAGCTCTGATCTTGTAGTAGATCGTGATACTATCGGTGGGGCCGATCATCCCGAGGTTATGGTAATCCTCTGTGAGAACCTCGATCATATCAGTGCCCGTGAGTTTTGTGGTATTGAGCGGCGTCGAGATGAGCGTGCTGTGCGCTGCTGTCCCTGCGACGGATTCCCCGCCGGCGCCGTAGGCGGCTGCGCCGTTCTCCAGCTCTATGGCGATTATCGCATCATCCCCGGGCATGAGAACCGCTGGGTCAACGGATGAGCGTATGTTCACAGGCATGTGGTAAATGTAAGCGCATGCGCCCGAGGAGATGAGCAGCAATGATATCATCCACAACAGTAATCTCATGATGATCGCTCCAGCGAGGACTGATCAAGTATTCTGCCGTCCCTCATCCTGATTACTCGATTGCAGTACTTTGTGATCTCAGGGTTGTGCGTGACCATTATGATCGTCCGCCCTTCTCTGTTCAGACCGCTCAGAATATCCATAACCTCCTCGGTGCTTTTGAGATCAAGATTCCCCGTGGGCTCGTCCGCGATTATGATCTCGGGGTTGTTTGCAAGCGCCCGCGCTATCGCGACCCTCTGTCTTTCTCCACCGGAGATGTTGAGCGGGCTGAAATCCGCCCTGTGCGATACGCCCACAGATTCCAGCAGCTGAAGCGCTCTGGCCCTCCGCTCATAACGTGGCACACCTTTTAACATCATAGGAAGCTCGACATTCTTGAGCACGGATATTCGTCCGATGAGATTGAACGCCTGGAATATGAAGCCTATTCGATCTCTTCGTATCATCGCGAGCTCCTCCTCGGATGCTCTGCTTATATCACGATCGAGAAGCATGTATGTGCCTGCAGTTGGCCTGTCAAGGCATCCGATGATGTTCATTAGCGTTGACTTCCCGCTGCCCGACGGCCCCATCAGTGCCAGAAAATCTCCAGATTCTATGCTGAGGTTGATCCCCTTCAGCACGGGAAGCTCTGCATCTCCTATTGTGTATGTCTTTCTTATGTCACTGAGCGATATGACCCTCAATCCAGCACCACCACGGATTTCCACCGGAACTGTTCAGAAGATCTGCGGAACGATAAATAAATTGTATACCGATCGAACGTACTGTGAACGTACAGATCGTTCCGTTTCGCGGTAAAGATTACCTTAGGGCTTTCAGGCGAGCCTTAATGCATGATAGAAAGTATCAGGGCGCAAACTCCGGCCTTCAGGCCAGAGCAAGCCTGTGTGAAGGAGATAATTACGAGATATATTATAAGGTGTTGTTAGATGAAGTCCGCTTCGCTCTTGTGTGTTCAGCAACTTAGAGGTCAAGCATACCGGTTGCTGGATGCACTCATTCATTCGCCAGGAGCACA
>NZ_JAOAKP010000061.1 GCF_026419855.1 Methanothrix sp.
CGAGGCTGATATCGTCCAAAATAAACACATTTGGGGAAGCCAGCCCATTGGGATCAACTCAACAAAGGTAGACTACCAGAACTCAGGAGTCCTCTGATAATGATCGCCGACCCCTGTCAGGCTTTCAGCGACCCAAGCCACGGACCGGTCGTTACCGTCCCGATCTTCTAGCATAACTCATGATCAGAAGTATCCTCTGGATCACGGTCAGGTTTGCGAGAAGCGCTGTGATCGTTATTATTACCAGCAGAAGATCCGTGCTGTAGAGCCCTGCGATGATGCATGCGTAGAGGAGCATGAGGCGTTCCGCCCTCTCGAGGAGTCCGCCCATCCTCCTGAGCTCATCCTGGTCTCTGACCAGACCTCTGTGATCTGCATAGGCCCTGACAAAGCTCGTCATCAGGGAGCCGAAGATGAGCAGCGAGAAAATCAAGGAGAGTCTCAGGTCTATGCGATCGCCGAGGTGGAGCATGAGCCCCAGTATGAGCAGCAGCTCCACGTACCTGTCGAGGACACCATCTATGTATGCGCCGAGAAGTGTGACCGTGCTGGTCACCCTCGCAACAGCTCCGTCGATGACATCCATCGCTCCAGCTGCTAGAAACATCAGCAGCCCCGGGAGTAGATCGCCTCTTCCAAGGAGCAGCATTCCCGCAAACGCGAACGGCAGCGACAGCAGAGACCACACCACGGGATGTATGCCCAGCCTGGCGAAGGGTTTGAGAAGTCCATCTGTCTTCTCCCTCCTTACAAGCCGGGATCTGAGCATAGACCACCCGCTACAGCTTATCCAGGAACGTCTCGATCCTGTCCAGCGCCTCTATGAGCTCCTCCCTGGATGTTGCGTAGGAGCACCTCAGGAATCCCTCGCCGCTCTGTCCGAAGACGTTCCCGGGGACGACCGCGACCTTCTGCTCCCTGAGCAGGCGCTCTGCGAAGGCTTCTGATGATAAACCTGTATCGATGATCGATGGAAACGCGTAGAAGGCACCCTGCGGCTCTATGCACGGCAGACCTATCCTGTTCAGCCCTGAGACGAAAAGCCTCCTTCTCAGGTTGTACTCGTGCTTCATCTTGAGCATCTCCTCCTCTCCATGCAGGAGTGCCTCGATGGCTGCCATCTGTGACATTATCGGGGCACAGAGCATCGTGTACTGATGGATCTTCGTCATGGCACCTATGAGCATCGGATCGCCGAGAGCATAGCCGATCCGCCATCCGGTCATTGCATGTGATTTTGACAGACCGTTTAGTATGATCGTCCTCTCGCTCATCCCATCGAGCTGTGCGAAGCTTGCATGCGTACCAGAGTATGTGAGCATGCCGTAGACCTCATCGGATATGACGAGAAGATCGTGTTCAACAACCAGATCTGCGATGCTCTCGAGATCGCTGCGCGTCATTATCGCGCCCGTCGGGTTGTTGGGATAGCTGAGCACCAGCGCTTTGGTTTTCTCGGTGATCGCTGGCATTATTGATTCTGGAGTGACCCTGAACCCATCGTCTATTCTTGTTGAGATCTGCCGGGGCACGCCGCCTGCCAGTATTATGTCGGGAACGTATGCGACGTAGCACGGCTCTGGCACTATCACCTCGTCCCCCGGGTTGAGCGTCGCCCTGAATGCAAGATCCACAGCCTCGCTCACGCCGGTGGTCACAAGTATCTGATCGCCTGGATCGTAATCAAGGCCCAGCTGCTCCTTTGTGAAATCTGCGATGGCCTCACGCAGCTCGGGCATCCCCTTGTTTGATGTGTATGATGTGTAGCCCGACTCGAGAGAGTATATGCAGGCCTCCCTGACATGCCATGGCGTGACAAAATCCGGCTCGCCGACCCCCAGGCTTATCGCCTCGTCCATCTCGTTCACCAGGTCGAAGAACCTGCGGATGCCAGATGGTGGCAGGTCCCTCACAGTCCGGGAGATATGGGCCTCGGCATTCCATGCGGGAACCTCTCTGAGAATCGTCATGCTGTTATCACCAGTCTCTTGGGCTTGGGTTTATCTGTCAGAATGACCCCGTGCTCCTTATAGCTCTTCAGTATGAAGTGCGTGCACGTCGACTGGACGCCCTCCAGCGGCGCGATCTTCTCTGCCACAAAGAACGCCACATCTCTCATGGATTTTCCGCGGACTGTTACCGAGAGGTCGTGATCCCCTGATATGAGCCGCACGGACTGGACCTCGGAGAATCTTGCAATCCTCTCTGCCACGGAATCGTAGCCTGTCGACCTCTGGAGTGCGACCTTCAGCTCTATGACCGCGTAAACATAGCCCTCAGATGCCTTCTCCCAGTCTATGATTGTGATGTACTTTCTTATGACTCCTGAGTCCTCCAGCTCCTTTATCTCGCGCGCAACATCCTCCTCGGTTCTGCCGAGAAGAGCCGCGATCTCAGCTGGTGTTGCCCTTGCGTTCTCAGAGAGTATCTGCAAAATCTCGTTCATAAAATCCTGTATAACGATGCACGATCTGATTATAGCCTTTACGCTTGTCAGTCACCCATCCCCTGAAAAGGGAGGGACCCCTTGCGACACAGTTACGAAGAGGCGCGATGCGATCCAGAGCATCAGGTCTCACAGTTTGTGAGATGCGGATTACAGGTCTGTCCTGCCGCGATGCTCACATGCTTCCTCCAGGGCGGGTGATGAAGAGATCCCCGAAGAGCTGCTCCTGCTCGAGCCATACCTGCTTCCTCTGGGCCATGAATAGTAGCGCGAGATAGTTCATTATCCTGTCGCCATCGATATCCCTGAGCTCAACCCGCTCCTTCACGCTCAGCATATCCTCTATCAGAGGGGAGAGCATCTTTATCCTGTCCTCGACGCCCTCCTCGTGGGAGAGGTCGAGTATCTCCTCCTCGGGCTCTGCAATGCGCTGGCGTATCGCTCTCTTCCTTCCGATCATCTCAGCCTTTTTGAGCTCCGCTATCAGCTCGTCAAGTGTGACCGGCCGCCTGGTGCGGCGGCGCACTGGCGGCTGAGGCAGGGTGTAAGCCATCTCCTCCGGGGTCTCCACATGAGCCTCCGCGATCTCCTCCTCTTCCTCCTGCTCCTCCATCGCGTCTGATTTCATCCTGAGAAGGATTGCAGCGTACAGAAGGGTCCTGGCAGGTATCCGAAGATCCCTCTGAGCAAGCGACTCGACGTACTCCAGGAACCTCTCGGTGGTCCTGACTATATCCACATCCCACGGGTCGAGCTCTCCCCGCCTGGCAAGCTCTACCAGCACCTCGGCCGGGTCGCTCATCTCCAGACCCGCGTAAGGATCAGGTTTCAGCTCAGACATATGCCGGTCACACTGCTGATGTTCTTATCCTGCATCGATACACCGATAGTGTAGCTGGCCTGCTGTATCATGGGGCGCCTCAGTGAGACCACTATGAACTGCGCATCCCTGGATATTCTGCGAATCATCTTGGCCACGCGCTCCACATTCGCACCGTCGAGGAACATGTCGATCTCGTCCATGGCATAGAACGGGGCAGGCCTGAAACGCTGGATCGCAAAGATCAAAGAGAGCGCTGTGAGGCTCTTCTCCCCGCCTGACATCGCCTCGAGCCTGTGGAACACCTTGCCCGCGGGCCTCGCTCTTATGGTCATGCCCCCGCTCAGCGGATCGTCAGGACATTCGAGCACAAGCTCGCCGTCCCCTCCTGAGAGCTCGTGAAAGATCTCCCTGAAGTTCTGGTTCACGGCCGCAAAGCAGCTCATGAAAGCATCTTTCTTCATCCGGTCGTATTGCTCCAGCTTCTCCATGATCCCCTCCCTCTCCCTGTGGAGAACCTCCCTGCGATCGCTGAGGTTGCGGAATCTTTTATCAACGCGATCGTACTCATCGATTGCGAGCATGTTGACAGGCTCGAGCGCTGCCATCTCCTCCTCCAGCGCCCTGATCATCGCAGCGATCGTCTCGCTGCTCGGAGGGGCCTCTGAGAGATCGATGCCTGCGCTTTCTATTTCAGATCTGAGCGTCTCCATGCTCCTGGCGATCTCATCCCTCGCTCCTGATGCTGCAAGGAGCCTCGCATCGAGACGCTCGATGTCTCTCTCCGTACCGCCAATCTCACGCTCCTTGCCGATTATGCTCTCCAGAAGGGCTCCCCTCTCCCCCTTCAGGCCACTGAGCTCCATGTCGAGGGTCTTCTCTCTCCTGAGCAGCTCATCCAGTTCAGCTTTGAGCTCCTCGATGTTCGAGAGCGCTGAGCTGCGTCTCATAATCGCATCGTTTTTCTTGAGTTCCATGAGCTCCTTCGTGCGCGCGAGCTCATCCAGCCTGCTCCTCAGGCTCTCCTCCCGCAGCCTTAAGCGCATGATCTCAGAGTCAAGATCCATGATCCTAGACTCAAGCCTTTTGATCTCTCCCTCGATCTGCTCCGCACGCTCCATCATCTCAGGTATCCTGGAGCCCTGCATCTCCTTCTCCACTTTCTCCCTGGCATCGTCCCTCTCTGAGAGGAGTGACTCGAGCTCCTGCACCTCCCGCTCCAGCGCTGCGAGCCTGCTCCTGTGCTCCTCGCCGCTTTTCTCGATCGCCGAGAGCCTGGACTTGCGTTCCTCGATGTATCGCTCCATCCTGCCCCTGAGCGATCGCTTCTCCTCCAGCAGGAATGTCCTCCTCGAGATCTCCTTGTCCAGTGTCTCGAGCTTTTTGCTGATTGATGATATCTCCTCCTCGATGGAATCGAGATTCTCGAGCAGCTCGCTCCTGCTCGTCTCTGTGGCTGATATGCGCTCTGATATCCCCACAAGCCTCCTGCTCTCCTCTGCCGCGAACTTCAGGCGTGATGTGTAGTGACCGCCCGTCATCGCGCCGCTCCGCTCGATCAGATCTCCATCGAGGGTCGCCATTCTGTATCTCCCGATCATCCTCCTGGCGGTATCGAGATCCTCAACGACAAGCGTATCCCGGAAGACGTACCAGAAGGCAGGGTAAAATCGATCATCAAACCGTATAAGGTTCAGGGCGAAGTCGATGACGCCTGGGGTTTTTGGAACTTCAGGCAGAGAACCGACCTCCATTTTGTTGAGCGGCAGAAATGTCGCCCTGCCTATCTGGGATCTCTTTAGGTAGTCTATCGCAGCTGCTGCATCCTCATCGCTCTCCGCGACCATGCTCTGGAGCCTTGAACCGGCTGCAACCTCAAGCGCTGCAGCATACCGCCTGTCCACCTCTCCAAGATCCGCGATCGTTCCGCAGAGCCCCTGGAGTATGCCCCGCTTCATCGCAGACCTCACCGCCTCCACAGCTCTGCTGTATCCGGACCTCTCCTCGGCTGCCCTGACCTGGGCCTCGACCCTGGCGTACTCACTCTGCAGCCTCTGAAGGCTCCTGTCGAGCTCCGCCAGCTCCCTGCGGAGGCCAAGCCTCTTCGCTTCGAGCTCATCTTTTCTCTTATCGAGATCCATCGCCTCTGAGGCTAGAGACCCGATCTCAGCCTCGAGCCTCTCAGACTCTGTGGATGCTGCGGAGATGCTGCTCAGCGCCTCGGTGATCTCTGTGGCTATCTCCTCCTTCTCCATCGATGCTCTTCTGATAGCATCGAGAAGTCGATCCCTCTCTCTGACCCGCTCACCGATCTGTGAACGGATCTCCTCAATCTCTTTAAGCAGACTGGCCAGCTCTTCTCTGTATCTTGCGAATTTGCTATCAGCATCGGATATGGTTGATCGAATCGATGAGAGCCGGGACCTCTGCTCCTCCAGCTCCCCCTGGAGGCCGGCTCTTCTCACAGCCTTCTCACTGAGCTGCTCTGAGACTGCAGCGATCTCTGCTCGTACCCTCTCCATCTCGATAAAGCACTGGCTCAGAGATCTCTCCGTCTCTCTTATATCAGCATCCGCTGCCTCGATACGCGTTTCCTCCCGCGCGATCCTTCCCTTTATCTCATCGATCTCACGCCTCACACTGAGCTGCTCATCCTCTCCCTTGTGGTTGATCTCGCCCTCAACAGCCTTCAGCCGCTCCTCCAGAGCCCTCAGCTCCTTCCTTCCCGCCTCAAGCCTCTCGATAAGCTGAGACCTCTCGGATGCGATGGATGTGATCTCGCTGTCTAATGCGCTGAGCTCGCCCTCGGCCTCTTTGAATCTTGCAAGCAGAAGATACGCCTCCTGCCTCTTTTTCTCTTCTCGACATGCTTTGTATCTTAAAGCCCTGTCGCGCTCTGCCTGGAGCCGCCTGAGCTGCTGGCCAACCTCCTCCAGGATGACATCCACGCGGGCGATCCGCTCCCTGACAACATCGAGCTCGGCCAGAGCGCGCTGCTTCTTCTCCTCGAACTCGGAGACCCCGGCTATCTCATCGATGATCCTCCTCCTCTCTGTGGGGCCCATCTCGATTATCCTTGTGACATCCCCCTGCATCACCACGTTATAGCCCTCAGGGGTTATGCCCGCTCTCGCCAGATGCTCCTGGAGCTCAGCCTGGGTGCAGGACCTGCCGTTCAGGTAGTGCTGCGCGTGGTACCTGTCGCCGTTCACCTTTATGCGTCTCGTTATAACAACCTCGTCGCTGTCCACAGGCATGGCCCTCGTGCTGTTGTCGAGCCTCACCGTCACCTCTGCGAAGTCCGGCGTTCTTCCGTCGTCGCCGCGGTATATGAGATCCGGCAGCCTCTCAGCACGCATCGCCCTGGAGCTCGTGAGACATAGTGAGAAGAGAAGGGCGTCTATGATGTTCGATTTTCCGCTGCCATTGGGCCCCGTGATGACTATGAAGTCCTTTTTAAGCTGTACGAGGGCCCTTCTGCCGAACGATTTGAAGTTTCTGAGCTCGATCTCCTTGATATGCAATGCTGCCTCCAGGATGTGATCAGAGATGCAGCACGCTCATCCAGAGCATGCCGGTGGTGACCCCATGGTATCAGTGCCAGACGTATCGATTTTGCTCGTCAGATGAGCCGATATGCATCAGATCAGCGGATAGTAGTAATCCTTTGGAGTTCTCACTATTGTGCCGAGCTGCTGTGCCCTCACCCATGGATCGTCTGAGAGGTAAAGTGGCGATAGTGGGAGACCTTCCTTCAGCGTGGCATACCTGCTCTCGTTCAGGTTCACGATCGTCCCAAGCGGCATCTCACCAAGCCAGTCTGAGGTTATGTTTGTGTAGTTCACAGCCATATCCGGAACCAGCTTGCCTCCGACGATCTTCTTCCCCTTGGGAGCTCCACCCCAGCTCCAGAGGTCGTTCACCTGATCTGCCTCCACAGGTGGCTCGTTGTACCTGAGGAAGTTCTGGAGCCAGGCCCGTCCAAACTCTCCGCCCACCTGCTGCCCGGACACCGGGACGAATGCCCCCTCAGATCCAGCCTGTGCTGCAATTACCCCGACAAGCAGAGCAATCATGATTAGAGGAACAAGCATTCTTATGAACGCCTTTATCATGCACAACCCCCATGAACTGATACCACAGATTCACCCAGATAAAGACATCCTCTGATCGAAAGTGCAGATGTGATTGATGACGTATAGATTTATCGGTCAGGCAGGCATAAAATATTAGAGCCCTCTCGGCTCCTCCTTGGATGCGATCTTTCTTATTAGCGCGATTATTCCCGGCCTGCCACCGCTCTGCACCCCGAATGAGCTGAGAAGCTCTCTGTTGAACCTCTCCGTGATCTCGTCGAAGATCCTCCGGTAGGCGACGCAGTATGGATCCACACCATGTATTTTTCCATCTGTGTGGGATATCGCATTGTAAGGGCATCCACCTCTGCAGTACCTGAGATGCTTGCATCTCTTGCAGTGAACCTCCACGCACTCTCTGAAGCGGTTCATGCGCCCCCAGGCTTCAGATTTTTTGATGTCATCCATGGATGGACGATCGTAGACGCTGCCCATGACGTAATCAGGCATCCCGACAAACCTGTAGCAAGGATATATGCTTCCATCAGGGCCCACCGCAAATGTGTTATCAATGCAGTCCACAAATGTACAAACAGTCCCGCGACCGCTGAAGACGCATCTGCAGAGATCGTTGATGTTCCTCACCTCGATCCTGTCCATGTTCTCCAGGTATCTGTCGAGGAGATACACTAGAAGCTCTCCGTACTCAGATGGATCGAGCGCCCACCTCTCCGGCTCGTCGCTGCGGAGCGATGGGAGCGCAGGGTGGAGCTTTAATGTCAGCCCATTGCTCATGAAGAAATCGAAGATCTCCTCCCTGTACTTTATGGAGTGAGAGGTGAAGGTGCATATGAACTGGACGTTCAGGCCGTGTGCTCGGGCGACGCTGTAGCCATGCATGGTCCGATCGTAATATCCCTCAGATCTCTGAAAATCGTTTATCTCCCTCGGGCCGTCAAGGCTCGAGCCTATCGGCACATCATACCTCTTAAGTACCTCTGCCAGCTCTGGCGTGAGCCTCCACAGGTTCGTCTGCAATGCAAAAGATGGCGTGAGATGCGAAAGGCCATATGCAAGCAACGGCAGCGCCTCCCTGTAAAACTCAACGCCAGCAAGCAGCGGCTCCCCGCCGTGGAATGTGAAGGTCACAGGATCATCACGAAACCCCTTCAGCCACCCGACGATCTCCCTGACGGTATCAATGCTCATCACAGGAGAGCCCTCCTCAGAGCTCCAGCAGTAGCTGCACTTGGAAGGACATCCCAGAGTGGGAATGATCATAACATGAAAAGGCCTTTTCCTCTGCATTCAGGTTCTGAGAGCATCTCACGGTATTAATAGATTTCCCGGAAAAACATCACAGTGTTAACTTTGATGGCGGTAGTGTTCAAAAATAAAGATTAAGACACAAAATAGCACATAATTAAGTAAAGAAAATAATAAAATATAAAATTATTTGATGCCCTTGAAGCATCTATCGAGATGGGCGCTATCCGGCGGTCTCGTGAGGATGCTCACGACGATCGTGACGAGGAACGCCAGCGGCAGCGCGACAACTATCGGATCCACCACAGGCCAGGGCATCTGGGTAATCAGCACATCCCTGCCGAAGATGAATCTGGATATGCCCAGAGCTTCAGCCTCCTTCTTGTGCACAAAGACCATCCAGAGCACGCTTGAGAGAGTCCCGGTCACGAGCCCTGCGATCGCGCCAGCTCTTGTGGCACGCCTCCAGAAGAGGGCACATGTGTACATCGGAAGAAACGCAGCTGCACAGAGGCCGAAGAATATGGATGTGCCCCTGGCGATGATGTTCTCCGGAAGTATGTATCCGAGGACGACCGCGATAACCACTGCAACTATGATACCCGCTCTGGTCACGAGTATTGACCCCGTTCCCTTTCTCCCTGTGAGCGTCTCATAGATATCCCTGCCGATCGCAGTGCCCTGGGCATGGAACTGGGAGCTTGATGTGGACATCGCTGCTGCAAGGAGTGTCAGCATGAATAGATACACAAACCACTCCGGCATAGCTGCATTGATGTAAACAGGTATTATGCTGTCCGCGTTACCCTTTGCAGCCTCTATCGCTATCTTGCCCTGTGTGGTGTAGAAGAAGACGTTTGATAGAGCTCCGACATCGAATGCAACTCCGGTCATGGCGAGTATGAACACACCGCCGATCAGGACTCCGCGGTTCAGCTCCCTGCTGGATCTCACCGTCATGAAGCGCACCGCGAGCTGCGGCATCGCCAGAACGCCTATACCCACTCCGAGGACCACGGTCGAGACCAGCGTCCACCACCATGCGCTCCCGAGCGCTGGCATGCTAGTCCAGCCCCTGTGACCCTGTGCTGCAA
>NZ_JAOAKP010000062.1 GCF_026419855.1 Methanothrix sp.
CGAGGCTGATATCGTCCAAAATAAACACATTTGGGGAAGCCAGCCCATTGGGATCAACTCAACAAAGGTAGACTACCCTGCGGATCCGTATGCCTAAATTATGGGGGCAGGGTCGAAGCAAGTCGAAGGATCTCCTGACTCATCCACGCTTCTGCGTTCGTGTACCTGAATTGCTGAATGGAATTTCAGGAACCATCACCCACTAGCACAATATATCACAAATCCTGCGATGCCATGCTGCAGGGTTCAATGATCTGAGCACACGACCCGCTCCTTCACAGGCTCTGTCCCTCAGTCCGAGGATGAGTATGTTCAACGTGCATCTACAAGTGCTCAATAAAAAACATTATCTTACTCGGACAGGTCCGTTCAACCCTAACTAAGGCTTATATAGGTGGAATCAGAAGTTTTTGGGTCCGAGTTAATGCTTACACAAGTTCAGTGGTGCGTGTTATGGGCAAGAGAAAGAAGATCGCAGAGCGCGTGATAGCTCTGATGGACAAGCCCGAGATGATCAGAAACATCGGGATAGTCGCGCATATAGATCATGGCAAGACGACGCTATCAGATAACCTCCTGGCAGGCGCGGGGATGATCTCCATGGAGCTTGCCGGGAAGCAGCTCTTCATGGACTTCGACCCTCTCGAGCAGGCGAGGGGCATAACGATAGATGCTGCAAACGTCTCCATGGTCCATGAGTATGAGGGGAAGGAGTATCTGATCAACATGATCGATACTCCGGGGCACGTGGATTTCGGCGGTGACGTCACACGAGCGATGCGCGCTGTTGATGGCGCTGTCGTTGTTGTGGATGCGGTTGAGGGCGCGATGCCGCAGACAGAGACCGTTCTGAGGCAGGCGCTTCGCGAGGGCGTTCGGCCTGTTCTTTTCGTGAACAAGGTCGACAGGATGATCAACGAGCTCAAGGTCGAGAAGAAGGAGATGGCAGTCCGTCTCGGAAAGGTCATCGACAGCATCAACAAGCTCATCAGGAGCATGGACGAGGAGCACTACAAGGCCGGATGGAGGCTGGATGCTGCAAACGGCAGTGTGGCTTTCGGCTCAGCCCTCTACAACTGGGCCATAAGCGTACCGCAGATGAAGAAGACCGGCATAGGCTTCGATCAGGTCTACGAGTACTGTCGCTCTGATCGGATGAAGGAGCTGGCACAGAAGTGTCCTCTGTATGTTGCGGTCAACGACATGATAATCCGCTTCCTGCCGAGCCCGCTCGAGGCCCAGAAGAACAGGATCAGGGTCATATGGAAGGGCGACTGGAACAGCCCTGTGGGAAAGGCGATGGCAGCATGCGATCCGAACGGGCCTGTGGCCTTCATGGTCACCAAGATCAAGGTGGATCCACATGCCGGAGAGGTCGCAACCGGACGGCTGTTCTCAGGGACGCTTGTTCGCGGCATGGAACTCCACATCTCAGGTGTACCTCACACCAACAGGATCCAGCAGACAGGCATCATGATGGGCGCTGAGAGGATAGAGGTCGAGAGGATTCCTGCAGGGAATATCGCGGCAGTCACCGGTCTGAGAGACGCGATCGTGGGCTCGACCGTCTCGAGCGATCCGAACATGACTCCGTTTGAGGTCATAAAGCACGTATCAGAGCCTGTCATGACGGTCGCGGTCGAGGCGAAGAACATGCGCGATCTCCCCAAGCTCATAGAGGTCCTCCGCCAGACAGCAAAAGAGGACCCGACGCTGCAGATAACGATCAATGAGGAGACAGGCGAGCATCTCATGGCTGGGATGGGCGAGCTCCACCTGGAGATCGTTGCGACCAGGATCCAGAGGGACAAGGGCGTTGAGATAAAGACATCTCCTCCGATCGTGGTCTACAGGGAGTCCGTGACCGGCAAGGCCGGGCCCGTGGAGGGCAAGTCCCCGAACCACCACAACAGGTTCTACATAGAGATTGAGCCTCTGGAGCCCGGCGTGATCGAGGTCCTCAAGGAAGGAAAGATCAACATGAAGATGGAGGAGATCGAGCGCAGGAAGATCCTGATCGAGGCTGGCATGGACAAGGAAGAGGCCAGGAACGTGGTTAACTTCATCGGAACCAATATGTTCCTGAACATGACAAAGGGAGTCCAGTACCTCAAGGAGACCATGGAGCTCATACTCGAGGGCTTCGAGGAGGCGATAACTGCAGGTCCGATATGCAGGGAGCCGGTGCAGGGCATAAAGGCGAAGCTCGTGGATGTAAAGCTCCATGAGGACGCTGTCCACAGAGGACCCGCTCAGGTGATACCAGCGGTCAGGCAGGCGGTCCAGGCAGGCATACTCATGGCGAACCCGACGCTGCTGGAGCCGATGCAGAACGTCTTTATACAGGTGCCCCAGGACCAGATGGGCGGAGCCATGTCCGAGATCCAGGGTCGCCGCGGTGTGATCCTGAGCATGGAGACACAGGGGGACATGATCACGATCAAGGCGAAGATGCCTGTCGCAGAGATGTTCGGATTCGCAGGCGCGATCCGGTCCGCCACCGAGGGGAGAGCGCTCTGGTCCACTGAGTTCGCAGGCTTCGAGCCGATTCCAGCAAACCTGATGCTTGATACGGTTCGGCAGATCAGGACCAGAAAGGGATTGAAGCCTGAGATGCCGACACCGAGCGACTATCTCAAGGCGTGAATCGCTGGAAAAGATTTAAAGGCAGAAAGAAAATACGGATGAAACCACTTGAAAGGAGATGAATAAAATGGCAGATACAAAGCCTCACCTTAATCTGGCATTCATCGGACACGTTGACCATGGCAAGTCAACGCTTGTCGGAAGGATGATGTATGAGATGGGGGCCATCGATGAGCACACCATCGAGGAGTACAGGAAGGAAGCTGCTGCGAAGGGCAAGGCGACATTCGAGTTCGCCTGGGTCATGGACAGCCTGAAGGAGGAGCGAGAGAGGGGCGTGACGATCGATATCGCTCACCAGCGCTTCGATACCGACAAGTACTACTTCACGGTGGTCGACTGCCCCGGTCACAGGGATTTCGTGAAGAACATGATCACAGGCGCCAGCCAGGCCGACGCAGCGGTGCTGGTTGTTGCCGCGCCCGATGGCGTGATGGCCCAGACGAAGGAGCATGTCTTCCTCGCAAGGACTCTTGGAGTGAACCAGCTGATCGTGGCCATAAACAAGATGGATGCGACAGAGCCACCATACGATGAGAAGAGGTTCAAGGAGGTCAAGGAGGAGGTTGGCAAGCTCCTGAGGATGGTCGGGTACAAGGTCGATGAGATCCCGTTCATACCTGTGTCTGCTTACCACGGCGATAACGTGGTGAAGCACAGCGACAAGACCAAGTGGTACACAGGGCCGACCATACTGGATGCGCTGAACACTCTGAAGGAGCCGCAGAAGCCGGTGAACCTCCCGCTCCGCATACCCGTGCAGGATGTGTACACGATCTCAGGCGTCGGCACCGTGCCTGTAGGGCGCGTTGAGACCGGCGTGCTCAAGAAGGGCGACAAGGTCATATTCGAGCCTGCACACGTCACAGGCGAGGTCAAGTCCATAGAGATGCACCATCAGGAGATCCCCGAGGCGTACCCCGGAGACAACATCGGGTGGAACGTCAGGGGCATCAGCAAGAACGACATCAAGAGAGGAGATGTCTGCGGCCACGTCGACAATCCACCGACGGTGGCGAAGGAGTTCACAGCCCAGATCGTGGTGCTGCAGCATCCGAGCGCGATCTCCGCTGGCTACACACCTGTCTTCCACTGTCATACCGCGCAGGTGGCGTGCACGATAACTGAGATCAAGGCCAAGCTCGATCCCAGGACCGGCTCTGTGAAGGAGCAGAACCCGGCATTCATAAAGACGGGTGATGCTGCGATCATATCGGTCAGGCCGACAAAGCCGATGGTGATCGAGAAGGTCAAGGAGATCCCGCAGCTCGGCAGGTTCGCGATCAGGGATATGGGCATGACGATCGCCGCGGGCATGTGCCAGAACGTGACTCCAAGATAGAACCGGTGTCTTAGCATGCAAAAGGCGAGGATACGGCTCTCAGGGACGAACCCCGCGACGCTTGATGACATATGCAACCAGGTGCGTGGGATCGCCCAGAGGACTGGAGTACACATGGCGGGCCCGATTCCGCTCCCGACCAAGAGGCTGGTGGTTCCCTGCCGCAAGAGCCCTGATGGAGAGGGCTCTGCGACCTGGGATCACTGGGAGATGAGGGTTCACAAGCGGCTGATAGATCTGGATGCGGATGAGAGGGCCCTGAGGCAGCTCATGCGGATCCAGGTTCCCAAGAACGTGAACATCGAGATAGTGCTCGAAAGTTAGCTGGACTCGTAGTATAGTCTGGATAGAACAGAGGCCTCCGGAGGTCCCCCGGGGATAGCCTCAAACCCGGGTTCGAATCCCGGCGGGTCCGCTGCTTTTATTTTATTTTTAATGTTTTTTGTTTGCATGTGCGAGATAGTTCTGGTAGGCAGGTCGAATGTTGGCAAGTCAACGCTCTTCAGAGTTCTGACCGGCGAGAGGGTTCCGATCGGCAGGAGACCTGGGGTGACCTACCGCCCGTATTCTGTCAGAATCGGCAGCCTGACATATGTCGACATGCCTGGCTACGGGTTCATGAAGTACCGGAGCTGGAGGGAGCAGGAACGTGTAAAGGATCTCATAGTGAGGTATCTCGAGGATCATGCGGACAGGATAATAACAGCGATCCAGGTCACAGACGCGGCATCGTTCCTGGAGATCGCGGATAGATGGGAGAGCAGGGGAGAGGTGCCTGTGGAGATCGAGATGTGGGGGTTTCTCTGCGATCTGAAACTCAATCCGATACTGGCCGCGAACAAGATCGACAGGATAGCCAACACAGAGCAGGTCCTGGACTGGATCGCGGAGCGTCTCGGGATGGATCCACCTTGGCGGCGATGGGAGGATAGGATCGCTCCGATATCCGCGAAGCGCGGCGAGATCGAGCCGCTCAGGAAGCTGATAAGATCAAGGGTGGAGATCAGCAGGGGACGATGCTGATCGATGTGGGTCTCCCACAGGAGCGCCAAAGCTAACGAAAATGATACTACCTCTGATCTGGGATCTTCTCACTTGACACCACCGGCAGGGTGAAGAGAACCGTGCAACCCCTCCCCGGCTCAGACTCTATCCAGACGCGTCCGCCGTGTATCTCTATTATCTTTTTGACTATCGCAAGTCCGGCGCCGGTCCCTTCTGACCGGCTGTCGATCTTATAGAAGAGCCTGAAAACGTTGCTGTGATGCTTCGGATCGATGCCCATGCCGTTGTCCCTGACGTAAAACACGGTCTCCATGTTCTTTTTACAACCTATGTGTATCTGCGGTTTGCTCTGATCCCCCATGTACTTCACGCTGTTGTCTATCAGATTGACAAGAACCTCCACTGCTCTGATCCTGTTGGCGTACACCTCAGGGAGATCTGCGTCCACCACAACCTCAACTCCCCTTGAGACCAGCTTTTCCCTCGTGAGTGTGAGGGCCTCATTCACGATATCCGCAAATGGCACGCGCTCGCGTGACCCCAGCATTCTGCCTATCCTGCTGATCTTTAACGTGTCCTCCAGCATCGCGTTGATGCTGTTCACCGCGGTCTCTATAACCTTTAGATCGTCGTCGATCCTCCTGGAGTTTCCGGCGCGGATGTCCTCTCTGAGAAATCCGACGAAACCGCTGATCGTCAGCAGTGGAGCTCTCAGGTCATGAGAGATCGTGTACAGCAGCCACTCCATCTCATCATTCTTCGATTTGAGCTCCGATGTCCTGTCAGAGACGATCTTCTCCAGCGTCCGGTGGGAGCTTCTGAGCATCGCCTCTTTCTCTTTTTCTTCGGTGATGTCCATGCATATGATATGTGCGGATATATGGTCCGAGCTGAGCGGCTGAACCCATATCCTGAGGTACACCCTCTCACCATCCGGTCGCATGCAGATGTGCTCGAAGCAGGAGCTGCTGCCTGAGTCAAGGATAGCGAGAATGCGCGAGCGAGCCTCGCGATCTGCGAATGGTGGATGCTCTGTTCTGTTGATCTCCTCCATATCCCTGCCGGTTATCGATGTGAATGAAGGGTTTGCGAGGACAACCCTGCAATCGCGATCCAGGTACGCCACGCCCACCGGCAGGCTCTCGAAGAGCTGTCTGAAAATATCAGGGTTACAGTGGTCTCCCACGAGATACTCCCTCCTGAAATGCACACAACATCAAAATATAAAAGACCTTGCCTATCTTTGAGGCAGCATCTTATTTTCAGTCATGGGCTGCATCACCGAATTCCGAGACAGGCGATCTCGTGGGATTCATGCAGTCTTATGCCGGTGGAGCTGGTCTCTGAGAGCCTGTTCAGTTTGGGTAAACACCTCTATATTCTTACGTGGGCATAATGATTCATATAGACCATGAGTTATCAGGTACTTCGCGGCAAACCTCTTCTTCAGAGATCATCTTCTCCACAGGATCACGATCCTCTGCAGGTTCGTTACAGGTTCTCTCTGAGGAGCTGGTAGACAAAATAAACAGCTATCACGAAGATGGCGAGCTTCGCCAGCCACATCAGAGGGCCCCAGAGGATTATGACGAGTATCACTGCCAGAATCAGAAGTATCAGGTTTCTGTTCTTCCTCTTGAATCTGCTCATGATATGTACGATGCGCTGATGGCTTATATAATGATCTCCATCTGTCCCGTGGCTGAACGAATCGTATCTGATGGTTGCATGCGCCGCGTTGGACAAAGCCTATATCCAGGCAGGTTGCATGAGCAGCAGGAGCGTGGTTCAGATACGTACAGTCCTGTGGCCTTCACTGATGTTATGCCTGCTGATGGTCTCCATGGCCTCCGGCCAGGATATCAGCTGCAATGTGAGTGAGGGTGTGTGCAGGATCGTCTCAGCAGCTGAGATCTTGGGGAAGATTCGCGCCGGAGAGCCTGCGATATACGAGAACGTTTTCGTCTCAGGAGATATAAACATCAGCAGGATCGGAAAGCCCCTGATCGCTCCGATAAAGATAGCGAATTCCACGATCAACGGCTCGCTGAAGATCGACGGCGTCGAGTTCATGGGCCCTTTGAACCTCAGCGGCACTGTATTCTCCGGCGATGTTGCTGCGAGAGGTGCTAGCTTCGACTCCGATGTCTCGTTTGCGGGTGCGCATCTTCTCCGGAATGCTGAGTTTTCCCTGGCAAGGTTCAGCGGGACTGCGAACTTCGTCGGGACGAACTTTCACGGGCCCTTGAGCATGAGCTACGCCCAGTTCCTAAAGGTGGTGAGCTTCGAGGGGGCTGCGTTCTGGAACTATGCAGACCTCTCAAACGCCCAGTTCATGGACGATACAAGCTTCGAGAGGGTTCATTTTCTCAGGGGCGTTAGCTTTGAGTTCGCGCGGTTCTACCAGCTCGTCTCGTTCTGGCGCTCTGTGTTTCACGGAGAGACCAGCTTTGCAAACAGCGAGTTTTCCGGAACGGCGAACTTCATGAGCGTGAGTTTCGATGAGAACGCGATATTCATGGGCTCCAGGTTCTCCCATGACGTGACATTCAGCACAGCCCGGTTCTTGAGGGCAGCTGTCTTCGGCCTCGCATCATTCCAGGGTTTCTCTGACTTCTCAAGTGCTTACTTCAGATCGGTTGCATTCTTCGGGCTCGCAAAGCTCGAGGACAACACAAGGTTCGTGAACACAACGTTTGATGGGGATCTTGTGCTTACAAGCTCTCGGATATACTCGATGCAGCTTGAGAACGCGAGCTTCTCAGCCTCATCGAGGATATACCTGAACGAGGCTGATTTCACGAGGATGCTCGCCCGCTGGTCTCTCATCAGAGACCATCTTGTTTACGATAGCGCGGCTTATCTGGCCCTGGTTAAGAACTACAAGAACATGGAGTGGAGGGAAGACGCAAACGACTGCTACTATCAGTACAGGAGGATAAGCCAGTCGTCGGAGCCATGGGGATTGGAGAAGATGATCGATGTGATATCATGGCTCTCCTGCGGTTATGGGGTGAGGCCGAGCTACACAATATTCTGGTCGATGTTCATGATCCTCCTCTTCGGTATAATCTACTGGATCGGCAACGGGATAAGGGAGATCGCCTGGGAGAACCTCTCGGATGATGAGATGGAGGGGGCGAATACTGAAGCCCAAGAGGAGGATTCTGAGAGTGCACATGAGAGATCCGGGGAGAGGCGCATACCGTTCTCGGACTCGCTATTCTTCAGTGCGATGTCGTTCACCGCTCAATCGCCTGCCTCGCTATATCCTGTGGGTATCTATAAACACGTGAGCATGATCGAGGGAATACTCGGATGGTTCCTGCTGGGGCTGTTCGTGGTTGTTCTCAGCGGGATGCTGATACGATAAGTATTTATCTAAATCTTTGAGAAATATTATGTGAATTTGGTGGGAGTGACTGTTCGGTTTCAAAAAATTTGTCGGGATGCTGACTATGGCGTGGTGGGCCGGTATGATTGACTATGACAATCTATCTACAGATGGGTGTCTTATTCGCAATACGCTTGGGAGAATTAATTCAAATGCACATGTGATTTTTGCGATCTTTCTTATACTTGTGTTGACTTCAGGTTCTGCATATGGAGTGGCGGGTGGGCAGGGATCTCAGGGAAAGATACTTCAGGGATACGACAACAATCAAAAGGCATGGGGTTATGGCCAGGTTGGTGGCTGGAATGACTGTGAATGCATACCATTCAGAATGGAGCTGAATAGCCCATCGAACACACAGCAAACACAACAAGAGACCATAGAGTTCGATTATTCGAGGAAGGTTCAGGGTGTTACCAGAAAGGGGGTTATCGGTTTTGAGAATTTTTATGTGGGTGACAGCAACGGCAACAAAGTATCTGATTCCGCTGTGAGTCTTCAAATTTCGGGACCGACATACTTGAATTCCGGACAGGGCAATGAGCTTGTTATCGGCTCATACACAGTTACGGTCACATGGCGTTCATATACCTCTGGAAAGTTTTACCTCTACTGGTGCGCCAGACTGAGCTGTGAGGCTTCTGCATTTACCGGATGCAGCCTGCATGTCAACATGGAAGATAGAGGGGCTGGAGATATTCCAATATGCGTGAGCTGCAAGAATCCCACGGTCTCTATCAGCGATAAGGTTGTGTGCCCTGGCGATACTGCTGTGTTTGAGGCTCAGA
>NZ_JAOAKP010000063.1 GCF_026419855.1 Methanothrix sp.
ATAAATATGTCAGAAGTGCTGTGTTGGATAACTTTTTGTGATAACGCCTCTAGCTATCGATTCCGATCTGTTCTCCACGCATTCCTGGAATCGTCTTCTGCTTGCGGATTTTAAAGACTTATCCAACACAGCAGATCCTGGCGGAGAAACAAGGTCGCCTACTACTTCGTGGGCGAGCCGGTCGGAGAGACCAGGGCCATAACGTACTATCAGCTCTACAGAGAGGTGAACAGGCTCGCCAACGGTCTCAAGAGTCTGGGGGTAAAGAAGGGTGACAGGGTTGGGATATATCTGCCGATGATTCCTGAGCTGCCGGTAGCGATGCTGGCCTGTGCGAAGATCGGCGCGATACACGTCGTCGTCTTCTCGGGGTTCAGCGCAGGCGCGCTCCGCGAGAGGATCAACGACGCAGGCGCCAGGATTCTGATAACATGCGATGGGTCATACAGAAGAGGCAAGCCGATCCCGATAAAGGCCCAGGCGGACGAGGCCCTCCAGGATGCGCCCTCAGTAGAGCGCCAGATTGTTTACAAACGGACAGGCCAGAGCATCGAATGGAGGGATGGATTCGATATCTGGTGGCATGACCTTGTGAAGAACCAGCCGGATGAATGCGAGACACTCCCGATGGACTCAGAGGATCCGCTCTTCATACTCTACCCAGCTGGAGCAGGAGGGAAGCCCAGGGGAGTTGTCCATGTGCACGGCGGCTTCTGCGTTGGGCCTGCGTATACAACTAGCTGGGTCTTTGACATAAAGGATACTGACGTCTACTGGTCGACCGCTGACATAGGATGGATCACAGGCCATACATACATAGTCTACGGGCCGCTCTGCCTTGGTGCGACGAGTGTGATGTATGAGGGCTCTCCGGATTACCCAGACTTCGGGAGATGGTTCCAGATCATAGAGGATTACGGTGTCTCTGTCATCTACACAGCGCCCACCGCGATCAGGATGTTCATGAAGGAGGGTGAGGAGTGGCCCAGGAAGCACAACCTGAGAAGCGTCCGGCTCATGGGATCGGTGGGAGAGGCCATGAATCCTGAGGCGTTCCTGTGGTGGAGGAAGCATGTTGGTAACGACTGGGCCCCCATAATGGACACCTGGTTCCAGTCAGAGACCGGCTGCCATGTGATCGCTCCACTGCCGATAACCCTGCTCAAGCCGGGCTCACCTGCATTCCCGCTTCCCGGATACAACGTGGAGCTGCTGGATGTGAGCGGGAGAGCGGTTGGTCCTGAGGAGAGCGGCAACATAGTGCTCACAGCTCCATGGCCGACCATGCTCAGAGGCATATACGGAGAGCCGGAGAAGCTCAAGGAGATCTACTACGATTACTACTGGAGCGTCAGGCCTGGTATATACCTCAGCGGCGACAGGGCGAGAAGGGATGCAGATGGCTACTGGTGGATACTTGGAAGGATAGATGACGTCCTGAAGGTCGCGGGCCACAGGATAAGCAATGCAGAGGTCGAAGCTGCCGCAGTCTCGCATCCAAAGGTTGCGGATGCAGCGGTCATCGGCAGGCCGGACAAGGTCAAGGGAGAGAACATCGTTCTCTTCGTTGTACCTAAAGAGGGTATCAAGGCCGACGAGAGCCTCAAGAAGGAGATCAGGAACCATGTCAGGGCGACAATGGGCCCGATAGCGATGCCCTCGGAGGTTTACTTCGTATCCGCCATACCAAAGGACAGAACAGGAAAGCCTGTGAGGGCTGTGATCAAGGCAAAGGCGCTTGGAGCAGCCCTTGGCGATACATCATCTGTGGTCAACAGGGACGCCATCGATGCCATACCCTCGATTTAGCGGTGGTATGGCTCATTTTTTATTATCCTGAACGCCCTGTAGAGCTGCTCCAGGAGGATGATCCTCGCCAGCTGATAGGGGAATGTCATCCTTGAAAGTGAAAGCAGGAGATCTGAGCGATCCAGCACATCCTGTGAAAGGCCGTCAGGCCCCCCGATTATCCAGTTGATACAGCCGCACCCCTCGATGATCCTCTTCTGGAGCCATGACGCCAGCTCCACCGAGCTCATGCTCTCACCGTGCTCATCCAGCGCCACTGTTATCCCTCCGCCCAGATGCGCGAGCATCTCCCTGCCCTCTTTGATGGGATCCTCCTCGCGAACCTCCACGACATCGAGCCTGGTGTAGGGAGCGAGGCGTTTTATGTAATAAAGTGCTGCCTCCCGCCAGAATCGCTCTCTGATCCGGCCCACGGCGATGATCCTCATGTGCATGATCTTCTCTGCCCAGCTCGACCGCTCGGTGCGATCCTTCTGGATGGCCTGTATACTGCCCATGCACCGGTGTAAGTACTGTTAGCTCTGGCGGTGGACAGCAGCTACCGACCTCTGAGTATTCCCCTTGCTGCGAGCAGTCCGGTAGCAGCTGCTGCAACTATGCCCCTCGAAAGCCCAGCGCCATCGCCTGCAGCGTAGAGTGATGGTATGCTGGTCTGCAGGTCTCTGTCGACGCTTATCTCCCTGGCGTAGAACTTTATCTCCGGAGCGTAAAGCAGCGTGGAGTCGGCATTGACCCCGGGAATTATCTCGTTCAGAATCTCAAGACCCTCGATGACGTCCATGACTATCCTGTGGGGAAGAGCCATCGATATGTCTCCTGGGGTCACATCCCTCAGCGTGTTCCGGACCGGATTCCTGGCGATCCTCTCCTCCGTGGATCTTCTCCCCCTGTGCAGATCCCCGAGCCTCTGGATGACAGGCTTCCTCCCGCCTATTGTTGTCACGAGCTTCGCTATAGATATCCCATAGGCTGTGGTGTTCTCTATCGGCTTCGTCAGCTCAAGCCGTACAAGAAATGCGAAGTTCGTGTTCTCAGAGCGCTCTCCAGACATGGAGTGCCCGTTCGTTGCTATGAAGTCCCTGTACTCCTCCTTGACCACGAAGCCTCCGGGGTTTGTGCAGAATGTCCTGATGAAATCGTCATATCTGTGAGTTATGATGTGGAACTTCGGATCCCTGTTGATCCGCGTGACGGGATCCATGACGATCGAGGGCACCTCCACACGTACACCGACATCCAGAGGCCCATAGCGTGCTTTGATGCCGTACCTGTCGATCATCTCCCCGATCCACTGTGCACCTATCCTGCCAGGCGCGAGGAGCGTGCTCTCAGCCCTTATCTCCCTTCCATCAGAGAGCCTGACTCCCATGCATCCATCCTTTTCCATTATGAGATCTGCTGCCGAGGTGTTCAGCACGAACCTGACGCCGCGCCTTCTGAGATCAGCGCTGAAAGCCCTTATTATCTCGGGCGTCCTGTCAGATCCCATGTGGCGCTGCTTTATAGCTATGAACCTTGCACCAACGGATGCAGCCCTCCGGCTGAGCTCCTCCACATCTCCCTGCGTGGGCTCCTGTGTCTCGAGAGGGGCGCCATATCTCAGAAATACCGAATCCACCTCATCTATGAGCGACCAGGCATCATCTGTCAGGCGCGTGAGATCGCCGCCGATCGCCGGATGGAGATTGAGTATGCCATCCGAGTATGTGCCAGCCCCGCCCATACCGCACATTATGTGGCACGGATCGCAGTGAAGACAGTGACCCCACTTCTTCATCGGGCAGCTTCTATCAGAGATGTCCCGACCCTTATCAACGACCACCACGCTCTTTCCATGGGCAGATAGCTCCAGAGCCGCGAAGAGCCCTGCAGGCCCGGCGCCGACCACGACCACATCCTGCATGCATTAATATAACGCATGCAATGGTATTTTAACCCGCGGGATTGGCGGAGCATTGCCTCATGGTAGAGGTGCTGGGAGAGACCTCATGCCGGGATGGGATGGCCGATACGCCGTGAGATGACACATACCGGTGTTGCTTGATGGTTGCTTTCTTTGCGGGCTGCTCTCCCTCACGCGCTCCATTAAGATTATGTGCTATACTATCATAATTAGAGGTCAGTTGCATCGGGGGTTCTTATCTGGATCTGGCCGCATACCTTCAGTACTTCGTATATGCGTTCACCTCGATATTCATAATAGTGAACCCCATCGAGGCGACGATGGTCTTCGTCTCTCTCACTCAGGAGGCCAGCCCCGCTGAGAAGAGCCGGATATGCGTCCGAACAACGCTTGTGGCATTCTCTGTCGCGATGATCTTCGCCCTTGCCGGGGATATGATCCTTAGGTTCTTCGGCATAACTGTCGACTCGCTCAGGGTCGCGGGTGGCATACTGCTCTTTCTTGTGGCCATAGATATGCTCCGCGCGAAGCCTCACAAGAAGGTTACCGAGGCCGAGATCGAGGATGCAACAACCAGGGAGGACGTCTCGATATTTCCGCTGGCAGTCCCGCTGCTGACCGGCCCCGGAGCGATAACCACAGTGATAGTCAATATGGGAGCAAGCAGTACACTCATGGAGAAGATGCTGGTGCTCCTGGCGATATGTGTGACATTCGGCGCGACCTACGTCATACTCAGATCTGCAGAGTATGTCGATGCTCTCCTCGGTGTTACGGGGATCATGGTGTTCACGCGGATAATGGGCCTGATCCTCGGGGCGATAGCTGTCGATTTTGTCAGTGTGGGCGCCTGGAATATCTACATCTCGATGGCGTCAGCCGCATGAACCCCTAACGGTACATCTCCGGATGATCTGGTACTATCTGGTACTGATTGGCACGTCTCAAAAACAGCCTGATGCACTCGATGGTCGGAACTGGAGCACTGCACCAGCGACTACGTATGAAGTTTTGAGACTGTTTCGGGATCCATTGGGGTACAGGAAAGCGGCGCTCCTGAGATGCTCACCGCTGACCCCCATATCGCCTGTGCAGACCGATAACTCTATACACCATCATCTCCCTCACAGATACTGGTGCCGGCCTGCTTTGCAGGCCACAGAGCGTACTCAGGCTGGAGGTCCGGTTCATCAATGGATTCAGAGCAGGCGATAAGGAGATGCCCGCAGCATGGATTTTTCAGGGGAGATGCATGCAGCTGCGGGAGCAGGGGGAAGCTCGTTCTTGATGGTGTGAGGACTGAGAAGCTCGGGAGGTTGCTCGCAGGAGCGCTTCGTCATTTCCCCGACGACCTCGGGCTGGCGATGAGCCCGCAGGGGTGGGTGGAGATACCGGTGCTTGTGGATGCCATCCGGACCAGATACAGATGGGCAAACGAGAAGGTCATAATGGCGCTCGTCAGATCAGATCCAAAGGGCAGATACGAGATAAACGGCACGCGAATAAGAGCCAGATACGGCCATTCTGTAGATGTGGATCTCGACTACCCGATAAACGAGCTGCCCACTCTCTACTACGGAACTGCGGAGGAGGAGGCAGAGCGGCTGCTTGAGGTCGGCCTGAAGTCAGCCACCCAGCGGTATGTGCATCTCAGCACCACTCCGGATAAGGCATGGGAGGTCGGCACATTCAGGACGAGCAATCCGAAGATAATCGTGGTGGACGCAGCAGGAGCCCAGCGTGAAGGGGTGAGGATGATGAAGGTGAGCGAGAGCATGGTCATCTCCGAGCCAATACCCCCGAGGTTTCTTAGCATGATGCCGGCGAAAGGTCAGAAATAAAGACAAAAAGTCCAAGGCACGCAAACATCCGCGACCCGGCTGACTGTGATGATGAGCTTGCACATCATTGTGCGATGCCACTTCCGGCAGCGCTTGATCTTCCGGTTATATCCTAAGCTCCCCATAATTTAGGCATATGGATCCGCAGCATACTGATTATCTGTGGGTAATGGTACAGTTATATTCCAAGAAAAGCAGCATCATTCGCCACATTTCCGTCTCACCTTGCCTAAACGATTAGAGGCTCAGGTTATATCTCCCTGACCTCTTCCGTTACGCGCTCCTCGTCTATGGACTTCAGAAGCTTACCGAGAAGAAGCGCGAAGAGTCCTGAGAGTCCACCAGCTATTGCAGCCTCCACCTTTCTGTCCCTGGTCTTTCTTCCCATCAGCATGCTTGTGAGAAATACGATCGCCATGGAGACCAGATACTCAGGGGCATCTCTCATAAGATGCCCCACAGGATCATCAGATGCGTTCACGATGTCCCTGTGGAATATCCAGTGATCCGCGAACTCATGAACGTGCGCCCCAGATGGGCCTCTGAACTGCCTGGTCGCTCCGGGGATCATCTCCCCCATAAGAGTCTCCCTGAAGCAGACAGGCAGCTCTGGGCAGCACTCCTTTGGCAGCGCATACTTCCTGTGGTATGGCATCCCCTCTATCCAGCTGCAGATGTGCCTGCAGTGATGCTCACACTCCATGAGCTCATATACGCGGTACAGTATTAAATCCCATCGCGTGGTTTTTTTGTAGTCTGCCTTTGTTGAGTTGATCCCAATGGGCTGGCTTCTCCAAATGTGTTTATTTTGGATGATATCAGCCTCGAAATCGAAACCCAGAGGTCTGTTCATCTCTGTATGACGTTCTCCAGCGTGGCTGATGGCTGCGAATCACCTGGAGCTATTGCTTTTGCGCTTAGCCACACGCCATAGTAGACAACCTGGGTTTTCCTGGGCACATGGCTTTCATGCGGTAGTGTGCAGTGGGTGGCGTGCTCGTATCATTTCACAGCATATGACCTCACAGAATTCATGAGATGGGGTATGTTGCTGCCGGTCACGGCTTCCAGAGATGGTTTAGCTGGGCGCACTGGATTCTCATCGGTTAAGGCCGATTGGTGAAAGAATCAATGAACAATCTTTACATTGATATTATTTCGAAGTTAATCATTGTGACTATTGCTATTGGTGTCGTCAAGCGGCAAGATACCTGTAGTTGCAAATTGTTAAATAAACATAGCATTATATTGCATGCGATTCCTTAACCGATGACCAATGGAGCGCGCTGCAACCTTTGCACCAGATCAGGCTGATCTGCCTGATCGCCTCGATCTGATCCTCTCAACGAAACGCTTTTTCTTTTCGATCGCGCGCTCTGCCGCTGCGTCCACGAGCGCCCGCATCTCCTCGAAGTCCCTCGTCGCCTCCTCGCCGACAAACTTCTTTATGGGAGTGTACGCTGACTCCCTGAACCTGGGCGAGAAGTCCCTGATACCATCTCTCGTATGAAGCTCCACGCCAGAGCCTCTCTCGACCCTTCCTATGATATCAGCTGCTACGCCGGCTCTCTCTATCACATCCAGTATTCCATCGGCCTCACTCTCAGGTGCAATTATTAGAAGGGCATCTATCGATACTCCGAGATAATCAATCTCGAGCCTCTCGAGCATATCCAGGACCCTCGGGTTGACAAGAGATCTCATCTGCTCCTCGAAGAAGACCAGCTTCACGCCGGCTGTGTGGGAGATCTCCCTTGCATCCCCCCTTATTCCCCCATTGGTCACATCGGTCATCGCATGTATCTCAGGTCCCTCATCGATCAGCGCGCCAGCAGCCTCCAGGAACTTTATGTTCAGAGTCTCCTCCACAACCTCATGCATTCCGTAGTAGAGAGCAGCAGCGCATATCGTCCCTCCACCAGCGCCCTCTGTCATGATTATGACATCCCCAGGGGCTGCATCCTTTCTCGGGGTGATTCTCTCTGCGATGCCAACCGCACCGACGCAGCCTGTGAGCCTGTCGCCTATGACCATGTCTCCGCCGATCCTGAGCGTGCTGCCGGTGATCAGCGGTACGTTCACAAGCTCTCCGACAGTGGCGATTCCGGCTATGTGGTCTAGCACCTTTGCTACATCGCCGTCATCTGCGAGGTGAATATCTGAGAAGAGCGCGACCGGTCTCGCGCCCATCACCAGGATATCGCGCAGCGCGGCCCTCGTCACATGAAAGCCGGCGAGAAACGGATAGTCGCTCAGCCTGGAGTGCATTCCATCAACAGTGACCACTAGATACCTGTCGCCGGCTCTTACAACACCGGAGTCATCCAGCTCGGAGGAATCGACAACCGCACCTGTTCGTCCTATTACCTCTGCTATCTTTGTGTGCATGTAGAAATCGCCCAGGCCCCGCGATCCAACCCCAAACTCGCCCATGCTCACGCCGGAGCCATGAAGCTCGAACACATCCCCTCTGGGATTGAGTGTTGCTCTGGCCTCCTGGAGCACGGCTCCTGCCAGCGCCTCGGCCCTCTCCCTGCTGATGCCCTTTATCTCGACGATGATATCTGCGAGTTTGTTCCTGATATCAGGGTCGCTTCTCCTCAGCCCAAGCTTTGCATAGCCCTCAAGATCCATACAATGGGCGCAGGGTATGATCCTGCACCGTTCACCTCCATTCCGGCTCCGGCGGCATACAATAAGTATCTACCCGACGGCTGCCAGTGCGCCTGGAGAGAGGGCATGAAGCGTCTTTTTGTGAAACTCATACGACCTCTGCGGGAGGGGAAGTCAAAAATGAGAGGATCAGAGAAAATCAGCCGGAAATAAGTGGCGATAGCGCCGCCAACAGGGCTCGAACCTGTGACATTCTGGTATCTGCCGGATTAACAGCCAGACACTCTACCAGCTGAGTTATGGCGGCCCGCTCATCTCCGTATCCACATCATCCATTTAAGCTTTTTGGATGACGAGGTCCAAAAATATGGAACTTGTGGAGCATTAAGATTCAAGTAAACGACCAGCGCTCTTATCCATTTGATGACCTTGCTTTGAGAGGCACTGTTCCCGCTTGTGCTCCCGGCGAATGAATGCATCCAGCAACCAGTATGCATCCCTCTAAGTTGCTGAACACACAAGAGCGACAACCAGAATGCGAAGCCCATGCAGACG
>NZ_JAOAKP010000064.1 GCF_026419855.1 Methanothrix sp.
GAGCTATAGAATGCTGGGAAAAAAACTTCTTTAAAATGTTTGTGTTCTACTATAACTTCGCCAGGAGGTGCTAATGTTATTCGGACAGGTCTCAATCAACGACCCAAAAATCAAAGTAGATGATATTTGCCAGATGGCATGGGCGCATGCGCATCTATCAAGAAGCCTCAAAATGAAACTCGACAAAACACGCCCTCAGCTCTGAGACTCGCTCAGAAGCGTGAAGTACCTCCTGATTATCTCCCTGTGCTTGGGTGGCAGGCTCTCGATGTACACTTCAGACGGGACTGCAACCCCCTGGCCCGGAGGTCCTTCTCTGAAAAGCCGCTCCGTCGCCTCAGTGGGCCTTGCCCTGGATCCAACGCCCGATCCCGGATAGAGCTCCAGCTCCAGCCTGTTCTCAGAGAGCACAGCAAGAGACGGCTTGCCGTATATGCTAACGTTATCCCTTACCTCAGAGACCGGCTGCTTTGTGCTGAGAAGATCCTCAGCGAGATCCCTTATCCCGCCGACGACTCCGAGATTCGCAGGCGTGATCTCCTCAGAGATGCTGCTGGATACCACAACCGCAAGCGCCAGCATGAAAAATACCAGCAGCACTCTCTTGTGGAGCCTGCGGGTGTCGATTATGTCCCTCTCCGAGATCCCGGAAAGGATGTGCCTGAGGTCCTTAGCGAGGCTCCTCATCACTATGCTGTCATGAAATCTGTTATCGTAAGCTGCTTTAAGCTTCTCGGAAAGCTCCTCCTCAAAGAGGTCAAAGACGCTGATCCTGCGCCTTCTTCTTATGATGTGTGATAGAATCACGCCGAGGACGAGCGATACCGCGACGGGAGCGTGCTCGAGCAGCATGCCGCTCCAGTAGAACCGGAAGTAAGCCACAAGACCGAGCGGTATGAAGATGATGTAAACAGCGATGGCGATCGCCAGCGCCTCCAGCGCAGATATCCTGCTCTCGAATCCGCTGCAGGCATCGTTGAGCCTTTTCAGATCGAGCAGAAACTCGTAGGTGATGCTCTCAGATCTCTGTGGCATTGCTGCGGGCCTCAGATGCACGGCATCCAGTCGACGCTGATCTCCCCTGCTGTGCTGTTGTTCCAGAGCTGGATGAACTTCTCTATGGAGAACACCCCTGTCAGATCCTCGATGCTCCGGCCGTAAACCCCTGTGGAATCTGCTGAGAGCCATCCGATATGCGCACTCCCGATCACATTAGATCTGATGTTCGCCTCGAGGATGCCGTTCTGCGAGGGCTGGGCAGCGCCGCTGTAGGCAGCCCTCACCTCCGTGAACCTCTCCAGCCGCTCAACACTCGTGTAGCTCTCAGAGAGAGCCGAGCCGCCGCTCACGATAAACAGACTCTCCGAGAACCTCGGATCCTGGCCCGCCGCATAGTTCACCGGAACCGGGAAGGAGCACGACAGGCCTACGAACACCAGGCACAGAGCAATCAGAGCAGGTGCTTTCATGCTTTTGACTGTACAAGCTGATCGATTAAATACTAATCGCGTCCTGCTCTCCGGACTGGACCGACTTCCCCTCATCGACCACTATGTAATCCTTTATCGCACAGACCGCGCTGAAGGGGATGCGAACGAATCTGCCATCTGCTCTGTACTTCACGCGGTTCAGGTTGCGGTCAGGTTTGACGATAAGATCCACAAGCTCGCCTGTATCCAGATTGAAGGTTATGTTCTCCAGCTCTCCCAGGACGATGCCCTCCACTGTAACTATCTCCTTGCCGGCGAGATCCGATGCGAAGATCTTCTTCATAACACCTCCTTCCTTGGGCCAAGGATGGCAGAGGCTCTCCAGCAGCATATCAATACATCACCTGTAGCCCATGAGCGAGCTCGACTCGACCCTGCCGCCGCCCCTGAACCGCTCGCTTATCCTCTCGTAGTAACTTATCATGCTCTCCTCCACGCTCGGCCTGACCCTCTTCAGAGCCTCAAGGTAATGCCTCATCTCGACGGTCTCTGCGTTCTCGTTCTCCCTGAGCGCGAGCAGCACGGCCTCTCTGCACAGAGCGCCGAGATCTGCACCGACATATCCATCTGTGAGGTCTGCAAGCTCCTCAAGGCTGACGTCTTCCGCGTTTGGAATCCTGGCAGTATGTATCCGCAGTATCTCCAGCCTGCCATCGCGATCCGGCGGGCCGATCATTATAAGCCTGTCGAACCTGCCGGAGCGGAGAAGCGCCGGATCTATCATATCAGGCCGGTTGGTCGCTCCGATCACGATCACGTTCTTCAGATCCTCCAGGCCGTCCATCTCTGCCAGCAGCTGGTTGACGACACGCTCGGTGACCCGCGCCCCCTCATCCATCCCCCTCATGGGCGCGATCGCATCGAGCTCATCGAAGAATATTATCGCAGGCGAGACCTGCTTCGCCTTTCTGAATATCTCCCTTATCGCCCTCTCTGACTCTCCGACCCACTTCGAGAGGAGCTGTGGGCCTCTGACAGAGATGAAGTTCGCGTTCGTCTCATTTGCAACTGCCTGCGCTATGAGGGTCTTGCCCGTGCCAGGGGGGCCGTAGAGCAGTATGCCCTTCGGGGGCTTTATTCCCATCTGCTCGAACCTCTCCGGCCTCTTAAGGGGCCACTCTATCGCCTCTATCAGCTCCTGCTTGATCTGGCCCAGCCCGCCGACGCTGTCCCAGGTGACCTTCGGGAGCTCCACCAGGACCTCCCTCATCGCGCTCGGCTCGATCTCCTTGAGAGCCATCTCAAAGTCCTCTCTGGTCACCTTCATGCTCTCCACGATCTCCGGCGGTATATCGTCCTCTGTTCCGAGATCCGGGAGGTACCTGCGGAGCGCCTTCATCGCGGCCTCCTTGCAGAGAGCTGCGATGTCGGCTCCCACGAACCCGTGAGTCCTGTTTGCCAGCTCCTCCAGGTTCACGTCATCTGCGAGCGGCATGTTCCTCACGTGGATCTGGAGTATCTCCACACGATCATCCCTATCTGGAACGCCTATCTCGATCTCCCTGTCGAATCTGCCGGGCCTCCGCAGCGCTGGATCTATGGCATCTATCCTGTTGGTGGCGCCTATGACCACGAGCTGGCCGCGCTCTTTAAGACCATCCATCATCGCAAGGAGCTGCGCCACAACCCTTCTCTCGACCTCGCCGGTGACCTCGCTTCGCTTGGGAGCGATCGAATCCAGCTCGTCTATGAATATTATGGAGGGCGTGTTGTTGTTCGCCTCCTCGAATATCTCGCGGAGCCTCTGCTCGCTCTCACCGTAGTACTTGGACATTATCTCTGGCCCCGCGATGCTGAAGAAGCTGGCTCCGCTCTCATTGGCAACAGCCTTCGCGATGAGGGTCTTTCCGGTGCCCGGCGGTCCGTATAGCAGGACGCCCTTCGGCGGATCGATACCGAGCTTTCTGAAGACCTCCGGGTGCTTCATGGGAAGCTCGATCATCTCCCTGACCCGCTGGACCTCAGCGCGCAGCCCTCCAACGCTCTCGTATGTGACTCCGGTCGCCTTTATCGAGCCGACGCCGCGTGCAGGCTTGTCCATGAGGAGTATCTCGGTACGGTCTGTTATCACCACGATCCCGCCGGGATCGGTAGCTGTCACGACGAGGGGGATCGCCTCCATTCTACCCAGAAATGCCTGGCCGGACGTGCTCATCACCGGAAGAATATCACCTGCGACAACAGGACGCTTCAGTGTCTGTCTCTTTATCATATCCACAGCGTCCGGGCCGAACTGCATGTGCGATCCAGCCGGCGGCGCTAGAACTATCCGGGTCGCGTCGCTGTACCTGGCCTTCCTCACCTTTACGCGGTCGCTTATCCCAACGCCAGCGTTCTGCCTGATGAAGCCATCTATTCTTATGTAATCCTGAATCCAGTCCTGCCTGTCCGCGCGCCAGACCTTCGCTGCTGTGATCTTCTTCCCCTCTATCTCTATGATGTCTCCTGGGGATAGGCGCAGCGTGAGGAGCGCGCTCGGATCAAGCCTGGCTATGCCTCTGGCCGAGTCGTTCGGATAGGCCTTCGCCACCTTGAGCTGAAGTTCTTTGACTTCCCACACGCTATGTGATTATATGATTAACATTATTTAGATTTATCTAGCAGGAGGAAGAGCAGTGGGTCTGTGAACTTCATACCCACTGCGATCTGCAGCGGTCGACCAATCCGAAGATAACCACTGTTATGGGTGGTGGCTTGAACAGCCGAACATGCAGTAAGAAATCGGCATGCATTGGCATGGTATCGCATGGAATCACGCAGCACCAATGCGGCCTGTCTCAATGATCAGGTGTACAACCCTGCCAACGTTAAAATCGGTCCGGCGAAATGCTCACGTTACTCGAGCAGAACTCCACTTATACTGAAGGCTGCTGCTGCGTCACGCAGTGGACTGTGCCAAGGCCGTAGACCATCGCCTGGGCGTCTATCCCGACGACCTCCCTATCTGGAAAGAGCGCACTGATGATGCTCAGAGCCCTCGCATCGTTTCTGTGGCCGAAGACCGGCACAAGCACGGCGCTGTTCCCGATGTAGAAGTTTGCATAGCTCGCTGGCAGCCTCTTCTTATTTCCAACAAAACCTGGCATCGGCAGTCGAATCACCTCGAGCGGGTTTCCATCCTGGTCTGTCTCGTGGTTGAGAATCTCGCAGTTCTCTCTGAGTGGTTCATAGTTCTCGTCATCCCTGTCCTCCTCGAATGCAACAACCACTCTTCTGGAGGACACGAATCTGGCCACATCATCGACATGCCCATCGGTGTCATCGCCTGCTATTCCCCTCCTGAGCCAGATTACCTTTCTGACCCCCAGATATTCCCGGAGGTAGAACTCTATGTCCCACCTGCTCAGATGAGGATTCCTGTTCGGGTTCAGCAGGCACTGCTCTGTGGTCATGAGCGTTCCGGAGCCATTGACGTCTATCGATCCGCCCTCAAGCACGATCCCGGGACGGAAGCACCTCACACCGAGCTCGCGCGCGATGCAACACGGTATCTTCACATCTCCCATGAGCTCGCAGTACTTCCCTCCCCATGCGTTGAAGCTCCAGGCAACCATTCCAAGTCGCTTTTCGTTTCGGTTCACGACAAATGTGGGGCCATAGTCCCTGAACCAGACGTCCGCGTAATCTATGGTATAGATTCTCAGGCTGCGCATCCTAACATCCCGCTGGAGGATCTGCTCCACGCGTTCGCGCATATCCTCGTCTCTCACCAGCAGGTTAACAGTCTCTCCCACATGAAGCGCTTTTATCATCGAGACATACGCGTGCTCCACAGATTCGATATCATTGAAAGTATCAGTGTCATGCGGCCAGGCGAGCCAGACTCCATCATGCCGTTCCCACTCTGCCGGCATGTGGTATCCCTCGCCGCTTGGCGTAGCAGATAGCCTCCCAGGATCCTTTACCAGGGCGCGGTACGCATCGGGCCGCCTGTTCCTTAGGAATCCCCATCCCTCCCTAACCATCACATTCTTCGACAGATCTAGATCTGCTACAAGAACCTCCTCATCAGCGCCCGCATGTGCGATGAAGCTCCCGAACGAGTCGCATACAAACGATCCTCCCCAGAATGCTATCTCGCCCTCAACGCCAACCCGGTTCACCGCAGCCACATGCACACCGTTCGCTATCGCATGCCCGCGCTGGACCGTCTCCCAGGCGACCTGCCAGTCGCCCTCTGACTCCTCCACGCCTCTTATCCTGCCGATGGCGGTCGGGTAGAATATTATGTCAGCACCGCCCAGCACCACAGAGCGCGCAGCCTCCGGGAACCACTGGTCGTAGCAGATTAGCACTGCGATGCAGGCGTGTTTCGTCCTGAATACCCTGAAGCCATCTCCCTCTGAGAAGTATCTCTTTTCATAGAACATGGGATCATATGGGATGTGGGACTTCCTGTACACGCCTGCGATCGAGCCGTCAGCATCGATGACAGCTGCGGAATTGTAGTAGATGCTCCCATAACGCTCGAAGAGCGGAACTATTACGGCTATGTTCTTTCTCGCCGCGAGCTTTGAGAATGCAGCGGTCGACTCGCCGGGGATCGTCTCAGCGTAGTGCTGGACCTGGGCGCTCTCCTCCCTGGGAAAGTATGGGGTCCGGTAGAGCTCCGGCAGGCAGACGATCTCCGCGCCCATCTCCGCAGCACTTTCCACCAGATCGAGAGCCCTGGCTAGATTCAAGTTCCGGTCCTCAGTGACACTGGTCTGGACAAGACCCACCCTGACCATGGCTCATCTCGTCGCAGCTCAGGATTCTGCAGTGACTGTCGGCTCAGGAACAGCAGATGGCTGCGGGACCTCTCCCGGCCCTGCGAGTATCTCCGTCTTCCTTATCTCGACTCTCCTGAGGGGATACACAGCCTTCGCGTCCTTGTATATGTCGAGCGAGAGCTTGCCCAGCACTACCTCCTGGATGAGCCCGTTGAGGTCTATGTTCCCGGCCTTGGAGAGGATAACCTGCCGCGAGATCTCCCTTATCGCCTTGACCTGATTCGCCCTGGCCCTCTTGACGGTGAAGCAGCTCGGCTTGACCCTGACCAGATACCCATCGCTTGTCATCACATCGACAACAGCATCGATACGTGATGTCCTGCGCTTGACGAGGGATCTGATGTAGTCTGTGGTCATCTCGTGACCTATGAACCTGGTGTAAGCTGTATCACCGGCCACTGCATCTATCTTGAACCTGAGCTTCGTGTTCTGCTTCGAGAAGTTGTTTGTAAGGTCGCCCAGTGTGGTCTCGATCACACGCCCTAGCAGCTTGTTCGGGTCGTTTGCGAGCGTTTCGCCAACAGGCGTGCGCCCGAACATCTCGGGTGCGAGGACCTTATACCACTGCTTGACCTTTGCCCTTTCTGCTTTCCTCTGTGCCCTTCTAGCCAATAAACATCCTCCAGATAATGAATAGCAATCCGAGATCCAATCTGGCTAACCATATATAAGCTTATCCGGAGGCAGGTGGGCTCTGGCGGCTTGAATGAAATCGATCCAGCCGGATTCGTTGAGCATAACGTTCGTGGATGCCGGCTCCATCAGAATCGTAATCTGAGCCCACGCCCCTCATGGAACGATCTTCGAGATCTCCATCTCAAGAATGTCGGACGCGCCTGCCTTCTTTAGCTGTGGTATAAGCAGATTGATATCCTTTTTATCGACGACGCTCTCGATCGCGTAGTAGCCTGAGTTGTAGAGCTTTGAGATTGTGGGGTGCTTCATGCTGGGCAGTATAGAGATGACCTGCTCTATGTTATTCTCCGATACATTCATCTTGAGCAGCGCTTTGCCTCTTGCCCTGATCACCGCTGAGAGCAGAGTCTCCACCGCCTCGATCTCCTCCCTCTTGGAGGGATCTGACCAGCTCTGCTGGTTTGCTATCAGCTCTGATGTCGACTCCATTATGACATCAATAATCTTCAGCCCGTTCTTGATCAGCGTCGAGCCCGTCTCTGTGAGATCGACAACTACATCTGTGAGCTCCGGAACCTTCGCCTCAGTGGCGCCGTAGGAGAACTGCACATCAACCGGTATGCCCAGGCGTTCGAAGTAGCTTCTGGTGATGTTCGGGTACTCCGTCGCGACCCTGCTCCCTGCAGGTATCTCTCTGGAGGAGCTGATCGGCATCGACTCTGGCACCGCGACGACGATTTTAACAACTCCAGGCCCCTGCTTCCCGTAGTTCAGGTTGGCAACTGTTACGACATCTGCTCCGGACTCGACGATCCAGTCTGTACCTGATATTCCCAGATCGAAGTATCCCCTGCTGACGTAGGTCGGGATCTCCTGAGGCCTCAGGATCTTCACCTTACCTATTCTGGGGTCGTTTATCCTGGCGTTGTACTCCCGCTCTGTCCTGCGCACCTCCAGACCAGCTCTCTCGAATAGCTCGAGAGTCTGGTTGAGCAGGCTCCCCTTTGGAATTGCTATGTCTATCATGGGCTATCCACACATCCCTCAGAACAGGAAAGACATATATGAGGGTTCCTGTTTACCTGCATCTTCGCTTCATCGCCTGACTTTGATTGCTTATTTGGAGCATTTGAGACCAAATTTTCCTGATTTGTCCTTGCTTACTGGGTCTTGTGTTACTTTGAAGCTTCGTCTCCTTCCTCCGTGAAGCATTATTCCTTCGCTCATATGTGCTTAGCAACTTGGATATCAAACAAATCGATTGCTGAAGGCACGAATTCACCCGCCAGGTGCGCATAGTCAGACCAATGTATCCGTGGGCAAGTTATCGTATGGACAAGAGCGTCTTCTGGTAGTCTACATTTGTTGAGTTGATCCCAATGGGCTGGCTCACCCAAATGTGTTTATTTTGGACCTAAGCTCCCCATAATTTAGGCATATGGATCCGCAGCATACTGATTTATTTGTGGATAGTGGCACAGTTATCTTCCAAGAAAAGCAGCATCGTTCGCCATATTTCTGTCTCACCTCGCCTATAGTATTCCGCATAAGTTTATATAATATTGCATATTACATAAAATAGTGTATGAAGTGCGACATGTCTAGCAAAT
>NZ_JAOAKP010000065.1 GCF_026419855.1 Methanothrix sp.
TATCCATTTGATGACTTGCTTTGAGAGGCACTGTTCCCGCTATGTGCTCCTGGCGAATGAATGAGTGCATACAGCAACCAGTATGCGTGCCCTCTAAGTTGCTTAACACACAAGAGCGTATCTCTAAAGTTTTGCGAAAATAGCACCATCTGGGTTAGTCTACCTATGACGTGTGTATAAATGCAAAAGCAATAGCTACAGTAAATTCATAGCCATCAACCGCGCTGGAAGGCGTCGGACAAGTATTTACAGGTCCAGGATGTCGATTTTCGTGCTGACAGCGTTCAAAACAAACACATCTCAGGGAGCCGGTCCGTCAAGATCAACTTAAAGAAGGTGGACTACTCACCGTCTGCATGTGCATCGGTGCCGCAGGAGGTCCGGACTTACCGCAGAATGCGCAGCGCCTCCTCCAGGGATTTGTTCTCGACGGTTATGGCATATATCGCGTTGCACATCCTGATCGCATCCCTGAGGCTCTTCTGGTGTATGTTTCTGCCCGTGGCGTTTCCGGATGCGCCTGAGATGTGTATCTGGTCGTGTAGCCTCCGGAGGAACGCCTCAGGATCGTCGCTCGATCCTCCGGCGCATATCACCTTTGTTCTGCCGGCCGCCATCACAGCCTCCCTGAATGCCAGAGCCGGATTATCAGCTCTGGGATAGTTCACCTTCACGAAATCGCTTCCCAGCGCGGCTGCAACCCCGCATGCACCGGCGATCAGATGCGGGTCGTGCTCGTCCTTCACAGCCTTGCCCCTTGGATACATCCATAAAACCACAACAAGCCCGTGCCTGTGAGCTTCATGCACCACCTGAGCTGCCTCTCTCAGCATTACAACCTCATGCTCACTTCCGGGGTAGACTGTGTATCCGACGCCAAGTATCCTGAGCCCTGTCTCCCTTCTGAACTCCATTACCTGAGGGACATCAATCCACGCCCTGCTCAGGGGATCTGCCTGCGAGGTCTTTATCAGATTCGTCTTGGAGTTCAGCTTGACCAGATAAGGAACATCTGGATAGTCCATGCCGTATCTGGCAATCAGGCCGAGCTGCGTCGCAAAGACGCCTATCCTGCCCTGGCTGGCTATCCTGAAGAGATGCTCGGGATCCGCATCATCCTCTGATATCCCCTGACCGTAGAAGTCATCGTTCAGATGCTCGACCTTCTGATCGCCTGCAAACAGCATCAGCCTGCCAGAGCCCCTCGTGATCTCCGTGTAGTTTCTGATGTACTCATCCCTGGCATTCCTTGGAACATCAAGCGGCACCTTCAGATCCATTCATGCGCCTCCAACACACTGCAGTTTTTCGCTTTTCTCCCCTTAATCCTTTGCTGCACTGCGAGATGAGCTGGTTGGGGAGAATACATGATCAGATATCCGGCGCTGCAATCACAAGGGTTAATACCACTGACCACAGAGTGCAGCCTTATGGCGAACTGGCATGCTCTGCAGCCAGAGGAGGTTCTGAAGCTGCTGAACTCCGGATGTGACGGTCTCTCTGAGGATGAAGCTGCATCCCGTCTTGAGAGGTTCGGGCCGAACGATCTCGCTCGAATCTCCGGGCCCGGTCCGGTCAGGATCCTCCTCAGGCAGTTCGAGAACTACATGGTCCTGGTGCTCCTGGCTGCCGCAGTGATATCCTGGCTCTCAGGAGAACAATCCAATGCGATCGTCGTTCTGGGAATCCTGTTCTTCATAGCCATTCTGGGATTCGTCCAGGAGTACAGAGCCGAGAGGGCGATGGAGGCGCTCAGGAAGATGGTAGCCCCTGAGGCGAGGGTCTTCAGGGGCGGCAGGCTGATCACACTCCCGGCAAGAAACCTCGTGCCTGGGGATGTCATCCACGTGGAGGCCGGCGATATAGTTCCCGCGGATGCGCGAATACTTGATGCATCCGCCCTGGAGACCGTGGAGTCGTCGCTAACCGGTGAATCCAATCCGGTGAGAAAGAGCCCCGATCCTGTGATGAAGGATGCACCTCTGGCAGACCGGAGCAGCATGCTGTTCATGGGCACAATGGTCACCTACGGCAATGGAAGGGCTGTGGTGACTTCCACCGGCTCCGACACAGAGCTCGGAAGGATCTCAGGGATGATACAGGAGACCCCTGCAGAGCCTCCTCTCAAGATCCGGCTGCAGCAGCTCTCCAAAAGCCTGGCAGTTATGGTCTTCATCGCAGCTCTTGTGGTCTTCTCGATACAGGTCTACAGGGGCAATCCTGTTCTCGAAACGCTTCTTATAGCTGCAGCTCTTGCGGTCGCCGGCATACCTGAGGCTCTCCCCTTTGTGGTGACTCTTGCTCTGGCATATGGAACGCAAAGCATGGCCAAGAGAAATGCAATAGTGCGGAGGCTTCCCGCAGTCGAGACCCTCGGATCCACGACTGTGATATGCACCGACAAGACCGGCACCCTGACCAGGGGAGAGATGACCGTCAGGGAGATCTGGTGCGGGCGCAGGGTCGAGGTGACTGGCTCAGGGTATGTGCCAGAGGGCATATTCAGAGTTGATGGATCTGAGATAAACCCTGTGTCTGCGGATGCTTTAAAGGAGACGATAATCACAGGCGCTCTGTGCAACAACTCCGAGGTTGTGCTTGAGGACGGCTGGCAGATCGTCGGCGATCCTACAGAGGGTGCGCTGATAGTGCTCGCAAAAAAGGCGGGTCTGGATATCCGCGAGAGATGCAGGGAGATCATCGAGTACCCGTTCGCATCGGATACGAGAAGGATGACCACAGTGCATGAATACGATGGAGGTCTCCGGGTCTCGATGAAGGGCGCGGTCGAGGTTGTCGTGGAGAGATGTTCCTATGTGATGGATTCCAGCGGTCTCAGGCCTCTCACAGATGTGGACAGGAAGAGAATTCTTGAGATCGCGGACGAGATGGCAGGCAGGGCTCTGCGAGTTCTGGCTGCTGCATTCAGACAGATCGAATCCGGAGAGCTGAGCAGGGATTTCCTGGAGAGGGATATGATCTTCACAGGCCTCTTCGGAATGATGGATCCGCCGCGTGAGGAGGTCTGCGGAGCGATAGATGTGTGCAAGAGAGCGGGCATAAGACCGGTGATGATCACAGGGGATCACAAGCGCACCGCCGAGGCGATCGCAAGGGAGCTTCGCATGCTCAACGGGGAGGTGCTGGACGGCTCTGAGCTCGACAGCATGAGCGATCAGGAGCTCAGCGATCGCATCGAGAGCATATCTGTCTTCTCAAGGGCAACGGCAGAGCACAAGATGAGGATAATAAAGGCGCTGAAGGAGCATGGCCATGTTGTTGCAATGACCGGGGATGGTGTGAACGATGCTCCTGCTTTGAGGTCAGCTGATATCGGGATCGCGATGGGCCGGACCGGTACTGATGTGAGCAAGGAGGCCTCGGACATGGTGCTGGCAGACGACAACTTCGCCACAATAGTTGCAGCTGTCGAAGAGGGCAGGAGGATCTACGAGAACATAAAGAAGGCCTCATCATACATGCTGGCTGTGACATTCGCAGAGGTCGCTGTAATTCTGATCGCAGTGTTTGTCGGCCTGCCAGCACCGCTCCTGGCGCTTCAGATACTCTGGATCAATGTGGTTGCAGAGGACTTCCCCGCGATAGGCCTTGCTGTGGAGCCCGCGAGGCCCGGGCTGATGAACGAGCGTCCGAGAAACCCAAAGGAGCCGATTCTGTCGAGGGAAGTTCTTGTATACACAATCGGCACGTCAGCAGCGATACTCATCGGAACGCTGGTGCTGTTTCTCCTCAACCTTGATGAGGGGCTCGGCTATGCGAGAACTGTGGCATTTGCATCTCTCGGCATATGCGCGATATACAATGCTTACAGCAGCAGATCGTTCCATCACTCTGTCCTGCAGATGAATCCCATGGGTAACAGGAAGCTGCTCGCCGGCATCGTGGCCTCGCTCGCGTCCGTTGTGGTGGTCATATATGTTCCGGCATTTCAGAGAGCCTTCGAGACGCTGCCGCTGACCCCCGACTCCTGGCTTCAGGTCTGGGTGGTCTCGACGATAGTGATAGTTGTAGCAGAGGTTCTGAAGAGATCGATGATGGCAGGGAACTCTAAAGGATCGACGGGCTCCTACAGCTCACAGGGGAGCAGATGAGCGTGAGGATGGCGACAAATCACGGCAGCGTGGATGTTATGCAGAGCGTGAGAACTGCCATGGATCCTTGTGGGATCAGAGGCATTATGCCAGTACCCACCAATTCTTTACCATCTCTTCAGTCGAGCCCACAACTGCGGGGAACTGGGGCGCTCTTCGAGCATGTTGTATCGGAAGATCTAACTCTGAGAAGCTCGCACCGTTAAACGTATGTGCTCCGGAGTTAGCCGGAGCTTTCCAGCACGCTGGAGGAGCCATGAACCTGAGCCCCATCGCTTTCGACAGCCTTGGCGTGAGATCAATGGCCACATGCATTGAGGCCGGAGGTCTCAGAGTCATGATAGATCCTGCAGTCTCTCTTGGCCCAAGAAGGTATGGTCTGCCGCCGCATCCCGTCGAGATAAACCGGCTCAATGCAGCATGGCAGGAGGTCAGAGGTATCGCAGAATCCAGCGATATAATCGTCGTCACGCACTACCACTACGATCATCATAACCCCGAGGATCCGGATATCTACACAGGAAAGATCGTTTATATCAAAGATCCAAAGAACAGGATAAATTTCAGCCAGAAGCGTCGTGCCCATTATTTCCTGGGCAGGCTCGAGGGCGCGGATATACGGATCGCGGATGGAGGGGAGTTCAGCCACGGACCGCTCACGATAAGGTTCTCCCAGCCAGTGTACCACGGCACCGGAAACAGGCTCGGTTATGTTATCGAGACATCAGTATCATGCGGTGGGGACCGGGTGCTTTACACCAGCGATGTCGAGGGGCCGGCAATGGATGACCAGGTCGCTTTCATACTTGAGGAGGATCCGAAGACCCTGATCCTCGACGGCCCGATGACATACTTGCTCGGCTATCGTTACGCAGAGGAGGATCTGAGCAGATCTGTGGAGAATATAATAAAAATAATAAGTGATACGTCCATCAAAACCATCGTCATCGATCATCACTTCATGAGGGATATCGGATATGCTGACAGAATCCCTGAGGTATACAGGAGCGCTGAAGATGCTGATGTGAGGGTGCTGAGCGCTGCAGAGCTCATCGGCAGAACGCCTGATCTGCTGGAGGCCAGGAGGAAGGAGCTCTACAGATCATTTCCAGTCGACAATAAGAGCAGCAAGTGATGAGAGCATGTAGAACTACGACTATGCACAAGCAGTCAAGCCTTATCTACACCTGCTCATTTCGAAGCTCAACATATACAGCTCAACGTATACAAACTGCCGGTAAACGACCGCCCCTCAATGCAGACTATGTGTTGGCAGATGAAATAAAATTGTGCTGCACCGGCACTACGTCAGACCAAAGAGTGCCGACAGCAGATATATCGGGAACATGAATGCGATCAGGAAACCCAGCACCATAACTGCAATCGCGAAGCCATTTCCTCCCATACGATCCACCACCATATGCCATTCTAAGGGGCGATATATTAACCTTTGGGAGATCGATGCTGTACACGCTGGATCGTCTGATATGCATTGGTTTTCAGGCAGTCGATGCTGCCTGCTGTCGTGTGATCAGATCATTGAACCCAGCGGCATCTGACATCGTAGGATTTGTGATCTGCTGTGCTAGTGAGTGATGATTCCTGAAATTCCATTCAGTGATTCAAGCATAAGACCGCCGCATGCCGTGTGGTTCAGCAGGTCGGTTTTGATCTGCAATTGCTGTGTTGGATAACCTTTTGTGATAACGTCTCTAGTTATTGATTCTGATCTACACTCCACGCATTCCTGGAATCGTCTTCTGCTTGCGGATTTTAAAGACTTATCCAACACAGCAATCTGCAATCGTCAGCTGCGGTCTGCGATGGTCTGCTGAAATCATTCCGAGAATCTTAAATATGGTGCACTCTCAACTCCGCGCAGGAAGTGATAGTACTTGAATAAGAATGCTGGCTTTGTGGGTTTTGATGGAACGGAGAGCAAGAGGACCATATTCGCCCTGCATGCAGTTAAGCAGGCAGCCGGCATCGGCGGCGATATAAATGTGCTCGTGAGAAAGCCGCACGCCAGAGCTGTATCGATGCTGAGGAAGATGATAAGGATCTGCGGTGTCAGGGCATATGCCAGCAGCGACGAGGACAGGGCAAAGTGGGAGAGCGCGGGGTTCAAGCTGGAGGGCGGATACAGGGATTTCTTCGAGAGCTCAGAGTTCGTAATGATCGGCACGCCCGGGGATGAGGAGCTGCCTTACCTGAAATCAGGGCTTGAGCACGGCTGCTTCGTCGCGCTGATGGGCGGAGCTCATAGAGATGAGCTCCAGAAGGGGCTCGAGGAGGAGGGCTTCCCGCTGACAGATGATGTGAGGGAGGATCTCAGGAGGGAGTTCTTCTTCGGGCTTGAGAACTATGAGAGGTTCATGAAGGCGAAGCCGAGGGTCGTGCAGTGCACTAGCTGCAACACGACAGGCCTGAGCAGGCTTGCATATGCCGCGCGACCTCTCGGGCTCTGTGGCATGATCGGAAACATCGACAGGAGACACGGAGATCCGCACACTGTTGTGCGTGCATCGCCGAGCGCCATACAGTTCGGGAGGGGTGCAGGGCATCAGGGAGCGGATGCGGGCACCATATTCAAGGATGTAAAGTTCTCGATACGCGCCTCCAAGGTACCGACGACGATACCACACACGAACTTCCTCAACCTGATATTCAAGGGGCACCCAACCCCGCAAGAGCTTGTCGAGAGGCTCGCCAGCACGCGCGAGGTTGTCGTGATACCCTACCAGGACGCGGGCGGAAGGCGGCACGAGTGGACGAGCGAGATACTCGAGGCGTTCCTTTCAGGCTTTGAGAGGCCAATCTCTCCGGAGATATTCGAGCTTCTCGTATCAGATGCGATAATACCGTTCGAGCTCGGCGATTACACGATCATGCAGACCGTCTCAATGGTAGAGCAGATGTCGATAGCTGTGCCGAACCACGTTGAAGCGTACATGCTCTCATGCGGCTATCCAGCTGCTGATGTGCACGAGACGGTGGACAGGGCCATCGGAGTTGTCCACGGCATATGGCCGGACAGGCTGAGCATCTGAGCATGTCTGAGGAGCTGCTGCTAGGAAGGCTTGAGTCTGGAAAAGTGCGCCTTGGAAAAGATGCTTTAAAGGTCCTCTACGAGCAGGGCTACTTTGGGCGGCCTCTTGAGGACGGGCTCGAGCTGACGCTCGTCGAGGCCGCATATCTTCTCGACAGATCAAGGTTGAGGGTCGAGTATGATGGGCAGATCCTGAGCTTCCGGAGCTTCTTCGAGCTCGCGTCCTCCTTTGAGAAGGGCTTCGAGTTCAGGTATGTCGTGTACAAGGACCTGAGGGAAAGGGGTTATTACGTCCAGCCCGGAATCCCGGACTTCAGGGTCTACCCGCGCGGCGGTCACCCCGGAAAGACGCCTGCAGAGTTCTACGTGCTCGTTGTCTCTGAGAGGACGCCATTGCCACTGGAGAGGATTGTCGAGCCGCTGAGGCTCTCCAGCCAGATGAGAAGACGGCTCATGCTCGCGGTCGTCGATGAGGAGAGCGATATAACGTACTATGAGGTGAGGGAATCGAATCCCGCCGGCAGGACAGAGGCTGCAGAGCCGGGCGGGCAGGCGACGCTTCTGGACGACAGGGTGGTGCTGTGGGATCCCGTGGCGTCGGAGCGGCTGCACAGGCATGGCTTTTATGGAAAGATGATCGGAGAGAGGCTTCAGCTCTCGCTTGTGGAGACCGCGTACCTTCTTGAAAGGGGGATGATCCAGCTTGTCGACCGATCGGGCGCTGCTGTTCCGCTTGAGGATCTGATCAAAATCGCGTCTGAGATCGAGGACGACTTCGATATGAAGTACCGTGTCTACAGGGATCTGAGGGACAGAAGACTCGTTGTGAAGACCGGCTTCAAGTTCGGTACGCACTTTAGGGTGTACAAGAGCATAGACGCGGAAAAGAGGGGCACGCATTCAGAGTACCTGGTGCACACGGTGAGGGGGGATCACGTATTTCACCTTCCCGTGCTCTCCAGAGCGGTTCGTCTGGCTCACAGCGTGCGCAAGATGATGGTATTCGCATACAGTAATGATGGGGTGGAGTACGTGGAGGTCAGGCGTCTAAAGCCGTGAGATCTTCCGTGTATTCGTATGGATGCAATGCTGAGCAGTGTACTCCCGCAAGGTTGTGTGCCTGTACCTTTGAACCTAAGTTCCCCATAATTTAGGCATATGGATCCGCAGGGTAGTCTACCTATGGCGTGTGGGTAAGCGCAAAAGCAATAGCTTCAGGCGATTCGTAGCCATCAGCCACGCTGGAGAACGTCATACAGAGATGAACAGAC
>NZ_JAOAKP010000066.1 GCF_026419855.1 Methanothrix sp.
CATAAAATCATGTGTGAAGTGCGAAATGTCCAGCAGATTTTAAATTGTCTTATATGAAGTGGCGCAAAGGACTATAAATTGGACCTGAGGTGAGATTATTTCCGCGAGTTCAGATATAATAGGAAAAGGTGAGCTAATTCGAGCGCTATTGCTGGCAATACTTCTAATTTTCGTAGTAGCCACTGCCGGTGCGATCACAGGATTGCAGAAGGAGCAGGCGACATTAAAGCCAGTACAGTCTATTGGGGCAAGGACCAACTACACAGTTGAGTACACAAACGAGACTACTAGGGCTTTGGATTTGTACTATACCGACGCGAAGGAGTCCCCGGGCTCTGTATACCACATGGGAACTCCGCATTACACAAGAAGGAGTGGAAACATCTACAGCTTCGCATTCCATCCAGGGGTACCTGAGAAGCTTTACTTTGTCAACGCTAACGAGAACAAAATATATCTAACGGCCCTGACCAGGACGGGCTATTCGGCGGAGCAGGTGGTCTACACACATAGCACCTATGTAAGGGACATAGCATTCGCACTGGATGACGCAGGTGATCTGCATCTCTACTTCAGCGAGGCCACAGGCGCTGGAGCTAACGGCATGATTTACAGGCTTGAAGGCAACGGAACCGCAACTCCATTCTACGAGGTCAGGCTTTCTGATGTGGGCGGATCCTGGGCAGGTGACTTCGCGTTCGATACTGATGGGAACCTGTACCTGAGTTCTGGAAACCGCATCCCTGCAAGCATATACAGGGTAAGATATGGAACCGGTGGTGTTGAGACAGTCTATACCGATAACGAAGAGCCGATCAAAGGGCTGGTCGTGCAGGATGGGCAGATGTACTACGCAAATTGGAGAGACACAATTTATAATCTGAATCTCACAGATATACGGAAAATCACGATCTATACGGATCCGGACAGAACCTGGCTCTCTGACGTGGGATTCAGGCGTGCGCTGAGTGCTGAGGAGATGCCAAGAGCTGGGACATACGAGAGATTGCAGCTGAGAGATCTTACGAGGTCAATGACCAGGGCTGCTATTCATAGATAGCTATCTCCCGAGCTTTACCCACATGGCTCATCCAGTTGAGTTAGCAGATTCGCAGAGAATGATGGAAAGCTAAACCCAACGATCCCGAAATACTCTGGTCAATACGATATCCGATGATTCGCGGACATGTGCTGCTTACATTTTTGACCCTGCTTGCATCTGGGCCATGGGCACCATCTAACCGTCTTTCAGGAATCAGTATCTGATAGCATAAAGCCTCATACATCCTGAGACTTCTTTGTGGATCTCATGATTCGAGTACACGATCTGTATCACCTTATAGCGAACAATCTATCATTTTCAGCACTTTCAAATCCCTCAGATCTTTGAGGCGGCATACGGACAAATATTTCAAAGTGTATGGCAGGTTTATCGTTACCTTTGGAGGTCGCCAGGAAGCTCCATCCGTGGAGCACCTTATGCGCTAATTTTAAATAGAGTTACCTACATTATCAATTAAAATAGACCTGATGCATCTATCAGGCTTGCCAAAGTGGTAAAGGAGGGTCTTGAAGAGAGTGGTTATTGGGGTTTTATAATATTCAATAACTGTATAATAAATTAGTGCAACTTGTATAGCATGTAGAGCATCTTGAAGAGGTGTTATTCATGGCTGATGATGTGAAAATTATGGGCATGAAGGCCGAGTCCGGGCGCTGGGTGCTTGTGATAGCAGGCCTTCTGATAGAGCTTTGTCTTGGTGCCATTTATGCATACAGTATCATAAACCCACCGCTGAAGAAGCTGTTCACTGAGACATACGGGCTGACCGTCAGCGCGACGGCTATGCAGATCCCGTACATCGTATTCCTGCTGATCTTCGCCCTGACCATGCCCCTTGTCGGGAAGTACATAGAAAAGCACGGGCCGAGGAAGGTCGGAATCGCAGGCGGCGTTCTTGTGGGTCTGGGATGGATCCTTGCATCGTTCTCCACATCTCCCACAACGCTCGCGATATTCTACGGCATTATCGGCGGTCTCGGTGTGGGAATAGCATACAACTGCCCCATCACGACATCTGCGAGATGGTTCCCGGATAAGCGAGGACTCGCTGTGGGCCTGACAGTTCTTGGTTTCGGCTTCTCTGCAGCCGTCACCGGCCCGATAGCTGATTACCTCACAGCAAACTTTGGCGTGCTGAACATGTTCCGCTTCCTCGGGATAGCCTTCCTGATAATAACAGTGGCCCTTTCGACCGTGCTTGTATTCCCACCCGCAGGCTGGACTCCCGCAGGCTGGAAGCCACCTGAGCCGAAGGCTGGAGCAGCTCCAAGGGCAGAGTTCATGAGGAGCGAGATGACCAAGACCACGACGTTCTACGGCCTCTGGATATGCTACACGATAGGCACCCTCGCAGGGCTGATGGCCATAGGAGTGTCCAAGCCTGTTGGCCTTGAGGTTGCGAGCAACGCTGGCATGGAACAGGCGCGTGCCTCAGCACTCATGACCAGTTTGATCATACCGTTCGCATTCTGCAACGGCGGTGGGAGGCCGATATTCGGATGGCTCACTGACAAGCTCACTCCCCCAAGGGCTGCGATGCTGTCGTACGTACTGATACTGCTGGCTTCGCTGCTGATATACACTAACCCGGCGTCGATCACCGCTTACACTATAAGCTTCGCCATCCTGTGGCTGTGTCTCGGTGGCTGGCTGGCGATCGCTCCGACCGCAACTGCGAGCTTCTTCGGCACAAAGGACTACGCGCGCAACTACGGTCTGGTCTTCACAGCGTACGGTGCAGGCGCGGTCATCGGCAACATCATGGCAGGCCAGGCCAAGGATATCTTTGGCGCATACATCCAGGTATTCCCGTATGTTGCTGTGCTCGCCGTCATAGGCTTTATCGTGGCCATGACAATGCTCAAGCCGCCAAAGCCAAAAGCAGCATGATCTGTATCGTTTAAATCAAAACGTGCGTCACGCCCTGGAGATGCTCTGATGGCACCCCGGGGCGTGTCATATTTTATCTGCTTTTCATGGGGTTTTATATGTAGAGGGCATATCCGGGCTCAACCCAGAGCGTCGTTGTCACGCCTCTCGGATAGTACTTGGGCTTCCCGTAGAAGAACTGGCCGTCCCAGACCTTTATGAAGTGCTCCATGTTGCCCACGACTTTTAATGTGAATGAGCCGTCAAGGGGATCCCCACCCCTCCCATCGGTTCCAACGTATACATCATCGAGGTATACATCATAGCCCCTCATGCCGGTGGATTTTATGATGACAACGGTATCTCCAGCCTGTGGTGAGGCTACAGGCACAGACGGTGGGGTGTACACCTGGACAGCGCTAACTGCAGAGACAGTGGGAGCTGTCTGTGGAATAGCTGGCTGCGGAGCAGTTTGAACAGCCGGAACGACATCTATGATGATGATATTGCTTGGGATGCTGTTCGCTATGAAGAAAACTATGTTCCTTCCAACAGAATCAGCCCTGAAGTTCATCTCGTTGGGCCCGGTGAAGATCGGGTACTGTCTGCGGTTGATCGTGTTGTTAGGATATATCTCATAGATGTCAGCCACACCGTTAGATGTGGAGTCTGCGACGAGCCTGAGCAGCGTGTTCACAGGGCATACAATGTACTGCGTCCATTTGTCGGTTCCGGCGATCCAGAGCTGGTTTGTGCCCAGGATGGAGGCGCGCGATACAAACTCCCTGTAGGGTACCGGCTCAGCTCCGAACAGGTAGACGAGCTGCGGCTCATGCCCTCTAATCTCAATCCTCCGCGGCTGGCTCAGGCCGGATGTCATTGATACAGAGGAAGAGACTGACGAGCTGCTGAAGTAGAACTGGCTGAAGAATGACATGCTTGCATTGTCGAAGTGATCCATCATCGAGAAAGTCGTGTTCGAGCTGAATCCTGGAACTGTCATATCCAGATAGCTGTAATTCACATCGCCAAATAGATCCTCCGGCGTTATCGAGGCTGATGTGCCTGCTATCACGCTCGCAATCAGCAATACCATGATGAGATATCTCAAATTAAACACCTCAGGAGACCGTTGATTAAGGCATTATATATCACTGAGCATCCTGTGGGACTCACATGAGCCCAACAGGATTCTGATATATCCGCACGGAGATACACACCTGCACAGGGGTAGGCCCTTGATGTACATCCTGCCCTGCCATCGCAAACCAGATATCTCACGAGAGAACAGCAAATTGCTCCGGGATGCATTGGAACCACCACCGGACACTCCATCACAAATCACAAGATTCTTCTTCGTGATATGTGATGTTCTGTGAGGAGATGTCCCAAACAGCATGCCCCTGGGCTGTGCATCTCATGAGGGATCAGGTTGAGCGAGTACATACCTTTGCAGGCGGAGATCGTGGATATCGATCGCGTGACACACGACTCCTATCTCATATCTCTACAGATACTGGACAGGGATGTGAACTTCACATACAGACCCGGACAGTTTGTCATGGTCTCGCTTTTTGGGATGGGCGAGTGCCCAATATCGATTGCATCGAGCCCGACAAGAAATGTGCTGCAGCTGTGCATCCGGAGGGCAGGGAGGATAACAAACGGAATAATGGATTCCATGATAGGCGATGTTCTCGGCATCCGCGGTCCGCTTGGAAATGGATTTCCCCTTGATAAAATGCACAAAAGAATAGCCATCGCAGGAGGTGGTTCCGGGTTCGCCACCCTGAGATCCCTGATAAACTACATCGTGGACAGGAGAGATGAGTTTGAGGAGGTCTTCGTGGCATACGGAGCCCGAACCCGCCAGGATCTGTACTTCATGCAGGAGTACAAGTCCTGGAAGATGGAGGGCGTCGAGATCGAGCTGACTGTGGACGTCGGCGATGAATCCTGGAAAGGAAACGTAGGGATGGTCCCAGCGCTGCTCGATAGAATGGAGATATCGCCACCCGCATCAGCTGCGATCTGCGGGCCGCTACCGATGATCAGCGCAGTCACCAACAAGCTCCTGGAGAAGGGCTTCAGAGAATCAGACATATTTGTATCCATGGAGAGACATATGAAATGCGGAATCGGAAAGTGCGAGCACTGCACGATCGGCCCCTACCGTGTATGCAAAGAGGGACCGGTCTTCCCGTACAACATGATCAGTCAGCTGCTCTGATTTCACTTCTTCCAGAAATCCGGAAGTAGAAGCACAAGGACCGTCATTATCTCAAGCCTGCCCATCCACATGCACAGAATGAGTATCAGCTTGCCCAGCGGATGTATGGTGGAGTAGTTCAGGTAAGGACCCACCGGGCCGAAACCGGGCCCGACGTTTCCGAGACAAGACGCAACCGCGGATACGATTGCCTCCAGATTCATCGCAGGATCTGAGTACGAGACCGCGGCAAGCATGACAGACGCCAGGGCGAATGTCAGCATGTAAATCCCGAAGAAGCTGATCGTGGAGCGAACGATCTCCTCCTTGATAGCGGTATCGTGAAGCTTTACCTGTATCACCGCCTTTGGGTGCATCGCGAGCATGAGTTCCCTGTGGACGTACTTCAGTATCATCAGCACCCTTACGACCTTTATGGCGCCACCGGTTGAGCCTGCGCACGCGCCCACAAACATCAGCAGAAGCAGCACGATCTTCGCGGCTGGAGACCACGTGTCGAAGTTTGTTGTCGAGAAGCCTGTCGTGGTCATTATGGAGACGACCTGAAACAGCGAATATCTTATGCGGTCTGGAACAGAGCTCGCCATTCCGGCGGTGGCTGCGATGAAGAGTGTGGAGATTATCACGATAAAAGCGTAGAGCCTGAACTCCGGATCTCTGATCAGGCTCATCCTGTCCTCGTATACTGTCCTGTAATGGAGCGCGAAGTTTGCTCCTGCCAGGAACATGAATAACACTACTATGTATTCGATCACAGGGCTCCCGTAAGCCTCGATGCTCATGGACTGTGGAGAGAATCCGCCTGTGGCCATCGTTGCAAACGTGTTGCATACGGCATCGTAAAGCGGCATCCCGGCCACTTTGAGGAGAACGACCTCTATGATGGATAGCGAGATGTATATTCCCCAGAGCAGCTCTGCGGTCTGTCTTATCCTGGGCGTCAGCGATTCCTTATCAGGTCCCGGAACCTCTGCCCTGTAGAGCTGCCGGCCTGCAACCCCGAGCCTGGGGAGTATCGCGATGAACAATAGGATGATGCCCATTCCACCCAGCCACTGGGAGAAAGACCTCCAGAAGAGGAGGCCATAGTAAGTGGTCTGGTCAGGGAGCATCGCGGATACGGTTGTGTTCGTTGTCGCCCAGAGTAGGTACTCGACGGATCCGGCAACCACGAATGCAACGCTTTGGTTTGCCAGATCTCCATCTATGACCCAGTACCCATTGCTGTTGCTCTCAGTGAGCACAGATGCACCGGTTGTGGTGAATCCGGACATCGATTCGAAGAGCGAGTCTGTGAGCCCCATTCCCAGCAGCATGTAGGGTATCGCGCCTATCATCGCAGCGGCCAGCCAGCCGAATGCCACCAGCGCGAACCCATCCTTGATGCCGAGATCTCCCATCTCGCCGCGCCCTCTAAGAAAAGAGCTGATTCCCATCGCGATTATCGATGTGAATGCGAAGGCCACGACGCCCTCAGGCTCTCTGTAGTATGCTGCGACCATGCCAGGAAAGAGCATCAGTATGCCGATTATCCTTAGCAGGTCCCCGAATGAGTACAGGAGGACTTTTACATTCATGCAAATGCCACTTGTATCCAGAGCTGCCGGAGCCATCCCAAGGGCTCCAGCACCTCACATCAGGTCCTGGGAAATGTCATGTTCCTGATCTTATAGCTTGCCATTGAGGTATCAGATGATCAAGAAGCAGAGTTCAAGCACGTGTCCTCCGGCCGTAACCTGTTATCCGGTGCGAGGGGCGAGCTGTATCCTGGAAGCGCATATCCGGCCAAAAAGGTTAAATGATAGAAGGACTACCATTGCTCCGCGCTCCGGTAGTGTAGCTCGGCCAATCATGAAGGACTCTCACTCCTTCGACTAGGGTTCAAATCCCTACCGGAGCACCATTCATCCGGCAAAGCTGCTGTTGTGGTAATTTATTTTAAAGGCACATCCTCTGACAGTCTACCCCTTAAGTGTTGCTGGTATTGCCAGAATATGCTCAATATCGTTAGGATCCCCGATACTGCTCAAACGGAATCGCCATCATCCGAATCGGTCGCTCATCAGATACCCTGCTAAGAATGCGATTTGCCTCAACGTATTGAGCATGTTCTATTGTTTAGCTATAAGTTCGCATAGTATCCAGATGGATCGGTCAGCCCACGGCATGATGGCTGTGTATCTGGTTGCCATGACAATCTCGATAAATATCTCCGGCAACCTGCGAACACATGACTTAAAAATTGCCGGTGCATGCTCACTGTGTGAGCCCGACCCGCCATCTTAGAAGCCTGTCCTCGATTATGCCCCTGAACGCCTTGTCGATGAAGAGGCCGAGCAGACCCAGAACGATCATGTAGAGCAGCACGTGATCCATCTTGTGCAGATAGTAGTAGGACCATATCCTGTATCCGAGACCGCTCGTGCTGACACCGAACATCTCAGCTGCAACAAGACACATCCAGGCGATTCCCATAGCGATTCTTATTCCAGCGGCTATGGATGGGAGCGCATAAGGAAGCGCCACATACCGTATCAGATCCCTGTCCCTTGTCGCTCCCAGCACCATTGCAGATTCCACATAGACCCTGGGCAGGTTCCTGAACCCGACATATGTGTTTATCAGTATCGGAAAGACTGCGCCGATGAAGACTATGAATCCCGCCGACTCATGTGTGAGCCCGAACCAGACGATTGCGAATGGTATCCAGGCCAGGGGTGGTATCGGCCTGACCACCTCTACTATGGGATCAACAATCCTGTCCAGGGACCTGGACCAGCCCATGCCCATGCCAAGAGGCATTGCTACGATCATGCCTGAGAATATCCCGAGGAAGAAGTGCAGGAGACTTACAGGCAGATCCTGAAATAATATGTCCCCCCAGCTGGAGCTGAAGGCTCTCACCACATCGAGAAAGCTGGGAAGCACAAGCGAGTCGTTAACGAGCATGGCAGAGATCTGCCACACTGCCAGCATTCCTATGAGGGAGAGGGGCTGAGCCCACTCCCATCTGAGTTTACCGGATCCTCTGCTTATCTCACTCACCCCTTGCCTTATCGTAGAAGCTCACATCGAAGAGCTCCTCTTCAGATGGCATTCTGCTTATGTACTTCAGCTCGTAGTTGACTCTGGCGTATTCCATCGTCGATGGAATCTGCACATGAGGATCGCTTATCCAGGTG
>NZ_JAOAKP010000067.1 GCF_026419855.1 Methanothrix sp.
AGTTCCCTTTTCATCGGGATTGGCATTGCAACAGCCTTTATGGTGGGTCTATTTTGGATAAATCTTTTGCCACATGGTTCTGGCTGGGAGGGTGAGTTTCGCCAGGTGGGCAGATGTAATAGGGTATATAAACTCTGGCGAAGATCCTCTGACATATCGTGGTTTTGGATCACCGGCAGTCTTTCCGGGAACCTTGAGCTTCGAATCACAGCTCTGCGAATCTGCGAAGCTCTTCGTGTATTTCCCTGACACCTCTGATGAACGCATCATATGGTCTCGGGTTACTCCTCATTCCGCAATGCGCTGCATCATTCCGGAGATCTGCGAGCCTGGACCATATATCGAGCAGGTTTCTATCAACAGGGAGATCCCCCCACTCCATTGCATCATTCATCTTTTCTTCAATGCGTTTCCTCAAATCACTGTCCTGGATATGCCTTTCACCGAGCTTGTGGATTACATAAGTGACTATCCACTCTCTGGCCAGCAGAATCGCCTGAACTATCTGGTTTTTGTCGAGGAGCCATTCTATTATCCTGTACTCGGTCCTCAGCCTTCCTGAGATATCGGTCTCATCACAGGCAAACGGTACGAAGCTTTCAGCAATCCTGTCGACGAGAAGCGAGAATGGTTTCGCCCAGTAACGGGCCTCCTCTCTGTAGCTCTCTGGCCTGTTCTTCAGCCTCAATGCGTGCTTCATGACCTCATTCGAGCGTGCGAGAGCAATGGCGTTGGAAATCGCTTCGATATCTCTGGCCACATTCTTCAGCTCTCTCGGAGGAGATCGGCCGTCTGGGCGATCTGTTCTGTATGCGACCTGATGTGCGTTCCTGAGGAGATCGGCGATATCGCGGCCGTGGCCGGTTCTTATGAACATCTCTGTTGCGTTTGTCCAGTCGATGAGTTTCATGAACGGTGTGAGGTCGAAGACCGGGGTTCTACCATTTTCAGTGGCTTCAAATGCGCCGTAGACCACAGACTCGAGCTTGATTTTTTTGGCGGATCGCAGATACATGATTGAGATCATCGCGAGCAGGGGTATCGATCTGAACGCATGTGTTATATCAAAGATCAGCTCATCATCGACCTCGACATTCTGGGTTATGGTCTCGAATATCTCCCATATCTCATCCTCTTTCTTTCCTTCAGGGATGCGAACCGGCCGCCAGTTCTTGCCGGCCAGCCGCTTGTTGAGCTCAGACATGTACTTATTTTCGGCAGCCTGTGTCAGGAAAACGATCATCACATCAGGCCGGAAAATATCATAAACCGCTTCTGGGAATAGGTTTGTCCTGAATTCCCTATCGCCATAAAAGTATGATGTCTCTTGGTAGTTGCCCGTGCCGACAAAGGATATAGCGCGTCTCATCTCCTCCTCTCAGGCCGGCTTGAGCCAGACCCAGCCCATGGGCTGAAGACGAGATTCAAGCATCGCCAGCCTCCTGGTCTTCGGGAACTCGGGAACGTTCCGTTTGCCGAGATTGAATGCGCGCCTCAGATCATCGATGAGTTCCGGGAAGAGCCTGGCCACGGTCATGCCATGCCACCCACCACCCCACCCGATCCGTAGCACCATGCCACCCCTCCTCTCTGGAAGCTGCATGATCCTGTTATAGAAATCCCTAACGGGCTCGGTTTCGGGATTGGTGTACTTTGAGAAGAAATTCTTCTCAGACTCCACATACTCCGAGCAGTATGATCTTGTGATCCTCTCGAGCTCCTTTTCCCGCAGGTCATGGGTATCCATGTCGAGCTTTGAGGCGTTCCGATGTAGAAATTCGTCCAGGTCTATGTTGACCCATGACTGGGTGCCCGGTTTTATGGCTTCGATGAAGATGTCCATCTTTTTTTCCAGGAGCTTCTTGTCCATCTTTTTTTCCAGGAGCTTCTCGCCGGTCAGGCTCAGCAGCTCGACTTTGATGACCTCCAGGGAGCTCGTGGGGATCGGCCCGCTGTCCGAGACCCTGAGCGCCCGGAGGTGGTCGTGGTTCGGATCCCTCCCGAGGAAGAGCTTCTCGAGCTCTCTGGCAGCCTCTGCCCTCGCGTTGCTGGATCTGGCACGGCTCACAGCAGCCTCTATTTCGGCTCTAGCCCTTTCCATCTTCTCAGGGCTGCTCTTTATCCTCTCCCAGAGTATCGCGGTTCTCAGGGCGCCCTTTATCGAGCTTCCGGGGATGTAGGCCATTCCGGTGCCGTCCTTGATGCAGGACAGGACATAGCCATGCGGTTCGCATCTGCAATCCACGGAGTATGCCATCACCCTGGCCGGGGGTATGTTCATCTCATTCAGAAAATTCCCGATATCGAACTCGCTGTAATAGAGCTGGTCGGAGAGCTCATCGGGATCGATCCCGGGGAGCGATGTTAGCTTCTGCATATCCACCACGAACAGCTTGCCGTTTTTGTGGATGCAATCCATTTTCCCCAGCCTGATCCCGTTCCCCACGTGGACTGGGGTGATAACGTGAAGCCTGTACCTCATCCCGAACCTCTCATGCCTGCCTTCAGTGCGAGCCCGTACGAGTACACCCTTTTGTTGCCCAGGTTGACCACCTCGGCGATCGATCCGGAGACTGAACGCGGTACGACCGACCCCTCGGATAGCATCCTGAGCCCCCTCTTCCTGTGGCTAGATGCTCCGGCCCAGCCCCTTCGGAGCACGAGATCGTATGAGGCGCTCGAGAGCGCCTGGACCTCATCCCTTCCTGGACGGCAGAGCGACAGGAGCACCGCTTTGTCACCACCATCGGATCCGACTCTGATGGACCTCCGTTCGAGTGAGAACAGCCCCTTCCCGCAGGACCTCTCCCCGCCGATGCCCTCATCACCGAGCAGGCGCAGCGCACCCTCGAGCCTGTTCTTGATGGATCTGTCTGCGAAATCTGCGATCATGTACAAACCGCATCCATCTGCGAACCTCAGCTCGCCCACATGGTAGATACCGGATCGCATAGTCAACCTGTCCAGGCAGACCCGGGGCAGCTCAGCCGTTGTCCATGGGGATGATGCCCCCAGGAGATCCTCAGCACCGAGCGCCTCCTCTGGGGAGACCACAGCCCCTCCGGCCATGACCCTGTAATCTGTGAGATCCTCGCCACTGGCGATCCTCTGGAATACCGAGTGGGATACGAGCCACGCCCTTCTCGCCTTCTTGTCCGACTCGATACCCTTAGCGGCTCCAAGAGGTCTTGGCATCAGATACATCTCACCTATGAAGGGGAATGCTGACGATATCAGGAACGGGGGTCTCCCGCTGGTGAACCTGCTCAGGAGATCGGAGAGCTCATCCTCACCGTGAAGGAGCCTCCAGGACCAGCATATGGCGCCGAAGAGCGTATCTGAATGTATGATCCTGGATGTGGTTTCCATCCCCACGCCCCGCTCGCCGATATGAAATGATGAGAGGGGGTGCATGAGAAACAGATCGAACTCTGGCATCATCTCCACCGCTGGCAGCTCTATCCAGAACCTGCAGCCTTCACGGGGGTACCGATATTCTCGAGCACTTTACCGATATCTCCCAGTATCTCAGAGACCGACCTCTTTCCCATGTTCAGACCATGGAGCTCTTTGGCACCGCTTTTGTAGTATTCGACCGGGCGCCATGTTACATCCTTGATATCGAACTTTATCCTCCCGTAGCCCCGTGAGCCCTGCCCGCCCAGGTAGTCATCCTCCAGGAGAGCCATCGCCTGGAAGACCTGCTTGAGGTGCTCTCTGTCCCCGTCCGCAAACACGTTGAATATCATCCCGAAGCCGAACCTCGATCCTGCCGGCACCCTCTCGATCTGTCTCGGGGTGGCCTGTGATGTCAGCCGGTCTATCACGACCTCTGTCTTTACATCCGTGTAGAGCAGATCTGTGTCAGCTCGCTCGAGATTCCTTGCAGTCTCATCGGTCATCATCGCGTCACGTACTATGAGCCTGGTGAGCACCGGTTCGGATTCGACATCATGCCCGGCGTATCCGGATGCGGCGCTAGTTCCCGGCCGTAGCGAGTCTGGCGTGACACCGAATATCTTGCAGACGCCGCATCTCCTGTAATCCTCCAGCGTATCGCACATGTGGATCCGCGAATTTCCTACATCTTTGTTGGGTTTCTTGCCCTCGGATCTCTCGAGGAGGCACCGCATCTTGCCCTTGAGCGATGAGCCTGGTATGTACGGTCTCCTGGTTATCGAATCCCTGATCACTATGAGGTCCACTCCGCCGATCTCCATACCTGTGCTGGACCCGCCGATGTGAAGCCCTGTGAGCGCCTCGATCTCGCCCGTGATCAGAACCTTGCCCTTGATCATGAGATCACCCCTTGTGGTACGCCAGGATCGCCTCGAAGAAGTTCACGAACCTCCTGAAATCATCGCGATCACCGATTTTATCTATACACTTCGAAAATATCTCCGCAAGGGGTCTTACATCACTCTTCTTGCTGGCCGCATATGCGAGCCTGGGCTTGAGCAGCACGACCCTGTCCCTGCTGAACTCGCCGCTCTTCTCGAAATCCATCTCCATCCTCTTGACCTCTCCGTATATCCTCCGCAGCTGTGCGGTCTTCAGATTCCTTATCGAATCTGCTATCTTCTCCGCGTCTGTGACGAGCTTATCGCCGCTGTAGTTTTTGAAAGATGCCAGTCCCCCTATGCGGCCTTTAATTTGATCCATCTCATTCTCTCTGGGACTTCTGCTCATTCTCCACCCTCCCGCGTGAGCATCTCAGCCCATCTGGCCGGGACAGCCAGGTACTCGATAATCTCCCTCGGGCTTCTGATATCCCCCCAGCTGCTCTCCAGGATGGATCTGACCAGCCCTTTGAGGTCATCCCTGAACGCATGCGATCTCTCTCCAAGACGGTCCAGGTAGTAGACCATCAACCAGCGCCACCTGTCGTACATGGCCAGCCTCTTCAGATCCTCCAGCGGGATGCGCCTCCTCCGGAGCATCTCCCTGTTCCTGCGGTAGATCTCATGAGTTCCGTAGATGATGCCCAGCACAGATCTCGGCAGACGTTCTCCATTGCGACCGTCCTTTATCCACGAGCTGAGAGAGAGCGCGATACCCCTCGAGATCCTGAACTCCGTCCAGTCCATCGTCTCGCCCAGGAAGCAAACAGCATCCTTCTGCTTGCCGTCTCTCTCCAGGCCCTTTGCAGTTTCGAGCTCTTCTTTGGCCAGATCCGCAGACTTGTACAGCGGGAACATGTCATCGACGATCGATATTCCGGCGGAGATCGTGAGGTTCGGGTTGTGGCAGGTGTACCTCCTGAAATCCTCTCTGATGCGCAATGCAACTTCCGGGATCACATCCCAGGATCCGATGATGAAGAGGTCGTCACCACCTGAATAGATCAGATAAGTTCTGCCGGTGTTCCTGCAGATCCCGTCAACCCAGCCGTCGAAGAATACCGAGAGCATCGTGCTGAGCGTGGAGATCCTCGAGAGGGTTGCATCCGCAAGACCTCTCGAGAAGACCAGCCCGAGATCGTCCACGTCCATCCTGAGTATACCGAGACGGTTTATGCCCTCTGACGATCCGGCTATCTCGGTGTTGTCGAGTATCCTGCCGTTGTCCATGGGTGCAGCCCGGGCGATCAGACGGAACCCGAGTGCTGCAGAGTGCTCAGACGCAATCGAGACGAGCGTCTCGTCTATGAAACCGGTGGACAGCGAGTATATAACAGAGTTTGATCTGCCGAGTGACTCGATGAGCCCCTTCAGCTCAGACCTTCTGCACGAATAGTAGTGTGTGCCGAGATGCTCGAAGCTGCATAGGAGATGCGGGCTGCCCTTGAGCAGCGCTCTCGATTCCACAAGATACTCGGCCCTGGGGAGCTCCTCCCCCATCTCCTCGAACCTCCTGCAGTGGCTGCAGATCTTCGTGAGATCCGTGGATGCATCATCCGGGCTGAAACGCTCCCAGCCCTGATCGGTTCTGATCCAGAGATCCGCCTCACGCCCGCAGACATCGCAGACACGAGCCGTACCGCCGGTCTCATCAGGGAACGGCCCGAAGATCGTATCGTATGAGTCCGGTGCGATCTCCGAGAACTTCCGGAGCTTTGCTCTGGCCACCATCTCCCCCGCCTCACCCCACTTCCTGGAGACAGGATGCACAGAGACGCCAGTTGGATTCGAACCGGAAGCGGAAGCGTGTTTGCGGTCTCCCATCAGGTCACTCACACTGAGCCTGGACCAGCCGAGCACCAGGAAGAGATCCCCGCGGTGCATATCCAGCATGGCCCTCTCTATGCGCCTCTGTATATCCTTCAGCCGGTCCTCTTCAGATGACCTGAGCAGGAGATAGAAGTGACCTCCCCCGGAGTAGATCAGGTTCGTCAGCGGATACCCGAGCTCCCTCAGTATGAACTTTGCCACAGTCTCGGACAGCAGCTGGATGTAGAAGGATCGCCCGCGCAGCCCCTTCAGAGCGCCCTTCGAGGTTACTGTGTACAGGAACCTCTGTATCCCGGAGATGTCGCCATTAACCAGGATGAATCTGGGTTCTGGCTTATCCCCGGATTCGACCTCTCTGAGGATCTCATCCAGCTCCTCGTACCGCATGCATGCTGCAACCGCGGCCGCAATTCTGGAGTGATCGTAGAGCGATATGTCCGGAACGCTCCCATACGCCGCGGATGGGATCAGGAGCGTGTATTTCTTCATCAGATACAGCAATGTTATGAGATACGCATCCGGATCACGGATCTTCTGGATGCGCTGGAGATCCCTCCTGAGCTCCTCCCAGAGGTGCCTGTACGATTCTTTTACCTCCACCGTCCTATCACGCTCTCTGGGAAAGATCTCAGCCCCGAGCATGAGAGGAGATATTGGATAGCACAGCCCGCGACCTTCTTCTGGTATCCCCTTCCCGATACTGACGTTTGAGAATATGGGGACGAGCGGCGAAAGTGGATCTTCCGCACGATCGTCAGGAGTCCTCTCGCCCGCGGACATCCAGTCCGAGAGCATGACGATCTTCAGAGGCTCGAATCCAGGCGACGAACGACATTCAGCGTCATGATGTTTGGATACAAGACCTGCGATCTCCTCGATGTTCGCTGGCAGGACACCACGGAGCATTGCAGAGCCGATCTCAGGATGCCTTCCGGACAATCCAGCCCGCTGACCTACCTTTCCTATGTCATGGACAAGAGCGCCGAGGATATCCGTGATCATCCAGAAGAAAGTAAAACCCTTTCGATATCAATGTTGCTGAGCGGCAGCACCTCAACCGTCAGATGTGGGGTGATTGCATTCTACAACCGCCCCGATCGAATTGCATAATAGCATACAATAACAGATAATGAGTTGCAAATAGTATTAATCTAATCGAAACATTTATATACAGAGTCGCAAATATTCGACTGTCATCCCTTTTGCTGCGGTCTGATCGATCGCAGCGGTCGTTGCCACTGCAGGTAGCGGAGATGACGGGCGATGAGGCTGTCGATTGTTCAACTGTTGTTGCAGACCTGCCTGAACTCGATAGCCTCTGCTGCGGAGAGATAAGAGGAGTGTTGAAATGTCTGTGAAATGTTCCACACACGAATTGGAACCATGTAAAGATGTTGAACCTGAAGCCTCCGGGAGGTCTCTGCATGAATGGTGATGCAGCGGTTCAATCTGGTGCCAGCACCAGCGGTTCTCGTGAGCGCTATCGCGCGATCCCCGAAGAGCTCAGGCATTTGAGGCGGTGGGGTCTGAGGAAGGCCGGAAAAACGTATGCTGTAGTCGGCAATGAGCTTGTGCAGCTTTCGGGTAGCTGGCAGGAATTAGCGCGCTGGATGGCGTTCGAGGACGCCCTGGCTGCGATTGAGAAGTATGGGGCGGACGGGCTCACGTTCTTCGCGTTCCCACAGCTCATGGACGACCCCGAGCCCGTCCTCCTGTACATCGAGAACTGCCGGGATCCGACAACGGGCGAGATCTCACAGTGGGCCCGCAGCAGAATCGAGCGCTTGCAGCCATTTTATGTCGAGGTCAGTGTCACTGAGTGTGACCTGACATGCTTTGTCATAGCACGCTACATCTGCGACAGTAAACAAGCGCGAGCAATCAATGGTGAGCCCGCGGAGTTCGTGCAGAGCATCGCTTCATACCGGGAGGTCGACCAGAAACAGGTGGCGCAGCGAGCTATCGCAATTTTATCAGACAATCCGTGTGAATTGACGGGGGTGGCGGTTGATGACCTGTGCAGTCCGGCGAGGGACATGACAGCGGAGTTCTGCACGACGTTCGGGTTGAGTCTGCCAGC
>NZ_JAOAKP010000068.1 GCF_026419855.1 Methanothrix sp.
GAATATACATTGTCAATCAAGAATAAATAAGTTGTTATGAGGTCATGAGCGGCTACGGATCCATATGCCTAAATTATGGGGAGCTTAGTTCAGACTGAGATGATGCTCCTCTGCGGAGAAACGGTTGCATTTCGGAATGAAGAAGGCATATCGGAGAGTTCCGAATCCACAGCAATGCGGAAGCTGTACATTTGAGAAGATGCTCCAGGGCCGCCGCACTCCGGAGCTCGGTCTTTAAAATCGATCTCAACCGGCTTACTATCTCGGACATATCGGATTCTCCGCATGGCGCCAGGGAACAAGCTCCAGCCTTCAGGCCGGAGCAGTTGACGCTCTCCAATCCATCCCATGTCTTGCCCACAGAGGGCAGCGGTCTCACTATGCGCTTCTGGCGAGTGGATGAGTGCTTACTGCAGCCAGCCTGCATCACCTACAAGTTGCCAGCCACATAAAAGCGTGTTCATAAACTTTATGAAATATTCTCAAATAGCTATAAAGCTCCGCCAGGCGCAGCTGATTGATGGATTTTGATTCACGAGAGGTTGTCATGTCTGTCAGGAGACAGAAGCTTTACAGCAAGGAGATCTGTGCCTGCTCCATCTTCGGGGCGATGAGCAGAGCTGGTGAGAGGTTCACGGGCGAGCGCGTTATCCGGGCGATGGCGAGCATGCACCACCGCGGCAACGGGCTCGGCGGCGGGTTCGCAGCCTATGGCATATACCCGGAGTTCAGGGAATACTATGCATTCCATCTCATGTTTACAGGAGATGCCATGGCTCAGCGGGAGGCGAAGAGAGCAGCTGAGGAGTATCTCTTCAGAAATTTTGATGTGGTGCATGACGAGGAGATTCCACACAGCGATGATGTCTATGTCAGAGATCCGCCCTTACTCTGGAGGTACTTCCTCTCGCCATCGAAGCATGGTGAGGATGTTCATCTCTCAGATGACGAGTATGTGGTGAGAAAGGTGATTCATGTCAACGCAGCAATAGATAACGCATACATCTTCTCCTCCGGAAAGAACATGGGCTGCTTCAAGGGCGTTGGATATCCTGAGGAGATAGGGCGGTACTTCATGCTGGACAGGCTCTACAGAGGGTATCTGTGGACAGCACACGGTAGATTCCCGACCAACAGCCAGGCCTGGTGGGGAGGTGCGCATCCATTCGGGCTGCTCGATACCACTGTTGTACACAACGGAGAGATATCGTCGTACGGAACGAACAGGTGGTACCTGGAGATGTTCGGGTACAGGTGCACTCTCCATACCGATACAGAGGTCATTGCATACGCCGTCGATCTTCTCATGAGACGCCATGATCTCCCTATGGAGATCGTGGCAAGGATCCTGGCCCCACCGATATGGGATTTTATAGACAGGATGGATGCGAGGGAGCGGAGATTGCTAACAGCTCTAAGGAGGGTCTACGCCCCGCTTCTCATGAACGGCCCGTTTGCGGTGATAATAGCGCAGAGTGGAAGGATGATCGGCCTCACAGACAGAATAAGGCTCCGCCCGCTCACTGTGGCCACGAGAGGGGATATGTTCTACATCTCCTCGGAGGAGGCATCTGTGAGGCTCATATCGCCCTCTCTAGACTCTGTATGGTCACCTGATGGGGGGGAGCCGGTCGTCTGCGAGCTTTACGGGGGGTTTGGGGGGAGGCTGGAGCATGAGATCGCTGGTCCTGCCTGAGTTCACCATATCCAGAAGCGGAGAGTGTGATAGATGCAGGGCGTGCGAGTACCAGTGCCCGTTCGGGGTGCACATATACGATGCATCAAATGATAAAATGCTATCAGACAACCGGAGATGCGCCGGCTGCCAGAGGTGTGCTGTATTCTGTCCGAAGGGTGTGATAGAGATACACCCGTCGTCATCGTTCTACAGACCTAACGCGTCATGGTCGCGCGAGAGGATCGAGGACATCAAGAGGCAGGCGGAAACGGGAGGCGTTCTGCTCACAGGATGCGGGAGCGATAAGCCCTTCAGGATCTACTGGGATCACATGCTTATCAACGCCTCTCAGGTCACAAACCCATCCATAGATCCCCTGAGGGAACCGATGGAGCTCCGGACATTTCTGGGATCGAAGCCGGAGAGGATCCTGCTGCGGGAGGATATGGATGCAGATGCAGATCCGGTACTCACACTGGAGACGCCGATACTTTTCTCTGCGATGTCCTACGGGGCGATAAGCTACAATGCATTCCAGGCGCTCGCGATCGCTGCATCGAGATCCGGCACCTTCTTCAACACCGGCGAGGGGGGAATGCCACCTGAGATGAGACCTTTGTTTAAAAAGCACGCGATAGTCCAGGTCGCATCCGGTAGGTTTGGAATTGACGCGGAGTACCTGAACTGCGCCGCTGCGGTTGAAATAAAGATAGGTCAGGGTGCGAAACCAGGCATAGGCGGCCATCTCCCAGGCGAGAAGGTCTCCAAACACGTCGCTGCCACCAGGATGATTCCTGAGGGCACTGACGCGATATCGCCCGCACCCCATCACGACATATACTCCATAGAGGATCTTGAGATGCTGGTCTCAGCAATAAAGGAGGTGACGAACTACGAAAAGCCGGTCATAGTGAAGGTGGCCGCTGTTCACAACATCAGCGCGATTGCATCAGGCATCGTGAGAGCAGGCGCGGATATACTGGCGATCGATGGCATGCGTGGCGGCACTGGGGCTGCGCCCAAGGTGATAAGGGACAATGTTGGAATACCCATAGAACTGGCCATATCAGCTGTGGACCGTCGCCTCAGAGACGAGGGGATAAGGGAGCGGTGCTCGATAATAGCAGGTGGGGGTATCCGATGCAGCGCTGATGTGGTTAAGGCGATAGCGCTTGGTGCTGATGCCGTCTACATAGGCACAGCTGCACTCATCGCGATGGGATGCACCCTCTGCCAGAGATGCTACACAGGAAGATGCAGCTGGGGCATATGCACCCAGGATCCGGGACTGATGAGGAGACTGAATGTCGAAGAGGCCTCCCAGAGGCTGGTAAACCTTCTCTCCGCCTGGTCCCACGAGATCAAAGAGATGCTCGGCGGAATGGGGATCAACGCCATAGAGAGCCTTAGAGGAAACAGGGATCAGCTAAGGGGCATAGGTCTGCACGAGTGGGAGCTCGATCTTCTTGGGATAAGGGGCGCAGGGGAGTGAGAGCAGATGGAGGAGTTACAGTTGGAGATCTCATGCAGCCGCACGTCCAATGAAAGCGCGATTGAGATCGATGCTTCGCATATGGATACCAGGGAACTGAACGGCCTTCTCAGGGAGCTGATGCTCGCTGGCTATGAGAGAGTTGTTCTCAGAAACGTGTGCGGCCAGAGGTACATCGGCACAAGGCTCTACTCGCCAGAGCGGCGGGTCATGAACATAGAGATACACGGCACTCCCGGAAACGACCTCGGAGCATTTCTCTTCGGCCACAGGATAATTGTCCACGGCAACGCCCAGGACGGAGTCGGGAACACAATGGAGTCCGGAGAGATTGTGATTGCAGGGCGGGCTGGAGATGTCACAGGGATGTCGATGCGAGGTGGAAGGATATTCGTGAAGGGCGATGTCGGCTACAGAGCAGCACTTCACATGAAAGAGCATGGGCAGAAGAGGCCTGTGATCGTCGTGGGCGGAACCGCCCAGGACTTTCTCGGGGAGTACATGGCAGGCGGCATCGTCATACTTCTTGGTTTATACGGAGCACACAATGCCAGCTTCATAGGAAGCGGAATGCATGGCGGTGCGATGTACCTCAGGGGACCTGTGAGAGAGGAGCAGGTCGGCAGTCATGTGCACATCTCCCGAGCAGATGAGACCGATATGGAGATCCTGCGGGATCACATCTCCGGGTTCATCGAGCGCTTCCCGGATCTCGCGCTCGACTTGGAGCATATTCTCGATTCCGAATGGACAAAGCTCTCGCCCAGATCGAGCCGGCCCTACGGGAAGCTGTATGCGTGAGATCACCCAGTCGTGCACTTGAATAGCTGAACAGGCTCTCATGAGCAGCGTGCACCGGCATGGTACTCCACGAACCCAACAAGGTCGCATGCTTTTTGATTTCAGGGATATGAGTGCACGACTGGCTATTTGAGCCCATGACCTTAGGGGGATCTCAATCCATGTATTCCACTGTTGCCCAGCTCGCCTGCTGTGGATCGCTGTAATGTGATCAGAGCGCTTACAGATTCACACAAACCTTTAAATCCGTCTGCTCAGAGCCTGGGTTGGTGATGTTATGGAGAGACACGAGGCAGAGCACCTCCTCGAGCACTGGATAGAGCACAACGAGAGCCACAGCAGGAGCTTCAGGGACCGAGCAAAACAGATAAATGAGATAAGCCCAGAGGCCGCTAAGGCGATCGAAGAGGCAGCATCTCTCATGGACAGATGCACCGAGTGCCTCAAGAGGGCGATGGATGCCCTGTAGAATGGTGGTTTGAATGGAGCTTGCTTACTACTACGATATGGCTGGAAATGCTGTCATGAAAAAAATTCTGGATCAGGACTTCTTCAAAAGGCTCGGGCCGATAGTTCGCGAGGCCAGGTCTGTGGGGTTCGATAAGGAGGGCTTCCTGCTTTACATCAAGGCAAGGGACGATCTGGTGGAGGAGGCCAGAAAGCTGCTCAAGGATACTCCTGCAAGGCTGCTCGAGGGCAGCGAGGCAGAATCTGTTATAAATGCGTTCAGGGAGGAGCAGGAGTCTGCAGAAGCTGGGATGGGCACGCTCTTCGGCTGAAGCTGTCCCTTATTTTATATTCAGCATGGTCGGTCTGCTGAGAGCATCAACCTCTGAATCATACTTTCGGGCCAGGATGTTTGCGTGCAATTTGTCAGGGTAGGAGTGCCCGTTAGATCCTAACCGATCCGTCAGGAAGCACCACTACCTCTCTTTTAGCATCGACGACGATCCAGGTGCCATCTTTCACATCAAGGATCCACTCTGGCACCCTGTCGACGAGAGGGATGTCGCTGATAATGGCACCGACAGCCACTATTGGCTCTGATTTCAGGTTGATCATCGCAGCCGGGGCCAGACCCCTCTTTTTGAGCTGGTAGATGACGTAAGATCCGACTGTGGAGCCCTTGCCGCCCGGAAAAATGAGAATTGCTCCGGCAATGGATCTTCCATAAAGCTCGTGAGATGGATCGACGACCACTCCTGTCTCAGGGTTGACATTGCCCAGGAAGGATATGCGCTCCCGGGTGACAAGCGCCGGTCCCTCGGCGCAGCCACCCGATACCTTGTGGCATTTTACCTCCACTCAGGATCCCCCGGTTGCTGCGTTTATGCAGTCCTCAAGCGAGCCGAGGGTTGCCTTTACGCCGCACATTCCAGGGATGTACACGAACGCCTTTCCAGAGTTCACCATCATGTGGCTGAAGCGCTCGCTCGCGGGCGATACAACCATGCATGTGTCGCATATCACCCTGGCTCCCGTGGACTCGATTCTCCTGACGGTCTCAGGCGCGGATTCTGCAACTCTCCTGGAGGTACAGATCCAGAGCTCTTTGCTCACCTTTCGCCCTTCCAGCAGATCCGCAATCCCCTCCAGCTCCTGCAGGGAGCAGTGCGGACATCCCAGAGCGACGATGTCCACATCGCCCGCATCAGCACGTGAGTCATACACAGACCTGATATCCTCATCCTCTATCTCGATGATCTCACATGCATCTGGATCGTACTGTGGCGGCTCCTGCGTGACACCCTTGACGTAATAGAGAGCTACCGAGCCGCTCGCTGCCATGGCTGCGCCCAGAGCCTTCAGATCGTCTCTGTCCGGCCTGGACCGCATCACGAACAGCGGCACCCCATCTCCTACGATCTTTCCTGCAAGAAACCCCAGCGCTCCGTACTCCTTCACATCAGCCTCCACACTGATAACATGCGTTGGAACGCGGTTCTCCTCGAGATGGTAGCCGTAGAGGGGTGTCTTCCCGACCAGTGCAGCTGCCAGCGCAGAGGGCCCGCCCTCGCGGTTCGTCATCGCGCCGATGACGGAGTTCGCGTAGGATACAGCCGATGATTCAGACCATGCGAGGTGATCTCCCCTGGATGCTATGCTCTCATACAGCAGATAAGGTGTGCACGTGCACTCGATTGCGACGCCGAGCCTTCTGTAAGCATCGATGATCGCGAGCTGCTTTCTCGCAAAATCCTCATCGATCGACATCTCCCTCCATTTCAGAAGATCCATTCCAGCTGGATTCAGTATGCTCGGCACAGCGACCTTTCCATTGAGATCCGAGATCCACTCAAGCCCTGCGTCCCCTATGGTCTTGTACGAGACACCGGCTATCTGCGCGCTTTTTATTTCGATGAGCCTCTCGGCTTCATAGATATCCCCAAGCGCAACGAGGATCTCCATAGCGCGCCTGAGCGTATCCCCACGCTCTCCCTGGAGCAGCAGCTCCTCATCCCTGGTGAGATGCATCAGCCCCTCCGCGCTTTACGCGAAAACATCCCTGATCTCCTGATGAGAACGCCCAGCTGGATTTTGAAGGTTACAGCCTACGAAATTCTCTCCGCGTCCGTATGACACTACCTTTTCTGTGGCATGGCTCTGTTGTTAAGACATCTCCTATGATCCACCTAAGCAAAGTCCTTTCTGCTTATGTTCCTCAGCCTCTCCACGCCCTTTATCTCCTCAATCACCTTTGCAACTGCCTCTGGGACGAGATGCTTCCAGTCCCCGCCATCGATCATGAGCTTTCTTATCACTGTGCCGGAGTACATCTCCCTTCTGTACATCGGCGGTCTTCTCACCTCCATACCTGCCTCTGTGAAGAGCTCCACGACGAGGGGGTTGTTCGAGTACACGACCTCGAACGGAGGGGTCATGGACTTCACATGCGATACCCACACAGCATTTCTGTTTATGTCCGGTAGGGGGATGATGTAGAACCACCTTCCCAGCTCCCGAAGGGCGCCATAGATCATGGCGATCCTCTCGCCTGCCGTGAAGGGATCTGTCACCGTATGGCTGATCTGAGCCGTGCCGATGCCGACTATGATCTCGTCGACCTCCCGCGAGATCTGCTCCAGCACGAGGTGATGGCCCATGTGGTACGGCTGGAACCTGCCTATGTAGAAGCCACGCCTCATAGAATGCTCTTGCCGATCAGCCTTATCGAGCGCTCTTTGTCCGGACCGATTGGAGATCCGACCACAATCTGGTCCACCCCTGTTTTTAGAAGCTCATCCACTCTGGCTCTGCATTCATCAGGCGTCCCTGTGACAGAGAACACATCCAGCATCCTATCTGTCACGCTGCTCATGGCTCCTGCGAAATCGCCCTTCGATATTGCCTTTGAAATCGCCTCCCTCTCCTGGACGCTGATGTTGTGTCTCTCAAGAACAGCATCTGGAGATCCTGCGGCTATGAATGCGACGACCTTCCTCGCCTCGGATGCCGCCTTTGATCCGTCCCTGTCGACGCTGAAGCTGGTGTATGCGCAGACCTTCACATCCTCAGGCTTCCTACCAGCCTTCTGTATTCCATTTCTTATAAGGGGTATGGCTGCTCTGAAATCCTCAGGATGGGAGGCGTTTATGAGAACACCATCCGCGATCTCGCCGGCGAGCTCGAGCATCTTCGGCCCCTGAGCTCCCATGTATATCGGTATGCTTCCCGCGGAGAATGACAGCTGAGCGTTCATGCCGCCCTGTGTGACCCTTTCCCTCCTGAGAAGAGCTCTGATCACCGATACGCTCTCCCTGA
>NZ_JAOAKP010000069.1 GCF_026419855.1 Methanothrix sp.
CTTCAGGAGACGTTGTGGACAAGTGCCGAGCGTACCTGAAACTTCAGCAAGACGATCTATACAGGACGATGAAGCTCCAGGCAGATGCATGGACCGCGGCGTTTTTCATGGAGATGGTCGACCGACGGTCTCCAGCACCCACAACAGCAGAGGTTCGCAGGCTGGGCGGTGGAGGAACCGACGCCGGCCAGCTGTCTGATATTGTGAATCTTCTCGCAGAGAAGTTCAGGTTCTTCCACTGGCATCTCGAGTTTCCTGACGTCTTCGATAAAGGCGGGTTCGATGTTGTTCTGGGAACCCCGCCGTGGGAGAGGGTCAAGCTTCAGGACAAGGAGTTCTTTGCGTATCGTGACCCTGAAGTCGCTGCAGCTCGAACAGCAGCCGAACGAAAGAGGATGATTTCAAGGCTCAGGGATACTAAACCAGATCTGTATAACGAGTACATTCGAGCACTGCGTGACAGTGAGTTGGTGAGCAAGTTTCTACACGGGTCGGGAAGGTTCCCCCTAACCGGGGTGGGAGACGTGAACACCTACGCAGTTTTTGCAGAACTCTCGCTATCGCTCATAAATAACAGAGGTCGCGCCGGACTGGTGGTCCCGAGCGGAATAGCCACCGATTTCACATACAGCGATTTCTTCAGCCATCTTGTGGATAAGCAGAAGCTCGTCAGCCTGTATGACTTTGAGAACCGAGTGAAGCTATTTAGAGAGGTAGACAGCCGCATGAAGTTCTCCCTCCTCACCATGACGGGCAGTGTATGCCCTTCGGCAGACTTCGCGTTCTTTCTGCATAACGTGCGCGACCTTCTGGATGAAGAGCGACACATCCAGCTCACACGTGATGATATGAAGCTGCTGAACCCTAATACAGGGACGTGCCCGATATTCAGGAACCGCAGGGACGCGGAACTCACCAGGAAGCTTTATCGTGCTTCTATTGTGCTTGTTAACGAGAGGACGGGCGAGAACCCGTGGGGCGTGCGGTTTCTGCGGATGTTTGACATGGCCAACGACTCCCATCTATTCCGCACGGCGGAGGAGCTGGAGTCTGATGGTTTCCGCATGGTGGGCAACAGGTTTGTGAAGGGATATGATGTGTACCTGCCGCTGTACGAGGCGAAGATGATCTGGCACTACGACCATCGCTACGGGACATATGAGGGCGCGCAGGGCCGCTCGAACACACACCTGCCGAATCCGGGGGATGAGGAGCACGCAGACGCTGCGTTTCTCGTGCAGCCGTGGTACTGGGTGCCTGCGGAGGAGGTGGAGGAAAGGCTGGGCGAGTGGAAGCGCGGATGGCTGATGGGATGGAGGGATGTGACAAACGCCACAAACGAGCACACAGCCATATTCAGCTTAGTGCCAAGGTGCGGTGTTGGACACACAATGCCTCTTATCTTTGGTCCTGCTAACTCAATGTTAACTTGCTGTCTGCTTTCCAACGTATTATCATTGACTGTCGAGTGGATTCTGCGTCAAAAGATCGGGGGAACACATCTGACATTCTTCATCTTGCGTCAGCTACCCGTGCTTCCGCCCACTGCATACACCGCCGAGGACCTGCGTTTCATCGTTCCGCGCGTCCTGGAGCTCACATACACTTCGTGGGACATCAAGCCCTTCGCAGACGATATCTGGAAAGATGCAGATGGAGATCTGCGGGCCGACCTGAAGCGGCAGTGGGACGGGAACGCCCGGGAGACCGGAGGGCACAGCCGGGACCTGCCCGACTGGATCTCTGCGTATCCTGATATCGAGGCAGACCCTGAGAAGGGGATCCCCATGCCACCGTTCAGATGGGACGAGCGCCGGCGTTCGCAGATACAGGCAGAGCTGGATGCATACTACGCACGTCTGTACGGTCTGAACCGCAAGCAGCTCCGCTACATCCTGGACCCGAAAGACCTCACGGAGAGGGAGCTGGAGGACATCCTCGACCCGTGGGAGGAGGTGGCAGACCCGCTGGACCCGCAGGGCTATGAGGCCCGCGTGGCTGCGAGCAAATTCCCGGGCGAGACGTTCCGCGTGCTGAAGGATAAGGAGATAAAAGAATACGGGGAGTACCGCACCCGCAGGCTGGTGCTGGAGGCGTGGGAAAGGCTTGGAGGAAAGGAGGATGCATGACCGAAACGATATTTGACCTTCACAGGCAGATCCTTGAGGACTACAGGGATTTCGTGCACTCTTTCATACAGATAACAGACGATCGAGCTCGGGAGTTCATCGAGCAGGCCCTGATGGAGGAGGCGCAGCTCTGGCCAGAGCCGCTGATCCAGCTCTCTCCCGCCTACAAGCGCGTTGCCAATGTGGACGAGCTGGCTCAGAGGGGACTGATCCATCCGGAGACCGCGCGCATCTTCAGGGACAACAGGAAGAACTATGCACCCCTGCAACTCTACCAGCACCAGGTGGAGGCCATCGAGAGGGCATCGCGCGGCGAGAGCTTCGTGGTCACCACCGGCACAGGCTCTGGCAAGAGCCTATGTTATTTCATACCAATCGTGGATGCGATCATCCGTCAGCCAGAGCTCCAGCGACCCCTGGCTCTGATCATATACCCGATGAATGCTCTGGTGAACTCGCAGCTCGAGATGCTCAGGGAGCTGAAATATGATTACGAGAAACGCACAGGCCGCGCTTTTCCCGTCAGGTTCGCCCGGTACACTGGAGAGACAAGTGATGCGGAGCGCCAGGGGATTCATTACGATACACCACACATCCTGCTGACCAACTACATGATGGTCGAGCTGATGATGGTTCGGCCTGAGGACAAGGAGCTCTTCCGTGAAGGCGAATCGAAGCTATTCCTGGTGTTCGACGAGCTGCACACATACCGTGGACGCCAGGGCGCAGACGTTGCAATGCTGGTCCGCCGTCTGAAAGCACGCACGCGCCGCAACCCTGTGATCCACATAGGCACCAGCGCGACCATGGTCGCACACAGGAATGCCACCGCAGAGGAGCGCCGGAATACGGTATCATCATTTGCATCGCGATTCTTCGGCCATAAGATCAGCGTGGAGGATGTAATCGAGGAGACCCTGGAGACCCTCACAGAGGGCGGGATGCCATCTGATGACGAGCTGCGCAGCAGCTTCGATGAGCCTCTTCCATCAGATCCGGAGCTCTTCAGGAGACATCCACTTGCCAGATGGCTGGAGTATGCCCTCGGCGTCGAGCTGGAGGATGGCAAACGGCTCCGTAGAAGGGTACCCAGAACGCTGTCTGAGGTGGCGCGTGATCTCGAAAGGCGCACAGGGCGGGATGAAGATGCGTGCAGGGAAAAGCTGCGAGAGATACTTCTTCACCCCGACAAGTCGAACGGAGGGAGATCACTCTTTCCCTTCAAGATCCATCAGTTCATCGGCCAGGGCAGGGCGATATTCTCCACACTCGAGCCGCTGGACAAACGCAGGTTCAGCCTGGAAGATCGAAGCTCAAGCGATCGGATCCTCTGGGCACCTCTCAGATTCTGCCGCGTCTGCGGCCAAGACCACTACCAGGTGGTGAAGACAGGAGATCGCTTCAGGCTGATGCCACCAGGTGGCGATGATCTGCTCGAGGATGGGACGCCAGGGTACCTCACACCAGCATTTCCTGAGATGCCTGAGGATATCGATGAGATGATACCATCCGACTGGTACAACAGCAACACCGGTAAGCTCAAGCCCCCCTGGAGCAGTCGTGTGCCCAGGAAGGTCTGGGTTCTGCCAGATGGCACTTACAGCGAAAATGAGATCGATGGTGCTACACCCATGTGGTGGCAGGCGGAGCGGTTCTGGCTCTGTCTCAGATGCGGTGAGTACTACACCGCCAGGAAGGGGGAGTACTCTAAACTGGCCACGCTCTCCACAGAGGGAAGATCCACGGCCACCACCGCGCTGGCCACGTCGATACTGCTCAATGCTGGAAGGACCGGTGCCATAAAGAAGAAGTTGCTCACGTTCACAGACAACCGCCAGGATGCTTCGCTTCAGTCAGCCCACTTCAACGATTTTGTGAAGCTTGCAGTGATGAGAGCTGCACTCTACAGGGCCCTGAAGGACAAAAAGGAGCTCAGATTCGATACCATCGCCAGAGAGGTAGTGCAGCGTATTGGCCTGAGTATCAGAGACATTGCGCAAAATCCATCGGTGGAGCTAGAAAGCAGGAGTGCGAGGAACGTCTGGGAAGCGTTCGAGCGGCTGACAGAATACCGCATCTATGAGGACCTCCGCCGTGGCTGGAGAGTAATCCAGCCTAACTTGGAAGATGTGGGTCTGCTGCATATAGACTACGAGGGGATATCCGAGCTGGCTGGGCAGGATGAGCGTTTCAAGGACATACCAGGTCTGGCCACCTGCTCTTCAGAGATGCGCGTTCGGGTGATCCGTGCTGTCCTGGATTACTTCCGGAAGCTGCTCGCCATCGAGACCCAATCGCTCCATGAAACCAAGCTACAGCAGGTCCGGCGTCTTTCAGAGCAACATCTGAACGAGTTCTGGGGACTCGATCCCGACAACCCTACCCTGTATCCAGCTCCTGCGCTCATGCGTCCGGGCGAGGCCGAGCGGCTCCCCCGCGGCACATACTTCAAACTCACAGCGCGGTCGCTCCTCGGACGTTACCTGCAGCGATCGCTCCAGCTCACCCCTGAGAGCGTCGAGATCCTGCTGGATATGCTGCTGAACCTGCTGGTAGGGTGGGACATAGTGCGAGAACAGAGATATGAGGATCACCGACTATACCGTCTGAACGCCGGATGTATCATCTGGCGTCTGGGCGACGGCAGCCCGCCCCAACCAGATCCTGTGTGGACGAGACGCGCGACAGACTGGCGTCCCCAGGTTAACCGCTTCTTCCAGGAGTTTTACATGGATTCCGAGTCAGAGCTGGCCTCTCTGGAGGCGCGGGAGCACACAGCTCAGGTGGCACCAGACGAGCGCGAGCGGCGTGAGTGCCGGTTCCGCCGCAGGGATGGGAAAGATGGCAGTGGAAATGGTAAAGATGATGGTGGAGGTAGGGAAAACTGTAAACATGAAAAACCACTGCCATACCTGGTCTGCTCGCCGACCATGGAGCTGGGCATCGATATCGCGGACCTGGACGCGGTGCACATGCGCAACATCCCTCCCACGCCCGCAAACTACGCACAGCGAAGCGGCAGGGCAGGCCGTCAGGGCCAGGCAGGATTGATCGTGGCTTACTGTGGCGCCTACAGCCCGCACGACCAGTACTTCTTCCGCAACCGTGAGGAGATGGTGGCAGGAAGCGTGCAGGCTCCGCGCATCGATCTCACCAACGAGGCACTTATCCGTGCACATCTGCATGCTGAATGGCTGGCCACGGTCGACCTGCAGCTTCATCAGTCGGTGCAGAATGTCATCGATTTTGAACATGATGAACTGCCGCTGCAAGATGAGGTCGCGGCAAAGCTCCATCTGAGCGATCCGGCTTTGGGCAAGCTCAGATCCAGGATAGAGGCAATACTCGCCTATGATCGAGAAGAGCTGAAAAGCTCCGGCTGGTTCACAGACGACTGGCTCGATCGAGTCATAAGGGAGGCCCCGGTCACATTCGACCGTGCCTTCGACAGATGGCGTGAGCTTTACCGCGCAGCAAGCGGCCAGCTCGACAGAGCATACAGAATGATGCTGCAGCATGATAAAACGATCCAGGAAAGAGCCAAGCGACTGCAGGATGAAGCCCTTCGTCAGCGCAACCTGCTCCTGCAGCAGGATGTGGCGCGCGAGGAGAGTGACTTCTATCCATACAGGTATCTTGCCAGCGAGGGTTTTCTTCCCGGATACAACTTCCCCGCGCTCCCTGTGAGGGCATGGGTGCCACGCCGCGGTCAGGGCGAGTTCATCGCACGCCCGCGCTTCCTGGCGATACGTGAGTTCGGGCCCGAAAACATAGTCTACCATGAAGGATCGAAATGGGAGGTCGATCGGTTCCAGTCTCCTCCAGGCGGGCTGGAGCAGCGCCGGATGCAGAAGAAGATCTGCAACATATGCTCTGCTTTTGCTGATATCGGCGACGATCTCTGCCCGGTCTGTGGTATCCGTTTCGACGCTTCCAACTCATCAGTCGTATCGCTTCTGGAGATGCCCAACGTCGCCCTCCGCAGGCGCGAGAGGATCACCTGCAACGAGGAGGAGCGCACACGCAGGGGATACAGGTTGCAGATGGTATACCGATTCGCACCGGATTCCAGCGCTCATCGGCTCGTGATCGCCCAGGCGAATACTATGCTGGAAATCCAGTATGCACCATCAGCCACGATACTGATCATAAACCACGGCTGGCGGTCCCGCAGCGTGGAGGGATTCCCCGTGGATATGGAGAAAGGGGAGATAGTCTCCGAGAGCAGCATGGAAAATAATCACCATACCACCGACCGCTCTGCAGTTGAGCGCGTGAAGCTGTGCGTGCAGGATACTCAGAACCTCCTGCGCATGTGCATTAAGGATCAATCGCTGCGAGATGATATCATCTTCATGACGAGCATGAGGTTCGCGCTTGAACGGGCGATCGAGCAGGTGTACCAGCTGGAGGATTCAGAGCTGGTGGCAGAGCTTCTCGGAGAGGGTGATGGCCGCGCTATTGTATTCTACGAGGCTGCTGAGGGTGGTGCTGGTGTGCTGCGCCAGCTGGTCAGTGATCCGGATGCCCTGGCAGAGGTTGCCAGAGAGGCGCTGCAGATCCTGCACTTCGATCCGGAAACTGGAGATGACAAGGCAGAGGAGGATCACCTGGCATGCTACGAGTGCCTGCTCAGCTACTCCAACCAGACAGTGGCCCATTTGCTTGATCGCCACAGCGTTCGCGACTTTCTGTTAGATCTCAGGAGTCAACGGCTGGAACTCAAGCACGGTACTCGAACGCGTGAGGAGCACTACAGATGGCTTCGAAGCTACACTGACAGCAGGTCGGACATAGAGCGAAAACTGATCGACGCCCTCTATCAGGGTGGCTACCGTCTGCCCGACGACGCACAGAGATCGATTGCAGAGCCGTGGTGCATCCCAGACTTCTTCTACGAGCCGAACGTGTGCGTCTTCTGCGACGGGAAGGTCCATGATATGCCAGAGCAGCGTGCTTACGATGAGAAACTGCGACGTCAGCTTCTTGCGCGGGGCTACAGGGTCGTCGTCATCCGCTACGATGAGGATCTGGATGAGCAGATCCGGAAGTATCCGGAGATCTTCGGGGGATGATCCCACCCCCATTTGCATTCGATCGGCAACCTGGATATCATACGGATGATCGCTCTTGTGTGTTCAGCAACTTAGGGGGCAAGCGTACTGGTTGCTGGATGCACTCATTCATTCGCCAGGAGCACATAGCGGGAACAGTGCCTCTCCAAGC
>NZ_JAOAKP010000070.1 GCF_026419855.1 Methanothrix sp.
GACAGCCTTCACACACAGATCAAAGACGTCCCTCTTGGGCGTCCCGGTCTGCGCATCGCGTTGCTCGTAGTCACCAAGCCATTCCGCCTGAGCTACGGAGACCCTGAAAGGGGCGTTAAGATCCTGGAGTCGCTGAACGTGCCGGTGCTCAGAGGCATGCGGCTCTACTACCAGTCGCCTCAGGACTGGCTCAACTCCAGCATAAACCCTATGGAGCTGTACTTCCAGGTCGCGCTCCCTGAGATGGACGGGATATTCGATCCAATCGCAATTTCCGGGAAGAACTATACCGTGTATACATCCATAGAGCCTGAGGTCGAGCGGATCGCAGATCGTGCCATGGCGCAGACCAGACTTAAAAAGCCGAACTCAGAGAAGAAGGTCGCAATAATCTACTACAACCATGGGGGCGGGAAGGACAACATAGAGGGATGCTACCTTAACGTCCCGAGGAGCCTCAGAAACATCCTGGAACACATGAGGAGCCTGGGTTACAGGATCGAGGGTGATGTGCCTGATGAGAGGATCCTGGTCGATCTCCTGGCGCACCAGGGAACGAACATCGGCACATGGGCGCCTGGAGAACTTGAGGCGATGGTCAATGGCGGAAACGCCACACTGATCCCCGCGGATCTATACCTGCAGTGGTTCAAGGAGATTCCGGCGGATCGGCAGAAGGAGGTCATCGATCACTGGGGTCCTCCTCCAGGGGAGATCATGGTTTTCAGGAATTCCAGCGGCTCATACATAGTCATACCGAAGCTCTCCTTCGGGAATGTGATTCTGCTGCCGCAGCCGAGCCGGGGATGGCTTGAGAACAGCACGGTCCTTTACCACTCCACCGATGTGCCCCCACACCATCAGTACATAGCGTTCTACCTATGGCTCAAGTACGGATTCAGCGCGGACGCGATCATCCACCTGGGCAAGCACGGGACCCAGGAGTGGCTTCCAGGCAGAGAGGGGGTGGTCGGCTGGGATGACTGGCCTGCGCTTCTAGTTAAGGACATGCCTGTTGTTTATCCGTACATTGTGGACAACATCGCAGAGGGAACGCAGGCGAAGAGGCGCGGGGATGCTGTGATGATCTCTCATCTCACTCCGCCGATCGTGGCCGCAGGCCTCTACGGAAACCTCTCGGATCTGAAGGAGAGCATATACGAGTACAGGAACGTGCTCAATGAGAGTGTAAAGAACGAGTACAGGGGGAAGATACTGGAGACTTGCAGTGAACTACATCTGGATGAGGATCTCGGCGCAAACCTGAGCGCTCTCCAGGAGCCTGATGCATTTGAGGAATTCCTGCCGGAGCTGGAGGGCTACCTGGAGGAGCTGAAGAGCTCATTCATGCCCTACGGGCTCCACACATTCGGCCAGCCCTACGATAATGAGTCGCTGGTTGCCATGGTGCGGTCGATGCTCGGCGATTCTTATCAGGAGGAGCTTGAGATGGCACTTAACTCTTCTGATGAAGATCAGATCGAAAACGTATCTTCCTCTCTTCTTTACGAGGTCGTGATAAACGGCTCCTCCCCAGGAGCTGCTCAGGAGCTTATTCTCGGCGAGACCCGATCCAACCTGACGGAAATCCTGAATATCTCGTTAATGTACGCTGATGGTCTCATGAGCTGTGACAAAGAGCTCACGAATACGACTAACGCTTTGGACGGATGCTACATACCTCCATCGCCGGCTGACGATCCGATAAGGGATCCGCATGTGCTACCAACGGGCAGAAACTTCAGGTCTGTGGATCCGAGAAGGGTTCCGACGTCTGCTGCATGGGAGGTCGGGAGCAAACTCGCAGAAGAGCTCATTGAGGAGTACAGGCTGAGGCACAACGGCACATACCCGAGAAAGATCGCAGTCGTCCTGTGGGCGTGGGCGATGACAGACCATGGGGTCGTCGACTCTGAGATCCTCCAGCTAATTGGCGCCAGGCCTGTTTATGATGCCTATGGCGGGGTGAGTGATGTCGCGCTGATACCACTATCAGAGCTTGGCAGGCCAAGGATAGATGTCCTTGTGGTTCCGTCCGGTCTTTACAGAGATCTCTTCCCGGAGAAGCTAGTTCTAATCGATAAGGCGATACGGCTCGCTGCAAACGATACGGATACAGCATACCCGAATTACATCAAGGAGAACTCCGAGATGCTGAGGGACATGCTTCTACAGACCGTCAACTGCACCGCAGAGGAGGCAGAGTTTCTCTCCAGATCCAGGATCTTTCTCGAGGCAGCAGGCACATACGGCCCGAACCTCGACGCGCCGGTATCTGCAAGCGACAGATGGGAGAACGATTCAGAACTCGGCAGACTGTTCATATCCAGGATGTCATATATCTACGGCGATGGTATCTGGGGCGGGAGGTTCGATTCTGGCAGGTCCCTGTCCTTGAAGCAGCAGATGGAGGTTTACAGCGCGAACCTTAAAGGAGTGGATGCTGCTGTCCATCACACGAACTCCAACCTCTACGGATTCATCGATAATGATGACGTCTTCCAGTATCTTGGCGGAATAGCTCTCGCCGTCAGAACCGTGACCGGCTCCACCCCGGATATGTATGTGACAGATGCGAGAGATCCCAGGAAGGAAAGGGTCCATGAGCTTGGAGGGTTCTTCTCGAGGGAGTTGAGGACAAGATACTACAACCCCAGATGGATCCAGGGGATGATGGAGCAGGGCTACTCCGGGGCGCGAGAGATGGACAGGTTCGTCGAGTACCTATGGGGATGGGAGGCGACGGTGCCTGAGCTTGTGAGTGAGAACACATGGAATGAGGTTCACGAGATATATGTGGATGACAAATATGATCTTGGGCTGCAGGAGTTCTTCCGGAAGAACAACCCCTGGGCGGCGCAGGTGATTGATGCGAGGCTTCTTGAGACTGCGAGGAAGGATAGGTGGCATCCATCTCCTGAGGTCCTGGAGGATCTGGCGGAGCAGTACAGGGATCTTGTCGAGGATTACGGGGTTGCCTGCTGCCATCACACATGCGGCAACCTTCTCTTGAAGGAGTACATGAGCGGAATGCTTCCTGCTCCTTCAGAGAAATCCTCGATCGCTCAGCCTGTGAGGTCGGGGAGCTCCTCGCGTTCAAGGCATCCATATGGAGAGAACACCACGCTCCCCCAGGGTGTCGGGTCTGATATGAAGAAGCATCCTGAATCAGAGCCCGTGGATGTGAGAGGATACGTTATGGAGAATGTCACTGTTGAGGCACCTTCTGTATCAGGAGCGCCACTCTTCGGGATAGCACTCGTGCTCTTGGTGCTTCTCATGGTTGCAGCGGGGATGTACCGGAGGGAGTAGGAACACTCCGCTCCCCTTCTCCGGGGACGGCATGTGTCCGCGCTGAGGGGCTGAGGCAGATTTCCTGCGAGCTACGTGCTCTTTCATGCTGGCCGTTGAATCAGCTTGATGCGCCTGGCACAGGCATACATCATTTTAATGATTGCGTGGGATTGCGGTCCCAGCGACAGCCGCAATCAGATATCTACAACCTAAGCTCCCCATATTTAGGCATATGGATATGCAGCATACTGATTATTTGTGGGTAATGGCACAGTTATCTTCTAGGAAAAGCAGCATCATTCGCCACAGTTCCGTCTCACCTCGCCTAAATGATGAGTAGTTCAGGAAAAAGAGGATCCCGCGGGGTTTCAGAGTTTCAGCCTTGCGGCTTCCTCTGGTGTGTAGCCCTCATGCACGATCTTTGAGAGCTTCCTGGTGAGCAGTGTCGGATTATCCGCCTGAAAGATGTTTCTTCCAATGGAGATGCCGGCAGCGCCAGCCTGCATCGCATCATAGACCATCTGGAGGAGATCCGCTTCAGTATCCATCTTCGGGCCGCCTGCTATGACCACCGGCGCGGGGCATCCTCTGACAACCTCTCTGAATGTGTCAGGTGAGCCTGTGTAGTTTGTCTTGACTATATCAACGCCCAGCTCGGCCCCAACTCTGGCCGCGTGCTTCACATACTCGACACTGTGCTCTGACCTCACCTTCGCACCGCGCGGATACATCATGGCGAGAAGAGGCATGCCCCAGAGATCGCACCTCCTCGCGACCATGCCAAGATCGCGCAGCATCTCCGCCTCATCCTCGGCGCCCACATTCACATGGATGCTGACTCCATCTGCGCCAACCCTTATCGCATCCTCAACCCTGGTCACGAGCACCTTGTGGTTCGCATCCGGGCCAAGCGATGTGGACGCTGATAGATGGATTATGAGCCCGACATCCTTCCCATAGCCTCTGTGGCCGTACAGCGGCAGGCCCATGTGCCCGAGGACAGCATTTGCGCCACCCTCCGCGACCTTGTCCACTGCAGCTGCCAGATCGATGAGCCCCGGTATGGGACCGACTGTGAGTCCATGGTCCATCGGGACTATGACTGTCTTCTTCGTCTTTCTGTCTATTATGCGCTCAAGCCTTATCGATTTTCCAATCTTGCTCATGATCGCCCATAGGATGCGAGCCAGAAATTAAATGCAGCGGTTCATGTATTTCCTTTGTGAGCATCTCTATTCTGCAACCGGTTTTACGGAGGAATGAGCGTTCCAGGAACCCAGCCTGCATGATCCGTCCAAACAGAGACCAGCAGGTTACAGAAAAAAGCGGATGCAGCCCGTCCCCCTGGGGAACGGGACGAACATTTTGCATCCTTATAGGGGAACCCGCTCATCTTGGGAGCGTGTAATGTATTCGCACATCCTTCAGGCTCGGCCGGACCTTCTTCAGCGCCTCCTCGAAGTGCCTGCGCTCCACCTTGAGGTTCTTCAGCGACTCCTCATCCTGTGGCTTGCCGGCGAGCACGTACTCCCTGATCGCGAGCATCACGGCCTCGCTGCACACCGCTGCCAGATCCGCGCCGCTGTAGTTCTCAGTGCGCTTTGCGATCTCGGCGAGATCGACATCGTCTGCGAGAGGCCTGTTTGCTGTGTGAATCTTCAGTATCTCCAGCCTCGATTCCTCATCAGGCGGGCCGATCTCTATCATTCTGTCGAACCTTCCTGGCCTGAGGAGCGCTGGATCGATTATGTCAGGCCTGTTCGTCGCCGCTATGACTATCACGTTGTGCAGCGGCTCCAGCCCGTCCATCTCAGAGAGTATCTGGCTTATCACCCTCTCCGTCACATGCGAGTCTGCTGATCCGGAGCTCCTCATCGGAGCGATGGCATCTATTTCATCAAAGAAGATCACCGCTGGCGCAGCCTGCTTTGCCTTCCTGAATGTCTCCCTGACAGCGCGCTCAGACTCTCCGACCCACTTGCTCAGGAACTCCGGGCCCTTGACGCTTATGAAGTTCGCCTGGCTCTCTGTCGCCACAGCCTTTGCAAGCAGCGTCTTGCCTGTGCCCGGCGGTCCGTAGAGGAGTATCCCTTTTGGCGGACTGGCCTTCATGTGCTCGAAGATCTTCGGGTATGTCAGAGGCCACTCCACAGCCTCCATCAGCTCCTGCTTTGCCTGCTTGAGGCCACCAATATCGCTCCAGTGGACGTTCGGCGACTCCACAAGCACCTCACGCATCGCTGAAGGCTCGAGATCCCTCAGGGCGTCCATGAAGTCTGCCATTGTCACCTCGATCTTGTTCAGGATCTCAGCTGGTATCGATTCGACCTCGAGATCCAGCTCAGGCAGCACACGCCTCAGAGCGCGCATGCCGGCCTCCCTTGCGAGTGCAGCAAGATCCGCTCCGACAAAACCGTGTGTTATGTCAGCCAGCTTTCCGAGATCCACATCAGAGCTCAGCGGCATACCCCTTGTGTGTATCTGGAGGATCTCCAGCCTGGCATCTCTGTTCGGCACTCCGATCTCGATCTCTCTGTCGAACCTGCCCGGCCTGCGGAGCGCAGGATCGAGAGCGTCAGGCCTGTTTGTGGCCCCTATTATCACGACCTTTCCGCGCGACTCCAGCCCGTCCATGAGCGCAAGGAGCTGGGCGACAACCCTTCTCTCAACCTCGCCCGTGACCTCCTCCCTCTTGGGGGCGATCGAGTCGATCTCATCTATGAGGATTATGCTGGGCGCGTTCTCCTCTGCTGTCTTGAATAGTTGCCTGAGGCGCTCCTCCGACTCGCCGTAGTACTTGGACATTATCTCAGGGCCGCTCAGGGTCTCGAAGTGGGCATTTGTCTCGGATGCGAGAGCCCTTGCCAGCAGTGTCTTGCCGGTGCCTGGAGGACCGTGTAGAAGCACGCCCTTCGGAGCCTCAACGCCCAGTCGCTCGAAGAGCTCGGGGTGCTTCATCGGGAGCTCTATCATCTCCCTGACCTTCTTGATCTCGGCGCTCAGACCGCCGATATCCTCGTAGGTCACACGCTGTATCATCTTCTCCTCCTTCGCCGGCTTCTCGCTGAGCTCTATCCTGGTGCGGTCTACTATCACAACAGCGTCTCTGGGGGGCGTGACCCTCACAGCGACGAGATCGATCTTTCGCCCCATGACGTTGAGCTCTATAACATCCCCTCTCGAGATCACCCTGCCCTCCATGTACCTCTTCAGGTACTCCTCTCCGCCTGTTATGCGGAGCGGAACGGTGGGAGCGAATACCACAGTCTCGGCCTGAGCTGCCTGGATGATCCTGACAGGAACCTTCTCATCTATGGTGACCCCGGCGTTTCTCCTGAGCGTGCCGTCCATTCTGATTATGCCTGTCCCTGTATCCTCTGGATAGCCGGGCCAGAGAAGCGCAGCAGTCTGCTTCTTCCCCCGGATGCTTATGACGTCCCCAGCCTGCCAGCCCTTCTCCCTTATAACAGCAGGATCAACGCGCACAATTCCTCTTCCAACATCGGAAGCCCGTGCCTCCCCGACCTTCAGAACTACCTCCTCTGTCATACGATACCTCCATATACAGTATCACGGCCAGGTACAAAATTTTATCCTGTTTGTACCCCCGTGACTATTGTTAACCTCGTTTTACTAACTTTTTGTTAGTATGGGAATGGAACTACTATATAAATGTTTCTCTGAAATTGATAGACATGTGGTGTCCTGAAATTATTTCGCCATCGTTCCAGTTGGGTAGTCTACCTTCTTTGAGTTGATTTTGATGGACTGGCTCCCTGAGATGTGTTTATTTTGAAACCGCCGCATGCGACATTAGAGGCGTGCCAAAAGGATGAAAGCATTTGAGATGAAGTTGAAGTCGTCTCAAAATTCACAGTCTCCTCCAGATGATGAGAAATGCAGCCAGCTGCAGGAATCCCAGGAAGCAAAG